>JBDSOU010000292.1:0-6550 GCA_039914625.1 Bacteroidia bacterium | reverse complement strand
CTGTAATGTCCTGCAGGATAACATTTCGTGAATTAGTATTGTGCTGGGCAGTGTCAGCAATTACGGTTCCCGAAATGATGGTGCCGGCAGGTAAAACCAACGTGGTGCCCGTGTACATGCTGCGGATAGCGCTTAAAGTGACCGCATACGTTGAAACCGAAAATGTAAAAATGATAAATGAAGCAAGTAAAGTTTTTTTCATGATAAATGATTTTTTGAGGTGAGTAATTTCGGCAAATATAAAATAAATCGGGGAGGAAGTTAATTACGAATTTTCAATTACCAATTACCAATTACCAAATTTTCATTTCGTGACAATTAATTTTCTCACAAAAGTTTTAAGGATAGCTAAATTGAAAATTGAACATTATTCATTGGTAATTAGCAATTTATTCTTTCACAACTTTCCCCTTCTTTAACACTCCGTTTTTACCTCTTACTTCATATAGATAAATTCCTCTTTCCAGATGTTCTGTATTAAAAGAAACAGCATTTTTAAACTGTTGCTGTAAAAGTTTTCTCGAAACCATATCGAACAGAACGATTTCTGATAATTCGCTATTATTTGTTTTAACAATTAGTTTTTCTCCAACAGGATTGGGATATATAGTTACTATAGGCAACGTTCCTGAAGTTGCATTTAACCCTGTAGTGCTGCAGTTTGGCGGAAGCACCGTAATTGCCACAGCCCGGTCATTAATAGCAGGCGCTGAACAATAATTATCTTTTGTATTAAAATAAAAATAATAGGTCGGATCGCATATAAGATGTACCACTGAAGTTACCCATTTGAAATTAACCTGCAATCCTCCCGGTGAATTCACTGGTGGTGCAGGAGTTAAAGTAGCGCATGGCGGCAACGGACATCCGCCTGTTGCACTTGTAAATCCTGTTCCGAATTGGGTTCCTGATGCATTGAGTGTTAACGTTTGCAAATTTGCAGGCGGAAAAATATCAAAATCAGATGCCGGTAAAGTAAACTCGACTGAATCGCCTGCACAAACGGTTCTTTCGTAAACAGTATTTGGACCTCCCGGTCCGGTAAAAGGCGGGGTTATCAAAGGAGGATTATTGAGTGGATTACCAGCTACCGGAATTGTGCATCCGTTAATAAGCGTGATATTCACATCGCGCCAGATTTCCGATGCCAATACATTGCATTTATAAGCACTAACTTTAACTACGGTTGTAAAATATCCACCCATTAAAGGAGTATAGGTTATTTCACCACTATGTATATTTAAAGTTGGCGTTCCCGGAAATTGGCTGTTTACACTATAACCGCAGCAAAAAGGAATTGCCGGTGTCCAGGGATAGGGAACATCTTCAATAGGTGAATCCCATGAATATATTAAAGAATCCAATTCGGGATCAACTGCATTATTGTTATAATTTACCGGGTAGTCTGTGCACAAAAGAACACTTGGTTTTTCAGCTAAAAAAGGAGAAGCATCCGTGCATTGCCCGGCAACAAATCCGGTGAACGGATACATTTTGGCTCTCAAAGCATATCCCCAACTTCCGCCAGCGGAAATATTACTTAACGCAGAGCTGCGGCAACAATCGCCATACCAAAATGCCCATCCTCCTGCGGGTGGTGTGCCGGGCAATGTTATAATAGCCGACTGATAGTTGAGTTCTTCAACGGCTCCCGGATTTCCTGCAGCACCGGCACATGTTGGGCAAGGTGCATTTCCGGAGCCGGATGTTCCTGTCGGGCTAATATCAATCTGGTTTATTAAATTACAAAGAATTGCGGGAACACCCGGAACGGTAGTAGTTAAGGAAACTAAAGAAGGTCCGGGAATTCCATTGCAATCACGATAATATTTTACGTGAAATACATACGATGTTCCCTGGCAGGTCCACGTTATTTCTCCTCCTGCCTGATGCGAAGCAAACAAATTATTTGTTTGCATTGCAATTAATATAAAAAGAAATATTTTTTTCATCAGCTATATTTTTCATCAAACATAGTTTAATATTCCGAATAGAACATGATCGTTTCAAAAAAATTCAGCAAAGATTAAAAATCATTTGTCATTCGTAAATTCGTACAGATTCGTTATTCGAACCCTATCAAGCTCCCAACCGCATCCCCGTTTCCAAAAACTCTTCCCAAATCTCTTTCACTATTTCAGCAGCAGGAATAATTTCATTTATAGCACCTGCCACCTGTCCTATCTCCAGTTCGCCTTCATCTAAATCTCCTTCAAACATTCCTTTCTTAGCTCGCGCCCGTCCGAGTAGTTCTTTCATTTCATCAGCAGTTGCACCACGTTGTTCGGCAGCTTTTACCTTTTCATAAAACTTGTTCTTAATCAACCGCACAGGCGTTAGTTGTTTCATAGTAAGAATGGTATCTCCTTCTTTTGTTTCAAGTACCCTGTTTTTAAAATTCTGATGCAACGAAGATTCCGTGCTCATGGCAAAACGGGTTCCTACCTGCACCCCTTCGGCACCCAGCGCAAAAGCAGCGAGCAGCGCTTTTCCTGATCCTATGCCGCCTGCGGCAATCACCGGAATTTTCACAGCATCGCATACTAATGGTACGAGGCACATAGTAGTAGTTTCTTCTCGTCCATTATGACCTCCTGCTTCAAAACCTTCCGCTACCACAGCATCAGCCCCAGCATCTTCAGCCTTTTTCGCAAATTTTGAGCTGGATATAACGTGTACTACAGTTATGTTATGCTGTTTCAAAAAAGGCGTCCACGTTGCCGGATTCCCTGCCGAAGTAAAAACAAGTTGAACACCTTCTTCAACAATAATATTCATGATTTTCTCAATGTCCGGATACAGCAGTGCTACATTCACACCAAATGATTTTTGCGTAGCCTGCTTACATTTCTGAATATGTTCGCGCAACACATCAGGATACATTGAAGCCGAACCAATCAAACCCAATCCGCCTGCATTGGCAACAGCCGAAGCAAGCCTCCATCCGCTGGTCCAAATCATTCCCGCTTGTATAATTGGAAAATCAATTTTTAATAATTCAGTAACACGATTAGTCATTGGAAGTTAGAGGTTGGAAGTTAGAAGTTGGAAATTCAGAGTTTGAAAATTGGAATTTGATAATGGGTAATTGCAATTTGGTAACAAATAATTGGTTATAGGAATTTATTCATCGGTGAATAATATTTTCAGGCAATCCACATCACACTTTAAACGCGCCAGTGATTCGTAAATGGTTCCGTATCTCCTGAACGGCACATAATAATTTTCTCTGGCAACATAACCAACTGCCCGCAACCCTTCAGCTTTCGCAATAAATAATGCCCGTTCAAGATGCGCTTTCTGGCTCACAATAATAACACTATCTTTTTTAAGTACCGCCTTTGCCTTTACAATGGATTTAAAAGTGCGCTTTCCTGCGTAATCTTTACTAATAATATTGCGATCAATTCCTCTTATGATGAGAGCCGTTTCCATATCTCCGGGTTCGTCATAACCGGGCAAATCATTTCGGCCGCTTGCAATTATTTTAGTTATTTTTCTTGCATTATAAATTTCAGCAACAGCATTCATCCTTCCTTTAAAAGTCTTATTATTTATTGAATCACCAGCTCCGGGAACAAGAACAACATCAAAATACGGAAGCTTATCCACATCATAATAAATTAAATTATGAGTGCTTAAAGAAATTATTTTATAATTGAGACCGATTATTCCGAATCCTGAAATGAAAATGAGCAGGAGAATTTTAAAAATCTGAGAAATTTGTTCATACAATAAAAATGATTTTTTATACTTCATTTCTATCAATACCTGCTTGTTTCAGAATGGCAAAAAAAGTTCCTTTTGGCAAAGTTCCGGAATGCATGGGAACAACAGTTATTTTATTTGATAATTTATTATGATAAAAATGATGGGAACCTTTTATTCTTTTTAATACAAATCCTTTTTGTTCTAAAATCTTTATAAGCTCCTTAGGAGTAAGAGAAGGAATATTACTCATAAGAATTCAGGAAGCGAGGGTGATAGAATATTCAAGCGTATTGCTGTCATCAGGAACCACTTCACCCTTTTCTTTCAAAATTTCTATATACCCTTCAATAGCTTCTTTAGCCATAGTAATTGCGTGCTCCACATTTGCTCCATAAGTAATGCAACCGGGCAAAGCCGGAACAGTAGCAGTATATCCGCCTTCAGGCTCTTTGTTGAGAAGAATTTTATAAGTAAGTTGTTTCATTTTTTGATAATCTATTTGCAAATTTAAGTTTTTATAAATAACCTGAATGAAGCAGATAAAACTTCAAACTATCGATAATTTGTCCGCCTCCCGCGTATTCGGAAATGCCATACCACAAACTCAATCCCTTTTCTTAAATTTGCCCTCTCAACCCAAAACCTAAGTATGAAAATCATTATTCCCGTTGCCGGGATAGGAAGCAAACTGCGTCCCCATACACACACGCAGCCCAAAGCCCTTGTACCCGTTGCCGGAAAACCAATATTATCACACATTGTTGATTACCTAATTGATGCCGGTTTCAACGATTTTATTTTTATCATCGGGTATCTTGGCGATAAAATTGAAGACTATGTTAATACAAAATATCCTAAGCTGAAATCCTCTTTTGTAGTTCAGGAACCACGCGAAGGAACCGGACATGCAGTGTGGCTTGCAAAAGATAAAGTGAAAGCTGATGAAGAATTATTAATTGTTCTTGGCGACACTATTATTGATTATGATTTAAAATCAATACTCAATCAGCCCAATTCTTTACTTGGCGTAAAAAAAGTGGAAGATCCGCGAAATTTCGGAGTTGTTGAATTGGACAGCAAAGGAGCAATAATAAAAGTTGCCGAAAAACCATTGATTCCAAAATCCAATCTTGCGCTGGTAGGAATTTATTTTATCCGCGAAGCAGGAAAACTTTTCGAAGCATTGGAATGGATGATGAAAAACAATGTCCGTACACGTGATGAATTTAACCTTACCGAAGCCATTCAGCGCATGATCGAAAAAGGAATTCAATTCTCCACCTTCCAGGTCGGCAACTGGTTTGATTGCGGAAACAAAACAAACCTGCTCGAAACCAATGCCATTTTATTAAAACGTTTGAATGCGGATGAAATAAAAAAATTCCATTTCAAAAATACCATCATCATCCAACCTACAATCATTGCAGAAAACTGCGATATTGCTGATTCTATTATCGGACCAAATGTTTCTATCGGAGAAAATACCATAATTAAATCTTCCATCATTTCAGATTCTATTATCGGCTCCTACTCGCAGCTTGAAACTGCCGTGCTTCACCAGTCAATTGTCGGCAGCGATGCTTATTTAAAAGGCTTAAGCCAAAGTTTAAACATTGGCGACAGCACCGAAATTGATTTTAGCTGAAAATAATTTAATATTCAACCCTGCATGTATTCAGGAGGAAGCCTTTTAAGAATTACAACCATTTTAACAATACACTGAAGTCACCCAATCAATAATCAATCACCAAAACTTCAATAATTTGAAAAAAGACACTATCATTTTTAACCTTATAAAAAAGGAATTAAAACGCCAGCGCGAGGGACTTGAGTTCATTGCCTCCGAAAATTTTGTAAGCAAACAAGTCATGAAGGCAATGGGCACTTGTCTTACAAATAAATATGCAGAAGGCTTACCCGGAAAAAGATACTACGGAGGCTGCGAAGTTGTAGATCAAATAGAGCAACTTGCCATTGATCGTGCAAAAACATTATTCAATTGCGAATGGGCGAATGTTCAACCGCATTCAGGCGCACAAGCCAATGCGGCAGTTATGCTTGGGGTGTTAAAACCCGGTGACAAAATCCTGGGTTTTGATCTTTCTCATGGAGGACATCTGACACATGGCAGTCCTGTAAATTTTTCAGGCAAGCTTTATCAAACCTGTTTTTACGGTGTTGAAGAATCAACAGGAAGAGTGAATTATGACAAGCTCGAAGAAATTGCCGTTCGCGAAAAACCAAAATTAATTATCTGCGGTGCATCGGCTTATTCCCGCGATTGGGAGTATGAAAGATTCAGAGCTGCAGCAGATAAATGCGGTGCATTGCTGATGGCTGATATTGCACATCCTGCAGGTTTAATTGCAAGAGGCTTGCTGAATGATCCTGTTCCGCATTGCCATATTATCACTACCACCACTCACAAAACATTGCGCGGTCCGCGTGGAGGAATGATCCTGATGGGAAAAGATTTTGAAAATCCGTTCGGATTAAAAACGCCCAAAGGAGAAATCCGCATGATGTCAGCAATACTTGACAGTGCGGTATTTCCCGGCACGCAAGGCGGACCGCTTGAACATGTCATTGCTTCAAAAGCCATTGCATTTGAAGAAGCATTAAGCGATGCGTATTTCAAATACTGCATGCAAATAATAAAAAATGCAAAAGCAATGGCAGAAGAATTTGTGAAGCTGGGGTACAAAATAATTTCAGGCGGAACGGATAATCATTGCATGTTGATTGACCTCCGTTCAAAAAATGTTACAGGCAAGCAGGCAGAGAATGCGCTTGTAAAAGCAGACATTACTGTAAATAAAAACATGGTTCCGTTCGATGA
>JBDSOU010000056.1:0-13661 GCA_039914625.1 Bacteroidia bacterium | reverse complement strand
AAATCATACTTATATATTAGCCGGATTGTAAAAGAATAATTAATTATTTTTTTCACTTAATCCTCTTAATCAGCCAGCCGGTATCATCCAGCATACGTTTGCAATCAAATCTTAATGCAGACCGCTTTTCCACCCTGCGGCACATCACACTTGGTGTGGCCGATTTCCAGTCCCATTCTTTTTTTTCAATCAGCAGGTATTCGCCCACTTTCAAATTAATAGCTTCAACTCTGAACCGTGATACCCGTCCGATCGGTTTAGTAATAATTAATTTGGCTTCTTCTTCGTTAAGTTTTCTCATATTATGATTTTATTAGTTTTTTGCATGGAAATCCCAAGTTACTGCCCGGAGAATGTCCTGCGGTACTTTGTTTAAACTTTTCTATGACGGAGCTGATCTGCAATAGTACGGAATTAATCTGCAATATGACGGAAATAGTTCACAAAATGACGGAGATACTTCACAATATGACGGATATAGTTTACGATATGACGAAGATTATCTCCCATAGGACGGAGATGATCTTCCATATAACGGAGATGATCTCCTATATGACGGAGATGAACTACTAAGGTACGCGGGCGATCTTCAAACTGACGCGGACACATTTTTTCTGACAGGATGGCTTAAAGACAATAGGATAAAATTGAGTTAAGCGACTAATGATTTGAACGCGGATTATGGTGATGATTTGGAAAAGAATGGATAAAAAAATTCGCTTTAATAAGTCAGATCGCTTTATCAGCGCTCCATTAAGATTTCTTCAATCACCCCGGGAAAATGCTCCAGCTCCAGCTGCCTTATTTTTTCTAAAATTTTACCGGGAGTATCTTTTTCATCCACAGCAAATTTTTCCTGGAAAATTATTTCTCCTTCATCAAACTTTTCATTTACATGGTGAATAGTAATGCCGGTTTCTTTTTCTTTTGCATTATAAACCGCCTCGTGAACATTCATACCGTACATTCCTTTTCCTCCAAATTTCGGAAGTAATGCAGGATGTATATTTATAATGCGTCCTTTAAAATCATGAATAATTTTTTCAGGCATTAATTTTAAAAAACCTGCCAGCACAATCAAATCAATTTTTAATTCTTTGAGCAGTTGTACTATTTCATCTGTATCATTCAGCTCATGGGTAGTGAATACACAAACCCTGATATTAAGATTTGCAGCGCGTTTTAAAACACCTGCATTTTTTTGATCGGATAAAATTATTGTTACTTCAATATTTTTATGATCTGAAAAATAGCGGGCAATATTTTCGGCATTCGTTCCTTCGCCCGAAGCGAAAATGGCAATATGCTTTTTCATAGTGTGTAAAAGTAATGGAATGGAATAAACGTTGGAACAATGGAGTGTCAGAATAAGAACCTGAATCTTTTTTGGAGTTACAGGCAGAAAAGAATTTTTTATTCATATTGCGTTATTTTATTACCTCATTTTTTTTGCACACGTTGGCACTAAGCTAATAAGGTATATAGTTGTGTTCATTTAGTTTTTCTAAGGTTTTATTAGTTTTTATATTTTTCCAAGTTTAATATTTTTATTCCGGACATGAGTTAAATAAACGATGAATAAAAAAAATCCCGTTCTTCGTAACGAATAACGGGAAACCCAAAAAGCGATTTATTTTTAAGAAAATTAACTTTCCTATTATAACCTTTCTGCTTACGATAAAGCTGAAATCAGCCCCAAAAATAAAAGAGGTTAATGAAAAGAAAAACGTTGTTTTTAATTTTTCTTACCCCTTCAGGTTCATTCTTGTTTTCTCGCGGAGCCAGTTTTTGTAATTGATAATCTCCCTGTCTTCAGAGGGGGCTTCGTCTTTCAGATTCACAAAAAGCTTTACGCGATTGAGCAGTTTTTTATCCTGCATGTAAGCAGCAGAATTGATAATAGATTTTAAAATGGTAATGAATTCTTTTTCTTTTTCGTTTTCTATTTGCTTGAGATATTCTTTAAAATCTTTTCTCAGCTGGTTGATCTTATATTCGAGTAAATCAAAATCTTTTAATTCATAACGGATGATTAGTTCGGCAACGGCAATCCGAAATCGCAACGCAACATCGGTTGTTTTGTAATTGTCGAGCATATATAATTTGTTCAGATTTTTTATAGCGTTAGGATATTGTTGCTTGTCAAACCAAAGGAGCATAAGATTAAGGTAAACAAAAACCTGGTAAAAAGTATTTGATTTTATTTTTTCGTTGTCGCGCAAATCTTCCAAAATGGAAATAGCTTTTGTTTTATCCACAATTGAATAATTGATCACAAGCGAATTATAATAGAAGAAAATATATTTGTCATATAGCAGGTGATGAAATTCCTCCATAGCTTTTCGCAATTCTTCAGCATATTTCAATGAAACCTTCAGCTTGTTGTTTTTGAAAAGTGCATTCACAATATAAGTGAGCATTTGCAGCTTGGTATCATGGTTGGATTTATTAAAAAGCTTTTCTTTATTAAACTCCTTATAAATGTTGAGCAAATAATCTTCGAGTGCAGCATAATCGCGCTTCTGCAGCAATATCTGGCTTACGGCATGATACAGCTTTAAGCGCAGTTTATGGCTTTTCTTTAATTCTTTATCCTGCGAAAAATCATCTGCTGTTTTCTGCAGCAAAGGCAAAACCGGGTTTTCATCTGCAGCAAAATTCTGTGTGATCTTCAGCCGGTAAGAAACAGCCGCAAGAATATCATCAATTTCCCTGAGCTGGTTGATTTGCTCAGTATTCTCTTTTCTTTTTTTAATATACACTTCGGGATTGATAGAAATTTTTTCATGAGAAAGGCGGATGAATTCACCGTAAATCAAATCAAGCAATTCATTGTTCTCAATGACTTTTGCTTTTGATTCAGCTTTACGCAAAAAATAATGTGCAGCATCCACATTGTTCCTGTTGATGTAAAACCGGACTAATCCAAGCAGGTGAAAAGCATGAATGGTTTCCTCATCATCAAAATGCTGGATGGTGATACTTTTGTTAATATCCAGCAGCAACCGGTTCTTGAGGCGGTAAAAAGCATTTTTTTCTTTTCCCTTATACAGCTTGTTGAAAATTTTATCATCATCATATTTGTCGTTTGACTTGCGCATGTAATCAAACAAGGCGAGGTCCTTTCGTGCTTCTGATCTGAAACGCGATGCATATAATTTGAAATAACGGATCTGTTCCTTATTCATTCCGTTAATGATCTGGTTGAGGATATCCATATTTTCAGAGTTCAGGCGCGTAAGATAATTGAAATTTCGATAGTGGCAAAATGAATTGTTTAATTAGTTTTGTATGCTTCTAAAAATACAGTGTTATGAAAACAAAAAGAATTTTATTAATCGCTTTGGTTCTTGCTGGCATTTTTTCTAAAAAAGGTTTTGCCCAGCAGGCGCAATTACAAATTTATGCAGTTGACAGTTTTCCCACATGGCCGAATGATACTGTTTATGAAAATCAGACAAGAAATCTTGGTTTCAGAGTAAGAAATGTCAACAGTTCGCCCTTGACAGTAAATGCGTATTTAAAAATCTTTTTATTGAATACCGATACAACCCTGCTTAGCCAGCCGCTCCAATTGGTAGATACCTCTTATTTTATTCAGAACCTGGTGGGAAATGATACGATTTATGTTCTTGTCAGCAATTACCCATTTACCTCGGCTACTTATCGTGCCGGAAATAATATTGTTGTAGTATGGCCGCGTATAGGGAACGATCCCACTACCACTTACGACTCTTTACAACTTGATACAGTTTACTTTGTTCCCTTTTCATCCATCAACATGTTGCGTGTAGATAATGAAGCATTTTCTGTCTTTCCCAACCCTGTAAAGGATAAAATCAACATGAACTCCGGTGATCGAAATCCCATTGAGTACGTAAGGATTTTAGATGATATGGGACAGCAAATGCTTTACAGAAGAACATCAGAAAAACAACTTGATGTACATTTTTTATCTGACGGATTTTATTTTGTAGAGATCAAAGCACGTAACGGAATTATTTTAAGAAGAAAATTTCTGAAACTTTAATTTTCAGTTTCGGGAATTATTCAGGGTAAGTTTTCATATTTGTAATCTTATTTACTCTGAATGTCCAAACTCTTTATTGTACCCACACCAATCGGCAATCTTGATGACATCACATTAAGAGCAATTAAGATTCTGAAAGATGTTGACCTGATTCTTGCAGAAGATACCCGGACGACAAGAGTTTTACTGAATCATTTTTCGATTGAGAAAAAAATTTTTTCTCATCACCAGCATAACGAGCATCATTCCGTTCCTGAAGTGATTCGGATGCTGCAGGCAGGACAAAAGATTGCTTTGGTAAGCGATGCAGGCACGCCTGCCATTTCCGATCCCGGTTTTTTATTAGTCAGGGAATGTTTGAAAAACGATATTGAAGTAGAGTGCCTCCCCGGTGCAACTGCATTTGTTCCGGCATTGGTAAACTCAGGAATACCCTGCGATAAATTTTGCTTTGAAGGATTTCTTCCGCAAAAAAAAGGAAGGCAAACTGCTATAAACAATCTGAAAAGTGAAACCCGAACGATGATCTTTTATGAATCGCCTCATCGTTTGGTTAAAACCCTGCAAGAATTTTCAGAGGCATTTGGTAATGAAAGACACGCTTCAGTTTCTAGAGAGCTAACAAAAATGTTTGAAGAAACAAAACGCGGTTCAATTGCTGAACTAATTGAGTATTTTAAATTGAAGAATGTGAAAGGTGAAATTGTGATTGTTGTGGAAGGATCTGAGTAATTGAAATAAAAAAAACCTAAACGCGGTGTTCTTTCATAATCCTGTTCAACCATTTTACTATCATTAAAATGATAACAGATGTGATCAGTGCAATCACAAAATTCACTAAGAAAAAATTTGCTTTGTGGTCATAACCATCCCATAAACTGGCAAGCACCCCGCTCATTTTATTTCCTATTGAAGTGGACAAAAACCATCCGCCCATCATAAGACCTGTAAGGCGTGGCGGTGAGAGTTTTGAAACTAAAGATAACGCCATCGGGCTCAGGCATAATTCACCCACGGTTATAACACCATAGGAGCCAATAAGCCACCACACTGAACTTTTCTCCAGCCCGTTATGACATGCATACGCAGCTGTCACCATTACGAGTGTGGATAATGCCGTTATAAATAATCCGTAAAAAATTTTCCACGGAGTGGCAGGTTCTTTCTTTTTCCTTTTAAGGAACGACCAGAACAAAACAACAACCGGGGTCAATACGATAACCCAGAAAGGATTCACAGATTGAAACAGTTCCGTAGAAACAAGCGTTACTTTTTCACCTTCAGCGGGTAATTTTTCAGGAGGAATGTTTTTAAAATATAAAGGATAGTCAAAGGTTTTTACAGGTTTGTCATTTGCATCTCTTGCGATGCGAAATTGTTCATCAGCAAGAGGCACCGAATCTTTAATAAATTTTGGCTCCTGGACAATGCCGAGAACTTGTGCAGGCGCGGCCAGCGCAGCAGGCACTTCCCTGTCTGTATAGCTTTCCGCCCATGTGGTTAATGCCGTTCCGTTTTGCTTGAAAATCGCCCAAAAAATAATTGCAACTGCAAACACTGCAAGCAGTGCGGCAATCGGTTTCTTATCTTCAGCATTAGAGCGAATCATAATGGATACATAGTACGAAGCAACCGGTAATGCACCAAAAATAAATGCATCGGTGCTGTCGCTTCCGAAAATATTTTCGGGGATAATCCACCCAATATACCCTGCAATCAAAGCGGGAAGCAGCGTTACGCCCAAAATTTTTCCTACCGGCATATCTTCAGGTTTGGTTGGCTTGACGATATCTGCATGTTTATAATGCTTTTGCCCGATCAGGAAAATAATTACACCGATAAACATTCCGATTCCCGCTGCTAAAAAAGCTGCACCCCAGCTAAAAGTATTTCGCAGGTATGCGCCAAAAAAATTACAGATAAATGCCCCGATGTTTATACCCATATAAAAAATATTATAACCGGAATCTTTCAGGGACCTGTATTTTTCTTCATTATAAACATTTCCGAGCAGCGTGGAGATATTAGGTTTAAAAAAACCATTTCCTATGCACAGGATAAGAAGAGATATATAAAAGGCAGTAGTTCCGGGCAACGCAAGGCCGCAGTAACCTATTCCCATTAAAATTCCACCGATTGTAATAGAAAGCCGATAGCCTAAAATTCTGTCCGCAAGCAAGCCGCCAATAAAGGGAGTAAGATAAACGAGGGCAATGTACGTTCCGAAAATATCTGATGCTTCCTTCCTGTCCAGTGCCATTCCGCCACGCTGTGTGTCTGTCATGTAAAGGAAAAATATACCGAGCATGAGGTAAAATCCAAACCTTTCCCACATTTCAGAAAGGAATAAAAATGTCAGGGCTTTGGGATGTTTTCTTGCCATAATTTCAAAGGAATTAAAATTTGTTCACTTTTTGAATCTCCGTTTTTGTAGCCCCGGAAACTTTGGAGACGAAAATAAAGCTTTTAAATTAACTTATTTATCTTGGGTCTTCGCATACAATGGCATAGTGCATTAAAAAGAAAAACCCTCCCCTTTTTTTAATTTGAATTAAAAAAGGAAAATTGCTCATCCTCTCTTCCGCTCGCCCCCCTTCACAATACTTTCCTTTTTATTATTACAAAAAGCAAACCTTTTCCGTAACCTGCGTATAAACTGTTTCAATGAACTTCCGTTCGGTCAGAAAAATACTCATCCTCGAGGCGTTTAGTGATACCATTTCAGAAAATGATCTTGTATCGCAGCAACGGTTCCGGCTTTTTAAAATTACCACGATATTTTCATTAATTGCGTACATCGCCCTGTTTTACCAGGCATGTATCGTGTTAACAGGTGAAGGGTTGGTAAAAGGAATTATTTCATTTCTTTTCCTTTTGCTTTTTGCAAATTATTTTGGACTGTTATTTCATAAAAAGCAGCGGTTTGCTTATATGAGTTTGGTTCTTTTATTATTTACATTGTTGCATGTTGTTTCTTATTACGAAGGAGGTGTGCGCAATTCAGGTGTGTTTTATTTCGCGGGTCTTATTCTTGCCGGCTACATGCTCATTGGCAACAAAGGCGGAAAAATTCTTGCCGCTCTTTCTGTTATGCACATTGTGTATTTCTACATTATAGATCAATATACTAATTGGACTTCGTATGATTTGATCGGAACCGAACCGAATTTAATTGATCTTGATTTTTTAATGACTGGTGTGGTAGCCGTACTCGTTTTGACCTCGCAATCGGATTACATTGAAAAAAGTAAAAATGCAATTATCGCAGATATCAATTCCAAAAAAGATGAACTTGCTGTAAAAAACACAGAGCTGAAGAAACTTTCTATGGTCGCGAGTAAAGCGAATAATGGTGTCACCATCACTGACATGAATGGAATTGCCGAATGGGTCAACGATGGTTTTACCCGGATGACCGGTTATACATTTGCTGAAATTGTAGGAAAAAATCCTGACGAAATAATTGTTACTGATGAAATAAGCCATGATACTAAAGCTCAGTTAAAACAAAACCTCTTATCAAAAGAAAGCTACACCGAGGAGCTGCTCAAATACAAAAAAGACGGAACCAAAATCTGGATTCAGGCAAGCGTTACTCCTATTTTAGATCAGCAGCAAAACATTACAAAATATATTTTAATTGAAAGCGATATCACCGCGCGAAAAACCGCTGAAGAAAAAATGGCGGAATATCTCGTTAACCTTGAAAAAACAAATAAAGAGCTTGACAAGTTTGCTTACATCGTTTCGCATGATCTGAAAGCTCCCCTGCGTGCTATCGGTAATCTGACAGGATGGATTGAGGAAGATATTGGCGCAACGCTGCCTCCTGCTTCTATTCAGAATTTTAAAATCATAAAAGGGCGTGTTATCCGAATGGAAGCGCTCATCAATGGAATTCTTGATTATTCAAAAGCAGGAAAAAACAAAGGTCAATTTGTTTCATTTGATACACGAATACTTTTGAAAGAAACTTTTGATCTGATTGGTCCGCCTGATAATTGCAAAATAGATGTCAATCATAAGCTCCCGATTCTGCATACTGATAAAATTAAGCTGCAGCAGGTTTTTATGAACCTTGTCAACAATGCAATAAAATATAATGACAAAGGTGAAATCAAAATACAGGTGAGCGCTGAGGAAGAAAAAGGTTTCTGGCATTTCAAAGTAACGGACAACGGACCGGGAATTGAAAAACAGTATCATGATAAAATTTTTGTGATTTTCCAGACCTTAAATGCGCGAGATGAGGTAGAAAGTACCGGTGTGGGATTGGCAATTGTTAAAAAAATTATAGAAGACCAGGGCGGGCAAATATGGGTGGACTCAGAAAAAGGGCAGGGAGCTGCTTTCCATTTTACATGGTCTAAATCAAATAATAAAAACTCAGAAGATATTGCTAAAGCAGAATTTGTTCCCGTATAAAAAATAAAATTATGATCAGGAAAATTAACAAGAATATGAGCGTTACAGAAAAAATAAACATCATCCGGGGGATGATGGAAAATATGAATGCAGCGGATCGTGAATTAATGAACGAAAAATTGCTGTCATACATTCTTTTTGATACCAAAGATGAAACGAAAGATAAAACCTTTGCCGAAACAAAAAAAGGATTGGAGCATATAGGTTTGTCTGAAGAAGATTTAAAACTAATTAAAGAATTGGCAAAAAGAACAGAAAATCTTAGAAATTTATTGGGCGATAATCCGAATTTGTTTATGTAAAAAATTTTTCTCCCTTGCCTGCCATTCTTTTCATCAACACACTCGGGCGGTAACGTTCTTCACCATATTCTTCCTGCAGATTTTTTAACTGGTCATAAATTTTTTCCAGTCCCATTTCATCTGACCATTTCAAAAGCCCTTTCGGGTAATTCACGCCTTTTGTCATTGCAAGATCAACATCTTCTTTGCTTGCAACATTCAGATAAACTGCATCCGCTGCTTCATTCATAAGCATGGAAAGAATCCGTAAAAATATTTTTTCTCCCAACGCCTTATCTTTCTTCGGCTCAGGATTCACTGCTCCTTCAGCATAATCATAATATCCTCTTCCTGTTTTTTTTCCGAACCTTCCCGATTCAAATAATCTTTTTTGCGTTAGCGAGGGTTTGTAACGCGAGTCATAAAAAAATTGTTCCCATACTGTTTCAGTCACTTTATAATTTACATCATTGCCGATGAAATCCATCAGCTCAAAAGGGCCCATTTTAAACCCGCCAATTTCTTTCATTGCCCAATCAATAGTTGCAATATCCGCAATGTTTTCTTCAAAAATTCTTATAGCCTCACCGTAAAATGGACGCGCCACACGGTTTACAATAAATCCGGGAGTGTCTTTTGCAACCACTGTGGTTTTCCTCCAACTGTCAGTAAGCTTTTTTGATTCCGTTAAAATAGTTTCACTTGTTGAAAGCGAAGGAATGATTTCAACTAATGGCATTATCTGAGCAGGATTAAAAAAATGAATTCCTAAGACACGTTCAGGTTTTTTACAGGCTGAGGCAACAGAAGCAATAGAAAGCGATGATGTATTGGTAGCGAGAATGCAATTTTCAGAAACAATCTTCTCGGCTTCAGCAAAAACTTTTTGTTTCGTTTCCAGATTTTCTACAATAGCTTCAATGATCATTCCGCACTCCTTAAATGAACTGAATCTTTCGGAGTAATTTATTTTTTGAGAGATTTCCTTTGCTGTTTGTTCTGTAATTTTTTGCTTCTCAATTAACTTTTTCAGAGAACTTTCCAGGCTGGATTTTGATTTTTCAATTGCAGAACTGCTGCTGTCATAAACAATAACCTTATGACCTGCCGTTGCAGCAACCTGTGCAATACCTGACCCCATTGCACCGGAACCGATAACACCCACCGTTATTTTATCATCCATTATGTATCGCTTTATAATTCTCTTATCACCTTATAAGTTTTAAATCAAATTGCTCATTTGAAATTTTGCGTAAAGTTGTGCAAAAGTTCAGAAACTTTTTCAAGAATTCAATTTAATAGCTTTGCCGCCAATTTACCGCTTTGGATGGATAAAATAGAAAATACCCTTTCTGAAAAATTACATTCTTTAAAATCATTCTGGATTTTTTTATTATTCGCAATTTTTCTTTTACCGGATTTGTATTTCACATTTGCAATAGATTTTATAACTTTTGCTCACCGCTTTTTTGCGCTGTTAATATCCGTAGGTTTTTTTAGTGCCATACTTTTTATTTTCCGGAACAAATTAAAAATAGTTACCTGGATTGTTTTTGCCTGTTCACTGGTGTTGGGTAGTTTTTCCCTCGGCATGCTTATATTTTATAAAGCGCGATTGAATGTTAATGCTTATGCGGCAGTGGTTAATACCAATGCAGAAGAATTAAAAGAATTTATTGATGGATATGTGTTGCCTCTTATCATTTCATGGCTTGCGCTGGTATTTATTTTTATCTTGATCAGTAAATTTATTCCGCGAAAATTAGAGGAAAAGTTTGCATGGAAAATGCTGTTGGCCGGAGTATTGCTTTTTATTATTTCCGGGTTGTACTTCACACGCTATGAGAAATTCGGCTACCATGCTTACGTCAGGGAAATAATTAACAAAGAATGTTACCCGCTGTATTGTTACAATGCCGTTTCCTCTTATAAAGGCGAGGCAAAGAATCTGGCTAAAAATCGAAAAATCGCTTCACAATTTTCTTTTCATGCAGTAAATATGGATGCTGATTCTGCAAAAAAAATCATCGTTTTAGTAATCGGGGAATCGTGCCGTAAACAAAACTGGTCTGCTTACGGATACCAACGGGAAACAACTCCGCTATTGAATAAAAGAAAGTCAATCGTTTTTTTTGATGATGCGATTACTTCGCATAATTCAACACTGAAATCACTTGCCATAATGTTAACTCCTGTAGGTGCTGCTAACTACGAAGATCATTCAAAGAGCAGAAGTATTTTGCACCTTTTTAAAGAAGCAGGATATAAAACATATTGGATCAGCAATCAAAAAGATGATGCTTACCGGTTAAGAATTCATATGGAAGATGCCGACAGCATTTCATGTACAACAGGTTTTAAAAGTATTACCGAAAGTTATGATGAAGTATTAATTCCGCAATTCAAAAATATTATTTCACAAAATCAAAACCTTTTTATTGTTGTTCATCTTAATGGCAATCACCTGAAATATGAAGACCGGTATCCGCCTGCTTTTGATATTTTCGGAAAAGATAACATGGATAAATTGAACAAAGAAGGATATTATAATGTGCGTTCAAAACAAAAAGTCACTGATTATTTTGACAACAGCATGTTGTACCAGGATTTTATTCTTGACAGCTTGATTTCTATGATTGAAACGGGAAACAAAACTTCCTGTTTATTTTACGCATCAGATCATGGTGAAGATTTGTTTGACGATTGCCGCAACCTCACCGGGCATGGAGGTACTTTCAGTGAAGCAAGTTTCAGAATTCCATTCTTTGTTTATGTAGATTCAACATTCCAAAAAAATTATTCTGGAAAATATAGTGCGCTTTTGAAAAATAAAAACAAAAAAATTATTGCCGGTGAAGATATTTTTTATACTCTCTCCGATCTTGCAAATATTAATTTCCCTGGTCGGCAAGTAACAAAAAGTATTTCATCCGTTGATTTCACCGAACAGGAAAAAAGAATGATTTTACTCCCTGATAATAAAATTGCAGCTTTTGAAGATCAGTTGATAAAGGAAAAGGAGTTGGTTGAAAAATGCAGATAAATTCAGAGATCAATCCTCAGAACTGACCAGAATTAAACTTTTTTTTCAACAATCCTTCAGTTTCTGAAATTTCTTTTTTAAATTTGTATTTCGCTTTGTCATAATTTCATTTGTGTTAGCGCTTTCCCCATAATAATTAACAAGTAAAAAAATAAAGTGCATGTTGATTTATCATCGCATAACTTTTCAACACCGGCTTCTTTCCGAAGAAAGAAACTCAGAACGTTGTGAGTGGCTCGCGGAAAATATCCAAAAGCCATTCGTGCCCATTACCTGATTGATGTAAACAGTGATGCAGTGCCGCCATTAGTGACCGAAACCGATATTACGCTTCAGGGTCAGCGCATTAAAGACGATGACTCACAGCTTCATACTAAACCTATACGACTTTAGTATTACTTTAAATTAAATTAACACATTGTTAATAAGTGTTTTTTTTCAAAAACTTGTATTTCAGAAATAAGATTTATAAATTTACATTTGGTTAATAAAAAAATACCCCCGGTTTCGATTTCCCGTAGTAATTAGATTCGCTAAAGGAAAGTATTAATTAGTTCTCCTCGCTTTAAATAGCTCAGAGTAAAAATTCAGCATAACGGATACATTATTTAACATTAACAAATAGATTCCCATTAAACAAACATTAACAAATACATCAATAACTAAAATTCAAAATCATGAAAAACAATTTTACCCCTTCAAAGATTTTTGCTTTGGCGATAATCTTTATCAGCAGCTTAATGCTGCAGTTTGCAAATGCGCAAACAGTAATTATCGGTGCCAATAATGGTACAAACACCACAACATCATATCCGTGCCCGATACAGGATTATTATTATGCTTCAAGAGGGCAATATCTGTACACTGCAACAGAACTTGCCGGTGCAGGAATTACCAGCGGGGCTACTATCAACCAGATAGGCTGGGTGGTGGATGCCACCGTTTTTACCGGTCACTTACAGGAAGGGTACAGCATTATGCTGAAAAATACCGGCATTACCGGTTTGGTATCAACAGCCTGGGAAACGGGCTTAAGCACCGTTTATGGACCCACTAACTATGCCTATACTTCTGGATATGCAGGCAATGTGGTATTCAGCACATCCTCCTTTACATATACTGGCGGAAACCTGCTGGTGGAAGTATGCGGAGGACTCTCCACAGGAGGCTTTACAAGCAATCCAGCATGCCAGTGGACTACGGGCTTATCTTTTAACGGCTCGCATACATGGCGTCAGGACGTGGCTGACGGCTGCGGCAATATCACAGTAACCGAATCGGGAACACCCGCAATCCGCCCGAGAATTGTCATCAACTTTGTTCCTGGCTCTCCCTGCACATTTCCTCCTGCAGCCGGAACATCTACTGCATCCCCCTCCTCAGGACTATGCGTTGGACAAAGCATTACATTAGACCTTAGCGGCTACTCCAGTGGTTCAGGACAAACTTATCAATGGCAAAGTTCCCCCACCATTGGAGGAACTTATACTAATGTGGGTGGCACAGTGGCTTCAGCGCAAATTGTTACTCCTGCAACAGCCACCTTATATTACAGGTGCGAGGTTATCTGCAGCAGCCTGTCAGATTTTTCCACACCGGTATTGGTTTCAGTGAACCCGCCTTTCCCGGGAGGAACTTATACCATCAACTCTGCTGTAGCAACAGGCGGCACTAACTATCAGACTTTTAATGCTTTTAAAAACGCATTAGGATGTAATATTGCAGGACCTATAGTTGTAAATGTAGTGGCTGGAAGCGGTCCGTATAATGAGCAATTGATATTACCACAGATCGGGGGAATGTCGGCTGTTAATACCATTACTATTAATGGAAACGGGCGCACCTTAACTTTTGCTGCAACAGTAAGCACCGCTCCTTCCAC
>JBDSOU010000178.1:0-8617 GCA_039914625.1 Bacteroidia bacterium | reverse complement strand
CAAATAATAACAGGCTTTTCAGAAATTACATAGGGTTAGGTTATTACAATACGGTAACTCCCGGAGTAATTCTGCGAAACGTTTTTGAAAATCCGGGGTGGTACACTGCCTACACTCCTTACCAGGCAGAAATTGCCCAGGGGAGGATGGAAGCGCTGCTCAATTTTCAAACCATGATCATTGATTTGACAGGAATGGAAATTGCCAATGCATCATTGCTTGATGAAGCTACTGCTGCGGGTGAAGCCATGACCATGTTTTTTCATACCCGTTCGAAAGAACAGGAAAAAAATAATGTATGTAAATTTTTTATTGCTGATGACTGCTTTGTGCAAACCATTGATGTTCTGAAAACCCGCGCCAATCCTCTGGATATTGAATTGGTGATTGACAATCCAAAAACTTTTGTTGCTGATGCAACTTATTTCGGAGCATTGCTGCAGTATCCGTGCGGGGATGGGGAGATTAGAAATTATTCGGAGTTTGTAAAACAGGCGCATGATAAGGGAATAAAAGTAGCAGTAGCAGCCGACATTATGAGCCTTGCATTGTTAACTCCCCCGGGAGAATGGAATGCCGATGCTGTGGTAGGATGCACGCAACGTTTTGGTGTGCCCATGGGATATGGCGGTCCTCATGCAGCTTATTTTGCAACACGTGAAGTTTACAAGCGCGATATTCCGGGCCGCATTATAGGAGTATCAGTGGATGCTGCCGGAAACAGGGCTTTGCGAATGGCATTGCAAACACGCGAGCAGCACATAAAAAGAGATAAAGCGACTTCAAATATTTGTACTGCACAAGTGTTGCTTGCTGTAATGGCAGGCATGTATGCTGTCTATCATGGTCCGCAGGGATTAAAAACTATTGCGACAACTATACATCACCATGCATTATCGCTTGCCGAAGGGTTGAAAAAAATGGGTTATAAAATTATACACGATTCGTTTTTCGATACAATTAAAATTGATGCGGCAGGAAAATCAGCTGCCGTGAGGAAGATTGCAGAAGAAGCAAAAATTAATTTCCGTTATGAAGGCGAAACTATTTTAATCAGCACTGATGAAAGTACCCTGGAAGAAGATATAAATGATGTTTTTGAAGTTTTTGCAAAAGCCATCAACCAGTCTTTCAAAAGAAACGGAGTGCATTTTTCGACTTCCGCATCAAAGAAAAGCTTAACGGATTTCGCACGGAAAACTTCTTATCTCACTCATCCTGTTTTCAACAGCTATCATTCGGAAACGAATATGCTGCGGTATATTACCAAACTTGAAAACAAAGATCTTTCGCTGAATCATTCCATGATTGCATTGGGTTCATGCACTATGAAGCTGAATGCAACGAGTGAAATGATTCCGCTGAGCTGGAACCATTTCAGCCGCATGCACCCTTTTCAACCCGTGGAGCAGGTGCAGGGATATGCAAAAATTATTAAAGAGCTGGAAGAATATTTGTGTACCATAACAGGATTCTCGGCTGTGTCATTGCAACCTAATTCAGGGGCGCAGGGTGAATATGCGGGGCTTATGGTGATTCATGAGTATTTAAGAAACACAGGTCAAACGCACCGGGATATTGTGCTGATTCCGCAATCGGCTCATGGAACTAACCCTGCAAGCGCTGTGCTGGCAGGATTGAAAATTGTGGTGGTGAAATGCGATGCTAACGGTAATATTGATATTGCTGATTTAAAATCAAAAGCTGTTCAGCACAAAGAAAAGCTTGCCGCGCTGATGGTGACGTATCCGTCCACGCATGGTGTATATGAAGAAGGGATTAAAGATATAACGGCTGCCATACACGAAAATGGGGGCCAGGTATATATGGATGGAGCGAATATGAATGCACAGGTAGGTTTGACAAATCCTGCAATGATAGGGGCTGATGTGTGTCATTTGAACCTTCATAAAACATTTGCCATTCCGCATGGCGGAGGCGGACCGGGCATGGGGCCTATAGGAGTTGCAGCTCATCTTGCCCCCTATCTTCCGTCACACCCGATTATTAAAACAGGAGGTGAAAAGGGCGTTCATGCCGTTTCTGCCGCACCCTGGGGAAGTGCGAGCATCCTGATTATTTCTTATGCGTATATTAAAATGCTTGGCCGCGAAGGTTTAAAACGTGCTACCCAGCTTGCAATTTTAAATGCAAACTATATCCGTAAAAAATTAGAACACCATTATCCTATTCTATATAAAGGCTCTCATGGTTTTGTTGCTCATGAAATGATTTTGGACTGCAGAAATTTTAAAACATCGGCACAAATTGAAGTGACTGATATTGCGAAACGATTGATTGATTACGGATTTCACGCGCCCACAGTAGCCTTTCCCGTTGCAGGCACACTGATGGTGGAACCCACGGAAAGCGAATCAAAAGAGGAGCTGGATCGTTTTTGTGATGTGATGATTTCGATCAGGAAAGAAATTGAAGAAATAGAAACCGGCAAAAGCGAAAAAGGCAATAATGTATTGACTAACGCTCCGCATACTGCCGTTGAAGTAACAGCAAACAACTGGAACTATCCGTACCCGCGCGAGCAGGCAGCTTACCCGCTTGCTTTTGTAAAAGAAAATAAATTCTGGCCGAGTGTGAAACGTGTTGACAATGCTTATGGCGACCGCAATTTAATTTGCTCCTGCCCGTCTGTTGAAAGTTATGAGACAGTGCAGGTGCAGGTATAATGTGCTCTGTAAATAACATCTTGCAGGGGATCGGCTGTGGGGACACAGCCGATGGCGGAAAATAAAAAAACCCCCGACCGCTTTTAACGACCGGGGTGCATTAGGAAAACGAAGTATATTTTTTAAGCGCTTTGCTTTTTTTTGCTTTCCTGCGGAGCGGGAACATTTTGAAATTTCGGGCGAACGGT
Organism: Bacteroidia bacterium; assembly: GCA_039914625.1. GTDB lineage: Bacteria > Bacteroidota > Bacteroidia > AKYH767-A > OLB10 > DATEMK01. The sequence continues at coordinate 5,742 of JBDSOU010000178.1, read as the reverse complement.
GTAAATTTTGCTCGTTAGCCTGCCGTGTTCGAATACGGTAGCCGGAAAGGTGATTGTTTCAATATTGGGCCCTGACACGGTCACGGTACGGTAGCCGGCAAAAAATTCAGTGACTTCCGCATCTCCTTCAGGATTGGTAACTGCGGAAGCAGATTTGTAAGTTTTTCCCGTATTGGGATCTGTAAAAATATCCACAGTACAGGTTATTCCATAAACCGGGTTTTCTAACTCATCCTGGCAATGTGCAAGGAGACGGCAATGGTGTGAAGAAGGCTGGCCAATATGTTTATCGTTAACAAACTGAAACCAGAACGCATTGTTGCTGCGGAAATTTGTGGCAAGCGGCACGAACTCATTGTCAAAAAATTCCATAGTTGATTTCATATCAATTAATAACTCATTGCCAATGGATTTGCGCTGGTTGATAGCTGACTTAGGGCCATTTTCGAGACTTTCTGCATCAGAGATTTTGGTTTGGAGATCGTCATAAATTTCCTGGGTGATGTTAAAACCGGGTTGAGGAATAAGGGGCTGGATAAGAGCCGAGGAATTGTTCATGAGAATGATTAAATCCTTGTATTTCATGTGAAGCAGACCGGAAAGATTTACATCCATTTTAATAGCGAGGCCTGTCAGACCATTCTTAACTGCATAACTGCGGCAGGAGTTCATTAATCTGTACCCTGCCTCTGCAAGGGCCTGGCGGGCGAGTTTTTTTTCCTGAGCCACGTCTTTAATAATTTTCTTGTAAGCACTAAGCTTTTGGTTTAATGTATTAACAAGGATTTGTAATTTGTCGCAGGCGTCTTTAAATCCGGGCAAGCTGTCTTTGAGAGCGCGCCATTGGTCGGAGAACAGCAGCTGGATTATACGGCTCAGCATGGCGAGCTGGAGCATGAAATATTTGGGATGTGTGAAACTTTTAATGGAAGTAGTGTTAGTATTCACCATTTTGTTTTTTCTGCCCTGTTTTTTGCGTTTGTTGTGCTTCATTTGAGCGTTGTTTTTCATTGTGTTTTTTGTTTTTTCAGATTTCATAATAAGTAGTGTTAAAGATTTTAATTTTAAATATTAATTTGTTTTTTGGGATTAGAACGTAAAAATAAAGGCTTAGTTACGCACAAAAGAGCCAAAACCTTACAACATTTTTTAAAGAAAAAACGGAACTGAATTTTTGCTTTACGAGGAGCAGGGAGGAAAATGGACTTTAAAAAGCTATCGGATTAGGAAAAATCTTACAACATCTGATGTTATGTGAAGCCGTTCGGGAGTTATGCGAAACCGTTCGGGAGTTATGTGAAGGCTTTCGGGAGTTATGCGAAATCGTTCGGGAGTTATGTGAAGGCTTTCGGGAGTTATGCGAAGCCTTTCGGGAGTTATGCGAAATCGTTCGGGAGTTATGCGAAACCGTTCGGGAGTTATGTGAAGTCTTTCGGGAGTTATGTGAAGTCTTTCGGGAGTTATGCGAAGTCTTTCGGGAGTTATGCGAAATCGTTCGGGAGTTATGTTAAGGCTTTCGGGAATTATGACAGTTAATCGGGGAATTCTCTGAAATGATTTTAACGTTTGCGGAAGCGCTAAAAATCTTTGTGGAAATAATAAATAAGAATACGGAACAGCTAAATAGTTTTACGGAAGCTATAATATAAGGCATGGAACTATTCAAAAGCTTTGCGTAAATCATAATTATGAGATTGGAAACCATCATAAATACACCTAACCAGATAATTTCATCTCAATTAAATTTTCGTTAATTTCACCGCCTGTAACGCTCATGCAGGCGGTGAAATTTTTATGACAAAGACTATTACTTACCATTTTCATGATATTGCTTTGTGTAATATGTGCCGTGCAGCAAAAGAATTTCAAAAGGTGCTTGGCAAACGGTTAAATCATTCGCAGGGCAAAAAACCATCAAGACTTAGCGGAATAACAGTATCGGTTGTTCAATGCAAAAACTGCGGACTTATATTCTCTAACCCGCAGCCTATCCCTGAAAAGATGAGCGACCACTATGGCACACCCCCTGAACAATATTGGAGCTCAGAAAACTATTTTGAAGATAACCCCAATTATTTTTTATATGAGCTAAAACAGTTTACTTCTATAATGCCAATTACAAAAGGCATGAAAGCTCTTGACATTGGTGCCGGATTGGGAAAATGCATGATTGCTTTGAACAGAGCGGGTTTTGATTCCTGGGGCTTTGAACCATCGGAGCCTTTTTACAGCCGTGCTATTTCAAAAATGAATATTTTGCCGGAAAGACTAAAATTGTCTTCTGTTGAGGATGCGCAATATGAAAATAACTTTTTTGATTTTATAACTTTTGGTGCAGTACTGGAGCATTTGTATGATCCAAGTGAAAGTATAAAAAAAGCAATGACCTGGTTAAAGCCTGGCGGGTTAATGCACATCGAAGTGCCTTCCTCAAAATGGTTGATTAACAGAATTGCTAATATCTATTATAAGATTGCTTTCACGGATTATGTTGCAAACATCAGCCCGATGCATAACCCATTTCATTTATATGAATTTTCTTTAAAATCATTTGAAGAAAATGCTAAAGTGAATAATTATAAAATTGCTCAACACTTTTATTATGTAGCGTCAACTTACATGCCCAAAGTAATTGATAAATTACTTTACAAGGTAATGGAGAGTAATAATACAGGAATGCAGTTGTGTGTGTGGCTGAAAAAATCTTAAGAAACTATCCCAAATCCTTTTTTCAGATTGCAGGCTGCACTTTATCAGCAGGCTTAACATTTCCAAGATCCATATCAATAAAATATTTACGTTCAGCATTAGCGAGCTTGTGATAATGACGGATGATAAAGAGGCTTGCCACGTAGAAAGGCAGAATAGGAATGCGGTACCGCACCATGCTTCCGAAATTGGGGGTTGAAATGCCCACTGAAAAGGCAAAAAACAGGCTGAATACGAGTGCAAAAGTAAGGAGGTGATGCTTGATGAAATATTTAAAAATTCCTATGACTTTTACACGCAGCACAATGCTTATAGTGAATATTAATATTATCAGGTTTTCTATTCCTGATAAATACATGACAGGGTTTTTGCATTCCCAGAGGTAAGGACGGAACAAGGCAGCATTGATTGCAAGGTGCGCTTTGCTCATCATGCTGGGAATAGTAGCTTCGAGGTCGCCAAGGTCAAATATATTACCATGGTAGTAATCAGATTTAAGGTCAGATTGCGTAACTACGGCTTTGTCCAAAACTTTTTCTAAGGAATAGTCGCCTAACTGGTTGCTTAAATTGTTCAATAAAAAATATCCGGTTGAAACTGCAATTACTATGAATACAGGAGTGGCTACTGCGCGTGTAAAGCTTCCGCCAAAGCGGGTGAGAATATTATTGATGATCCATAACAGGCAGCCCGGAAGAAATGCAAAAATAATATAAGGCTTGATGGCGAGAATAACATAAGCGGACGCAAATAGCCCGAAGGCATGAAAGAAAATCTGCTTGCGCTTAATAAACAGCATGTAAAAGTTAAACGTAAAAAATCCTGCTGCGCTGAACGTTACGGTATCTTTTAACATACCGCTTCCCCAGAAGAAAACTGAGGGGATAAACAGGATGGCAATAGCCATTTCTTTAGACAAAGTGGGAAATTCATAAAGGAACACCTTGTACAGCCTCCAGACGCCCATATAGGAGAGCCATGCAAATAAAATGGTAGCCACGATGAAGCTGCGGAAGGAAACCACGGTAACAAAAAATGAAAGGCGCACGGTAAAAACAGTTCCTTTGTCTTTGAAATAAATAGGGAAACCGGTTTCGGGAGTAAAATAAAAATAATTGTCCCTGTTTACACCATCCTTCATTATGGTAAAAAAACCCTGCGGGTTAGAAAGCATGAGCTTATTCCAGCAGATAGCATCATGATAGTAATTGGTGGTATCACCGCCACCGTAATACAACAGGTAGATGAGGGTGATGGAAATAGCGCCTATAATTTTTACATTAAGCCCGGCTATGTAGTACTTGAACTCAGGATACTTTTCTATATTTTCATCCCTTTTCATTCTTGCAAAGTAGTACAGAAAAAAAAGTACAAAGGGCAATAAAATAAAGTCGGTGAGTGTTAAAAATTGCATGGCTCATGCAAAGATAGGGGTAAGTTGGAAGTCATAAGTCATAAGTCATAAGTCATAAGTCATAAGTCATAAGTCATAAGTCGCAAATTTTAAGTCGTAAGTAATAAGTGGTAAGGTTTTTGGCGCTGTTGAAAGCAGAAGATTGACAATTTCAATTATCAAATACCCGATAACAACCCAAGCTATGACTTACGACTTACCACTTATTATCACTTACGACTTACCACTTATTACTGTGCTAAAAACTTGTTTATCTTTTCAAAATAAACGTTTTTATCGGTAGAAAAATTGTCAGCATTTTTGGGACTTTCTTTTACGGTGTAGGTTTCAGTAATACCTTTTATGAGTTTCAAATCAGCAGGTGTAATGAGTGCATCCTGTGGTGAAACAATGGCAAGCACTCCTTTGAGCTGCCCTTTCGGTTTGTCAAAAGCATACATAGGCTCATAATTTTTATCATAGCCGAAAGGCATATTCACATCTTTGTTCATCTTTTCTTTTATACGTTTTTTCATGGGCTCCAATCCTGTCCACGGGCCATCGGCAATTATTTTTCTTGTTTCAGGACGCTGTGCTCCCACACCTATGGAAAGCCCTGCACCTATGTTTTGTCCATACAAATCAAACTTGGTGATAGCCCTGCTTTTTCGCAGGTAATCAAGCACCGTAGTGAGATCGGTAATAAACTGCGGATAAATAAACAGGTCGGGATCAATGGTAAAATCGCTGCTTTTTCCGTAGCCGCGATAATCATAAGTGCACACGTTGTAGCCGGCACTTATGAATGAATTTACCAATTCCAGCTCATCGCCCATGTTGCCGTCACCGCTGCCGCTGATCACTATCCAGTTGGTAGTTTTCTTAGGCAATTCAAAAAACCATGCATTTAATGTGGCACCGTCTTTAGTGGAAATTTTTTCCTCCTTGTAATTCATCCCGAATTTTGAAGGGGTGTTTTTATATTCTTTAGAAGGATTTAATGCTTTCGATTGATGAGCAAAAGCAATGGTGCAGCATAAGATGGGAAGGATAATTTTTTTCATTTATAATTTGGTTTTATAATTTATCTGAAAGCAAAATAACTGAACCCAGTTAAAACAATGATGAAATATTTATTAACAATCAGGTTAAGATGTAAACAAGTGACGCTTGGAAATTGGTTAATTGGTTGATTGGTTGATTGGTTGATTGAGTTGATTATGTTGATTAAGTTAATTCCAATGCATGTTCTCTTAACTCATTTAACTCAATCAACTTAATTAACATAATTAACATAATTAAATTGTTCATTTATCATTGATTATTAATTTATAAAAACTGTAAACATCATTACTATAAACAAGCTGCATATTGCCGGGGTGTTCTGAAACAAAATCTTTTGCGGCATCATCAGAAATTTCTTTGTTTATTAAAATATACCCGATGCTGTATTCTTTTAGTTGTTGTTGCAATTTTTCTGAAGAAACATCAGGGCTGTTGACAAAACAATTTCTGCCGGTATAAAGAGCAAGCGCTCTTGGTTTTTTAAAAAGAATGTGCGCGTTGGTTTCAGTATTGTTTTTGATGAAATTAAAAACACCTTTTGAATGTAACCGCTGAGGTCCCTGCAAAATATAATT
>JBDSOU010000179.1:0-18613 GCA_039914625.1 Bacteroidia bacterium | reverse complement strand
ATACATGTGTTGAATTCTTTTGCCGCACGGGAGTTTTTATGTTCGGGTTATTTGAGAAGGCTTTATCGTAAAATGCGGCTGCAAGGTTTCGTGCTGCAGCATATTCATCAAGATGCCTGAGCTTTATTCTTAAAATGGCCGCCTGTATGCTGTCTAATCTCGAATTAACTCCTATTTCGTCATGGTGATAAAGGCTGCTCTGTCCGTGGTTGGTAACCATACGGATTTTTTTTGCCAGCTCATCATCATTTGTAAAAAGAGCCCCGCCATCACCCATGGCACCTAAATTCTTGGAGGGGAAGAATGAAGTGCAGCCAATTGTTCCGATGCTGCCGCCTTTTTTTTTTGTACCGTTTAAAAATGTATAATCACTTCCGATTGCCTGGGCAATATCTTCAATTACTTTCAGCTTATTTTTTTCTGCAATCTTCATTACACTTTCCATGTCGCAGCACTGCCCGAAAAGATGCACAGGTACTACGGCAACCGTTTTAGGAGTAATGGCTTTTTCAAATGCAGCCGGATCAATGGTGAATGTATCGGGATTGACCTCTACCAAAACGGGTTTTAGTTTCAGAAGCGCAATGGCTTCGGCTGTTGCCACGTAAGTAAAACTGGTGGTGATGATTTCATCGCCTTCTTTGAAGCCGAGCGCCATCATTGCAACCTGCAGTGCATCGGTGCCGTTTGCGCAGGGGATTACATGATTGATTCCAAGGTATTTTGCAAGCTCTTCGGCAAACAGCTTTACTTCGGGCCCGTTAATGTAAGCTGACGAAAGCACTACATCGCTGATGGCTTTATCAATTTCCGGTTTAATTTTCTGGTATTGGCTGATGAGATCAACCATTTGAAGTTTTTTCATCCTTGAAAAATTAAGGGTGCGAAGATACGGAATTCGAATTGGGGTTTTGCATGGTAACGAAACCTCGATTTTACAAAAAATTACTGATTCGACCTGATCGCTTCCACCGGATCAAGGCGGGAAGCAACGTAAGCGGGAATGAATCCTGAAATGATTCCGATAACGCTCGAGATGGTGAGCCCTTTGATGATGTTACCAACCGTGAGGGTGACATTAAAATCCATGGCCTGGGATGCAAAAAGTGAAAGGAGGAAAACAACTGTCAATCCCATTATTCCTCCAAAGATGCAGAGCACAATAGCTTCGGCAAGGAATTGAAACAAAATAAAATAGCTTTTTGCGCCAAGCGATTTTTGAATGCCTATTATATTGGTTCGTTCTTTAACAGAAACGAACATGATGTTTGCAATTCCGAAGCCGCCAACAAGGATGGAAAATCCACCAATGACCCAGCCTGCAATTCCTAAAACTCCGAAAAGGCCGGTAACCTGGTTGCTGATAAGCTTGGTTTCATTTAATGCAAAATCATCATCTTCTTTTGGGTGCAGCCTCCTGATGGCACGCATAGCGCCTTTCAGCTCATCCATCATTTCGGGATTGCTCACCCCGGCTTTTGCTTTTGCCTGTATCATCGGATCCATCCTGTCTGAACGCAGATCAATAATATTGCGTGCAAAATTTACAGGGATAAGAACAATGTTATCATTTGTATTTCCCATAATGCTTTTTCCTTCTTTTTTAAAAACCCCGATTACTGCTATTCTTCTTCCGAGCGTGAGTATTTCTTTGCCAACAGGGCTTTTGCCACCGAATAAACTCGTTTTGAGGTCAGCACCAATAACAGCAACCGGTCGTCCGGCAACCGATTCGGCTTCGGTAAAATAGCGTCCTTCTTCAAGATCGAAGTTGCTGATTTTATAATGATCGTGTGAAACGGCTCCTATATCTGCGTTCTCCACACTATTGTTGCGGTACTTCACCGTTCGCTGAAGGTAGGCTTCGTAAGAAAAAGCTTCGACAAGAGTGGTGCGCTGTTTTAACAAATCCATTTCTTTATACCCCGGTAACGGGCGCTGATAATATTTCCACCAGGGATAATCGGGCCCGAAAGTCCACGGCCATTTCTGAATAAATACCACATTACTTCCTAACTTTTCCACATCTTTGCGTACGTTTGATTCCAGTGCGTCCACTACGGTGAAAACGGAAATGATGGCAAAAATTCCGATGGTAATTCCAAGCAGCGACAGAAACGTGCGCAGCTTGTTTACACTAATAGCATGAAAAGCAAACAATATGCTTTCGCGAAGAAGTTTGAGAAAGATTCGCATGATGTAAAAGTAAAGAAAGTTTAAAGTCTGAAGTTTTAAGTTTAAAGTTATTGTTGAATATTGAAGAATGGAAAATACACTTTCTTTTGCGAGATTTAAAGACAGCGAGGATTCGCTGAAGCACTTTCGTGAGCGTTTTTTATTTCCGCAGTCCCGATTTATCGGGAGAAAAAATGTTTTGTACTTCTGTGGAAATTCTTTAGGGCTGCAGCCGAATACAACACGGGCTGCGATTGAACAGGAGTTGGATGACTGGGCGAAGTATGGTGTGGAAGGACATTTTAAAGCCTCGCATCCATGGTTTCCTTATCACGAATTTTTGTGTGCGCCAATGGCGAAAGTAGTGGGCGCAAAGCCCGAAGAAGTAATAGTGATGAATTCACTTACAGTGAACCTGCATTTGCTGATGGTTTCATTTTATCGTCCTACGAAACAACGTTATAAAATTATTTGTGAGCAATCGCCATTCCCTTCTGATCAATATGCACTGGCATCACAGGTTGCGTTTCACGGATTTGATCCGAAGGATGCAATCATTGAACTGACACCAATGCCCGGTTCAAATTATATAAGCACTGAACATATTGTGCAAACTATTCAGCAAAATAAAAATGAGCTTGCCATGGTGATGATTGGCGGAGTGAATTACTACTCAGGGCAGCTGTTTGATATGAAAACCATTACAACGGCTGCACATCTTTGCGGAGCCATAGCAGGATTTGACCTTGCACATGCAGTCGGAAATGTAAATCTTCAATTGCATGATTGGATTGTTGACTTTGCGGTGTGGTGTTCTTATAAATATTTAAACTCAGGTCCCGGAAGTGTAGGCGGAGCATACATTCATGAAAAACATACACAGGATGTTTCTATTCCGCGTTTTGCAGGATGGTGGGGCAATGATCCTAAAACGAGATTCACTATGCCGAGAGAATTTGTTCCTGTAAAAACTGCTGATGCATGGCAAGTCAGCAATGCCCCGGTTTTTTCAATGGCTGCATTAAAATCTTCACTGGATATTTTTTCAGAAGCAGAAATGGAAAAGCTTGTTCAGAAAAGTAAAGAGCTGACGGGATATCTTGAATTTCTTATTCATGAGATGAATAAGAAGATGGAAGATGGAAGATCGAAGATCGAAATTATTACACCGTATAATTCATTGGAAAGAGGATGCCAGCTTTCTTTAGTGATAAAAGAAAAAGGGGAAAAAGTTTACGATTATCTTGTTAAGAACGGAGCAATTGCAGATTGGAGAGAGCCTGATGTTATTCGGGTTGCACCAGTTCCGTTATACAATTCTTTCGAAGATGTTTTCCTGTTGGGAGAAATGCTGGAAAAGGGGATGATGGAAAATTAAAAGTTTACTGTAAGAAATGTCATCCAAAAAAAATATCACCATTCTCGGAGCCGGTTTAGTAGGATCGCTGCTTTCTATTTATTTATCGAAACGAGGATACAAGGTTACCATGTATGAACGCAGGCCTGACATGCGCAAAGAAAAAATTATTGCAGGGCGTTCCATTAATCTTGCTTTGAGCGACCGCGGCTGGCGCGGATTGGAAGGAGTGGGTATTGCAGGGGACATTCGTGCAATCGGAATTCCGATGACAGGGCGCATGATGCATTCCATTGACGGAAAACTTACCTATCAGAATTACGGCAAAGATGGTCAGGCGATTTTTTCTGTTTCGCGCGGTGATCTGAATAAAAAACTGATGGACCTTGCGGAAAAGAATGGAGCGAAAATAATTTTCAATCAGCGATGTACCGGAGTGAATCTTGCAAAGAATGAAATCTTTTTAGAAGATGATAACGGAAATAAATCAACCGCCACTGAGGATTTGATCTTTGGTGCTGATGGCGCATACAGCGCTGCCCGTTTGCAATTGCAGTTTACCGACTTGTATAATTTTTCACAAACTTATCTTGAACATGGTTATAAAGAATTGGTGATTGAAGCAGGTGAGAATAACTCGTTTAAGCTGGAAAAAAATTGTTTACATATCTGGCCCCGGGGCGGTTATATGCTTATCGCATTGCCCAATCCTGACGGAAGTTTCACTTGCACATTGTTCTTTCCTTTCAAAGGAAATCCCTCTTTTGATCTGCTCAAAACAAAAGATGATGTACTGAAATTTTTCAATGAAATTTTTCCTGATGCGCTTCCGCTGATGCCAAATCTTGTAACTGATTTTTTTAATAATCCTACTGGTTCTTTGGTTACTATGAAATGTACACCATGGAGTTTTGAAAATAAATTAATCCTTATTGGCGATGCCGCACATGCCATTGTTCCTTTTTACGGACAAGGGATGAATTGCGGTTTTGAAGATTGCACCATTCTTAATCAGTTGCTTGATGAATACAAAGATGATTGGCAAAAAGTAATTCCTTCTTACGAAAATGCCCGCAAACCTGCTGCCGATGCCATTGCTGAATTAGCTGTTGCCAACTTTATTGAAATGCGCGACCTTGTCGGTCATCCTGATTTTTTATTGCGCAAAAAAATTGAAGGCTGGTTTGCAGCCAAACATCCTGAGAAATGGATTCCGCTTTACATGATGGTAACTTTTAGCCATATTCCATACAATGAAGCACAGCAGCGTGGAAAAAAACAGGACAAAATTATGGAACAGGTAATGGCTTTGCCGGGTATTGAGAATAAATGGAACAGCGATGAGGTGGAGAAAATGATTTTGAAAATGATTTAATCAATCAAAAACGGATTATTCCTTTTTTCAAATCCGATAGTAGTCATTGGTCCATGCCCGGGATAAACTTTCACTTGATCATTCAGAACAAATAATTTTTCACGGATGCTTTTTATTAATGTATCATAATTTCCCCCGGGCAAATCTGTTCTGCCAATGCTCATTTGAAACAAAACATCACCTGAAATAATAAATTCTTCTTGCTCATTGAAAAAACAAATGCTGCCCGGGCTGTGACCGGGAGTAAATAAAATTTTTAATGCGCTGTTGCCGAATTTTATTGAATCTCCCTCTTTTAATAATGCAAAAGGTTCAGGTGAAGGTTCGCAAAACATTCCATATTGAGGAGCATATTCTGCAACCGCTCTTATTAAAGGAATTTCCAAAAAGTTAAGTTCGATCTGCAACTTGTATTTATCAGCAATAAATTTATTTCCTAAAACATGATCAATGTGGCAGTGAGTATTTAAAAGTTTTACAGGTTTCAGCTTTTGGGTTTCAATAAAAGTTGCAATCTCATCTTTTTCAAAAGAATCATAGCATCCCGGATCAATGATCAGGCATTCTTTAGATTCATCCGATAAAATATAGGTATTTTCCTGGAAAGCATTGAAAGTAAAAGAATCAATTTTTAGCATGTCCGGATTTTATTCCGTAAAAGTATTTGTTTTTTGCAACGGGTGGAATAAGAAAAAGCCTGCGGAAACAACAAACCGCAGGCTAAATTACTAACCCCATTCTTTAAGAAGTTAATCAGGGAGAGTATCCTCAATTTCAGCGACCGTTGCCGCTACTCTCCCCGACCCTTCAAATATTCTTAGATTCCAACACCGGGATCTACTACAACCCCACCGGTACTTTCATCAATTCTATATTGACCGTTGTCAATGATTGTTTTTACTTTCGAGATTTCAATACTGTGATGATGTTGATAATCATCATTAAAATCACTGTCTGTTGTCAATGCGCCTAATGATAATAGGATCGCTACGATTAATTCCATCATATTTTATTTTGTTTTTATGTTTATGGTGGAATTGAACGTAAAAGTACTATCAGGGTTACAGGAAAAAAGAATCAAATCTTACAGGGCAGTAACACGTAGTTTTTGTACATTTACACATTAATTTTAATCTATTAATATTGTAAATCAGTTATTTAAGGAAAATAGAAATGGAAAAAATGATTGAAATGTCGAAATTGGTAACAGATTTTGTTGATATAAACACATTAAAACAGTTGTTCAAAGGGGATTCAAACGACCCAAAATCATTTAAGTTGTTGGAAGGAATAATTACCGGCAGGTATAAACAGGATGAAGATGCTTCGATGGATATTTATAACAGCACGCCTGAAATAAAAAGATACCTGATGCTTAAAAGCAGAACGAAAGAACGTATGTTGAATTTGCTTTTCACAATGGATAACAGCATACGGATGAAATCAGGTTATCAGAAAGCTTTGTATTTATGTTCACGAAATATTGTTGCCTCAAGACTTTTGATTTTAAGAGGAATGAGGACTGTTGCCATTGATTACCTGAAAACCGCTTTAACCGTTTCTAAAAAATTTCAATTCACAGACCTTGAGCTTTTAGCAGCCCGTTTGTTGCGGTTACACGAAAGCTTTGCGGGAACTGAAAATAAAATGAACAGATATGACAAAAGGATAAAGGATTTAAGCAATTTGCTTTTGAATGAAACTGCTATGGAAGAATTATTGGAAAGAATATATGTTCAGATAAGAAAGACCGCTGATCCAAAAGAAAAACTTCTGAAAATAACTTCTGATACATTCAGGAAGTCCAAAGAGCTGGTTAAAAAAAACAGATCGCATAACCTGATGGTAAATTATTTCAGAATATCCATCTACTACCATCATAATCACGGTAACCACCATGAGGTGATAAAAACATGTGAAGCATGCGAAGACTATCTGAATAAAAATTCTGTTTTTACGGATCATGCTTTTATTTCAGAAATAGAATTACAAAAATTAGATACTTCTCTGTACCTGAGAGATTATAATTTAGGAAAAAAAAGTGAAGAGATATGCAGAGGTCTCTTCAACCCCGGTTACATTAACTGGCTTATATTTCTTGAATACTATTTCCTCCTGTGCCTGCATACAAAAAATTATAATGAAGCTCAGAAAGTTTTTAATGAAGTAATCCGACATCCGAAGTTTTCAAGCTATTCTCCTGAACGCCTGGAAAAGTGGAAAATTTTTGAAGCCTTTTTATTCTACATTTTGCCTGAAAATTCAAAGCAGAAAAGATTTAATGTTTTCAAATTCATTAATGAGGTGCCAATTTTTTCAAAAGATAAAAGAGGATACAATCTTTCTATCATCATTGCACAAATTTCGTTGCTCTTAAAAATGGGAGATTTTGATAAAGTGATGGATAAGTTTGCTTCATTGAAAAGTTACCTGATGCGCTATGTCAGCAAGAGCCGAAATCCCCGCAGTTTTTATTTTGTAAAAATGCTGTTGCTCTTGGTAAAATATGATTTTGACCCGGAGAAAACAAAAAGCATTGCCAATAAATTTTATATCAAACTTAGGCAATCTGATATTGGCGACCAGGGTGAATTGGAAACTCTTGAAGTAATTCCTTATGACATTTTATGGATTGATCTAATGGAAAATCTCGTGGATTACTTTAACAAGTTAAGAGAGAATTTAGAGAACGCCAAAAACAAAAGATTTTTCTGACCTCTGACCAAAAAAGGTTGCCTGTTTAGAAACAACCTTTTTCGCAACAAAATAATTTGAATTTATTACATCAATAATTTTTAATTCACCGTTACTCTTGAAACATTTTTCTTTTCTTCATTAGTAACTCTGAGGAAATACATTCCTTTGGCTATTTTGTCAGAAGTATATTGATAATTATTTTCACCTGTAACTGTCATTCCGTTGTACTCAAACAGTACTTTACCTATCAGATCAATTAACTGAATTGAATATTCAGATGTTTCGTTTGAATAAAAAGAAACATTTAACTGATCATGCACCGGATTCGGATGAACTGAAACATTGAATTCATCTGTAGAGATTTCATTTTTATCACGGCAGTTAAAACCTATAGTAAGCGATTTGTTAATTCCTGTTCCGCAATCATTATTAGCCCGGACATTCAGCTTGCCTGAAGTGCTGCCGAAGTTTACTGTTACTGAAGTTGCTGTAGTTGTTAAAACAGTACCTGTCGAAGTTATCGTACCATCTGAAATATGTGAACCGGTCATTCCTGTCCAAGTGTATGAAGTTGCTGTTGCAATTGATGAAATTGAATAAGGAACACCGGACTGGTTTGCACAAACCGCTGTTGCTCCTGTGATTGAGGCAGGTGTTGCAGGTGTTGCTTTTACAGTGAGAGTTCGAGCTGCACTTGTGCCACATGCATTGCTTGCGGTTACACTTAAAAAACCGGAAACAAAAGCACTGTTATAATCTGCGGTAACAGCATTGGTTCCCTGCCCGCTTACTATAGCGGCAGTGCTAACAGAGAACGACCAATTGTATGACATACCTGCAACATTTACTATTGAATAAGAAACTCCAGTGCTGTTGCAAACTCCAAAAGACAATCCGGATATTACCCCAGGTGTTCCAGGTGAGTTTCGTGTAATAGTTACCGTTCGTGCTATGCTGCTTCCGCAGGCGTTATTTGCAACTACACTTAACGTACCCGAAGCGGTAAATCCTGAAATATAATTTATGGTGATAGTTGTTGTTCCCTGTCCGCTTACTATAGAAGCTCCTGTTGGGTTTGTCCAGGTGTATGAACTTGCTCCTGAAACAGCGGTGATATAATATATTTTTGTATCACCCGGACAAACTTTTGTGTTACCGCCTGTTGCACTTATAGTTCCCGGTTGTGCAGGCACATTGCAATTTGTGACTGTAGTTTGTTGAGAAGAAGCATTGCTGCATCCGTTTCCATCGGTGTAAGAATAACTAATCGTATAGGGTCCGCCAACCATTGCGGCCGAGGGAGTAAAAGTATTTCCTGAAATTCCCGGACCGCTGAATGTTCCTGCTGCAGGTGAACCTGTTAGTGTAGCTGCTGCTGCTGATACATTATAGCTACTTGCTAATCCTGAAAAAGAAACGGTTGGCAATGGGTTTACTATAATGTTAGCAGCAGCGCTTGTATTTGTACAACCATTTCCATCAGTATAAGTATGTGTATAAGCTGTGCTTGATCCCGTAAATGGATTCGCAACACTCCATGTTCCGCCTGCAGGTGTTCCTGACAATGCAATTGCAGTTCCTTCGCATCCGCTGACATTGTCGGCTGTTACAGTTGGCAATGGATTCACGGTAATATTTGCTACCGCACTGGTATTTGTACAACCGTTACCATCAGTATAAGTATGTGTATAAGTTGTGTTCGATCCTGTGTATGGATTTGCAACACTCCATGTTCCTCCTGCCAGTGTTCCTGATAAAGCAATTGCAGTTCCTTCGCATCCGCTGACATTGTCGGCTGTTACATTTGGCAATGGATTCACAGTAATATTTGCCGTTGCACTTATATTTGTACAACCATTAGCATCAGTATAAGTATGTGTATAAGTCATGCTTGGTCCTGAATAAGGATTGGCAACGCTCCATGTTCCGCCTACCGGAGTTCCTGATAATGCAATTGAACTTCCTGCACATCCGCTGACATTGTCGGCTGTTACAGTTGGCAATGGATTCACAGTAATATTTGCCGTTGCGCTTGTATTTGTACAACCATTAGCATCAGTATAAGTATGTGTATAAGTCGTGCTTGGTCCTGAATAAGGATTGGCAACGCTCCATGTTCCGCCTGCGGGTGTTCCTGACAATGCAATTGCAGTTCCTTCGCATCCGCTGACATTGTCGGCTGTTACAGTTGGCAATGGATTCACAGTAATATTTGCCGTTGCACTTGTATTTGTACAACCATTAGCATCAGTATAAGTATGTGTATAAGTCATGCTTGGTCCTGAATAAGGATTGGCAACGCTCCATGTTCCGCCTGCCGGGGTTCCTGATAAAACAATGGAAGTTCCTGCACATCCGCTGACATTGTTTGCAGTTACTGTAGGTAAAGGATTCACAGTAATGTTTGCAGCAGCGCTCGTGTTAGTACATCCGTTTCCATCTGTATATGTGTGTGTATAGCTCGTGCTTGGTCCTGAATAAGGATTGGCAACGCTCCATGTTCCGCCAGCCGGGGGGCCTGATAAAGCTATTGAAGTTCCTGCACATCCACTAACGTTATCAGCGGTTACGGTTGGTAATGGATTCACAGTAATGTTTGCAGCAGCGCTCGTGTTAGTACATCCGTTTCCATCTGTATGTGTGTGTGTATAACTCGTGCTTGGTCCTGAATAAGGATTAGCAACACTCCATGTTCCTCCGGCAGGTGTTCCTGATAAAGCTATAGATGTTCCGGCACAACCGCTAACATTGTTTGCAGTTACTGTTGGTAATGGATTTACGGTTAATGATTTTGATGATGCGGTTCCGGTACAATTTGCATTTGATCCGAAAACGGAAACTGTTCCTGAAGATGCACCGGTTGTAAAATTCACCGTGATTGCATTGGTCCCCGATCCTGCAGTAATACTTGCACCTGAAGGCAGAGACCATGTATAGTTAGTTGCATTTGTAATAGCACTAACACTAAATGATACACCTGTGCTTCCGGAACATACTGATGATGCACCTGTAATAATACCTGCAGCCCCAACCTGTGCCGATATTGTAATGTTACTTCCATTGTCGCTTCCTGTTACAACGGGAGCAGAACTTACTACACGGATTCTATAACCGCTGCCGGTTGAAGTACCTGAAGGAATTGTTGCAGCAATCGTTCCTGCTGCTGTTGATGTTAGTGTTCCAATTGCTGTCGGGCTTGCAAATGATCCTCCTGAACTTGAAAGCTGTGCAGTAAAAATATTTCCTGCATTAGCAGCTGCATTTGTTGTAAACGAAACATTTACAGATGCACCTGCGCAATAGTTAACAGGAGAAATTGCTGATGTGGTTATAGTGGTAAACCCTGCAGAAGCTGTGATTGTAAAATTTACATTCGACATATCGAAGAAGATATTTCCAACGGCTTCCACTTTTATTCTTGCCGTTGTAGTAGCAGTATTGGGAACTGTTATACTTTCTGTACCATCGTTCGCTGTAGTAGCTGAAATTACTGTAGGAAAAGTATTTCCTCCATCAGTAGAAAGAGAAATTTTTACATTGGCAGTACTGATTGGTGAATTGATTGTTCCATTTACATTCCATGTTACTGTTTGAGTAGAACCACCTGCCCATGTTACTGCTGTGTTTGGGGCTGTAACTGCAAATGCACCGCCATTATTCACAACGGAAATATTTAATGTTGTATCAGGATGCATTACTCCTCCACCTCCGGTCCGGTTATCGCGGACAGTTAATCGGAATTTAAGTGTTCGTGCCTGGTTTGGCAAAAGTTCACCAACAGTGGTTGTATTATTAATGACATCGGAAATCTGCGGAACTGTTCTTGAAGGTGAAGTTACCGGAGAAAAAGGCCTGAACATAGGTGCAGTTGTTGACTGTACATTCCATGCACCGGCTGTTCCCAAATCATACTCTTCCCATGAGTAGGTTAGAGGATCTCCGTTAGCATCAGTAGCTCCACCTGTAAGAACAAAAGGCGTAGAAATGGGGATTGATTTGGCAGAGCCAAGACTCGTAACAACAGGTGCTGTATTTCCTGTGCTGGTGGTTACTGCACATGTATTACCATTACCAGTGGTAGAATAGTTAACAATCTGATCGAAACTATATGTATGAAAATATGCAATGCTATGCGGAGCTAAATCATCACTTCCGCAAATTCCGGCATAGGCCATTATCGTGATTCCGCTTCCGGGTTCAAAGGCTGCAGAAGCAGTACGATTTCCGCCTCCGCAAGAACCTGTTGAACTGTTAAAAGTATGGCTGCCGCCAAACTGATGTCCCATTTCATGCGCTACATAATCAATATCGAATCCATCACCTACCGGGTTGGTATTCCCTGTTACTCCGCCTGCTTTATTTGAAGTACAAACGCAACCAAGATAGGCCACACCACCGCCACCTGTGCTGAATACATGCCCGATGTCATAATTGGCTGAACCGATCACATTGTTGCAAGTGGTAATATTTTGCCCAAGCATTGTGCTGCCGTTTCCGTTAGTGTAAGGGTCTGTGGAAGAATTTGTATAAACAATAAGATTATTATTTGCTACCATCACCATTCGGATTGCAACTTCCGTTTCATAAACACCATTTACACGATTCATGCTTGTAGTCATTCCTGCCATTGCGCCTGAAACTGTTCCGCCTTTTGTTGCTGCGTATTCTCCTGTGCAGGCAAGTGCAAGACGATAAGTGCGCAGCTGTGTACCGGAACTTTTCTGCCCGGAAGAAGCCGGTAACGACCTGCCAAGATTATCTGCAATATGATCTGTTTCACAAACAAAATTTGAATTTGCTGATAAATCTTTTTTGTTATAGCAGATGTAATCATCAGTGGTTCCGGCACTGTACGGGTCAATAAAAACTGTTCCTTTCGGAGAAAGCACCATTGCATGAAATCCCAATGGAGTCATGTCTAAACGAATAGTAGCATCAGGATCATCTATTCCCTGACCTGCGTATGTTTTAATTTCAGGAAACTTTGCAGCAAGATCAGGATGCATTACGAAGGTTTCATAGATCTTAAATTGAGAAAAACTTCCGTCCGGCATCGGCATATTAAACGTTGCATTACTTGTCCGCCCGTTCTGAACTGATTCCTGGGGTGCCTGTGAAAGCAATTGCTGCATTTCTGTTTTATCTAAACGCAATGTACGGTAGTGTTTTGGAAACGTGTAACGTTCACCTTTCAAAATGATGGATGACTCTGCAATATCTGTTAATGCATTTTTTGCGGAGGATTGCGCCCATGATTGGTTTCCTGTAAGGAATACAATAATTGAGAACAGGTAAAGTTTTTTTGTGAATAGATTTTTCATGCTTATAATGGTTTTGATTTTTTTCGGTGATGATAGCCCATCCCGTTTATTTACTGCAGGAATGAGATAAGGATGATAATTTATTGAAGAGGATTTTAATTTATTAATCAGAAGGGGAATGCAATGATAAGGATTTATTTTCATGTGTGAAAATTTTTGAGAGGAATTAATGGAATTGAATGGCGAATATTGTTAAAAAATCTAAAATTGATTTTCTGTACTTTTGAACATGCAAATTTTAAAGTAATGCTCCAAATTCGCCCGACAGAATTAAAAGACATCTCCGCAATAACAGGTATCTATAACGATGCCATTTTAAATACCAATGCAACTTTTG
Source organism: Bacteroidia bacterium (assembly GCA_039914625.1). Taxonomy (GTDB): domain Bacteria; phylum Bacteroidota; class Bacteroidia; order AKYH767-A; family OLB10; genus DATEMK01. Next base: position 5,351 of record JBDSOU010000179.1, on the reverse strand, counting down.
ATACGGAAATAAAAACAATTGAAGACCGTACAGAGTGGTTCAACAATCATGGAGACAAGTATCCTGTGATTTCGGCTGAAATAAATAACAATCTCATCGGCTGGGCATCTTTAACAAAATGGAGCGACCGTTGCGCTTATGAAAAAACAGCGGAGGTCTCAGTTTACATTCACAAAGATTTCAGAGGAAAAGGAATTGGTAAAAAATTATTGGAACAACTGATAGTGCAGGGAGAAAAAGCAGGACTGCATTACATGCTTGCGCGAATCTCAGAAGGCAATGAATCGAGCATTCATATTCATGAGCTTTTTGGATTTGAACACATTGGTGTGATGAAAGAAGTGGGATTTAAATTTGGGAAATTTTTAAATGTGCATTTAATGCAAAAAGTTTTTTCTTTTAACAACTGATTTTATTTCTTTTTGGCAAAATAGTATTCCTTTAAAAAATTTATTGTGTTTATTACTTCACCTTACCTGGAGCTATCTTTTATGGCACATTGATCTGCGAAAGCATCACAATTTTCATAAAGAAAGTGGTGTTTTTCCGCCAAGGGCTGATGCTGCTATCGGAAAGGTTAATGCTTTTCTGCCATAGGTTGATGCTTATGTCAGAAATTCCGGTAATGTAGGTTGAGTTAAATCGCATCCTCTGAAAAATTTTTATTAAAACACTATAAAAAATTAAATTTAATCTTTACAAATCATGACAGAAACTTCTGTACAGTTAATGGCGCAATCCACAAGCAGTATTTGCCACCAACTCTCCGACTGAATTTCCTGAAGTGCAATTGGTGGAAGATTCTTTGAATGATTTTGATATGATTATAGAGCCTGTGAATGTGAATGAATCGCAGCCTGAATAAAGAAGATTTTGCATAGATATATTTTTTGGTTTATGCAAAAACCCATTTCAGCGGATGGGTTTTTTGCTTTTTAGCGGGCTATAATACCTTGTTTTCAGCGATTTTATCATATAAAAGTATTATAAGGCATGTTTTTTTACCAAATATTTTGAAGTCTCAGGAATATTTTGTAGTATTGCTAAATAGTTTTTATAAACCACCTTAAGACAATGTTGAAATGACAATTTTTTACTCCCAAAAAAGAAAAGTATTCCCGGTTTTTGCGATTGCATTATTATTTGTAATGTTTAATTTATTGCAGCCGGTTAAAATGTATGCACAGAATAAAACTGCTGAAACTCTCCAGATATATGCCGCTCCGGGGGTAACTGCCACTTTCACAACCGAGGTGGAGCCGAATGAAAATACAGGTGAGATTTCGGGCAGGATGTTCGAAAATGAACCTCAGCCCGACCTGAATGCTGTATTAGCAGCTCCTCCAAATGATAATTGTTCTACTGCACTTTTAGCCGCGAATACGCTAACACCGGGTGGAAATTACAAGTGTGGAACAGTGAACCAGGGTACTACCGAGGCGGGCGAGAATTTGAGCTGCTTTTCTCCAGCCGCAACCGAAACAGTCTGGTATTCATTTACCGCTGATCAGTCTACCATGTGGATAAACATTAAACCGAACGGAAGCTTTATATGTTCTTCTTCTTTTGGAATGGCAGTATATAATGCAGGCGGCTGTCCCGTCAGTGGTCCAATTGCATGCTTAAATTATTTTACAGCTACGGGTTCTAATTATAATAGCAAATTAAGCTTAACAGGTTTAACAGTTGGCAATGTTTATATGATTCAATTGGCATTAAATCCGGGATGCTTAAATACCACCAAACCGTATTGCATTAAAATCGGACATCCTACAACTTGTACAACGTGTGCTAATGTTTGCGGACCCATGTGCGTATATGCGGGACCCACTCCGCCAACAACTCTCCAGATAACTTCAACATGCCCCAGTTACCCTTTATCTCCTCCAATGAATCAAAATGATTTTAATACCAGTTGTTATTCGTTCACAGCCGCCAATGATTCGGTTTATTTGCAACAAATAGTCTATTCATCCTGCAATCCAAATACCTATTCTTTTACTTATAATTTATATACGGCAGGTTGTGCGTCCATTCAATCAGGAAATGTTTTTGCAAACAATTTGATAACAGGATTGACTGTCGGTGTAACTTACAAAATATGCTACACATTTCAGTCTGCATGTTCTTTTGATTCTGTAGTGTGGCCTTACGCATACACCACATCCACTGTATTGCCTGTTGAATTAGTTTCATGGGGAGCTATGCCATTTAGTGAAAAAGTAAAACTATATTGGACCACCGCTTCGGAAGAAAACAGCAAGGAATATATAATTGAGAAAACTTACAATGCAAAAGATTTTACCGAAGTGGCGCACGTGAAGGCTGCAGGAAAAAGCACCAGTCTTTTAAATTATAAAGGATTTGATAATTCGCCAAGAGAGGGAAATAATTTTTATCGTTTAAAGCAGATTGACTTTAACGGACAGTTTACTTATACCAAATTAGTTGCGGTTAAATTTTCGCGTTTGGCAGGTGCAGGCATGACGATTATTCCCAATCCAACCTCTGATAAAACAATAGTTAAATTTAATGCTTCTGGAAAGTTTGTTGCTGTGCTTAAAGTATCTGACATGCAAGGAATAACATGTTTTATAAAGAACATTATTTCTGAAGAAGGCGTCAACGAATATACTTTAAATATGAATGAATTGGCAAAAGGAGTTTATTCGGTACAACTGATATTAGATGATTTAAATGAGGTTTCAAAACTGGTGAAAGAATAATTTCAGCAGGTATAAAAGTATCAAAAGTTGCCGAAAAGTGTTAATTCTCCAGAGAAGAATTAACACTTTTTTATTGATTCAAATACTGTCCAAAGACACACTTTCATACCTTTGCAAAAACAAAATATTAAAAACGACATGATTAAATATTTATTAACATTATTTATTGTAAGCTATAGCCTGAAAATATCGTTAGCACAAACTTTTTCAACTCTTTCTTCGGGATGTAATAATAAAGTAAATGCAATTGTGGGGGATGCTGGTGCCAACAACATTATTTATGCAGGGGGAGAATTTCAAAATGCAGGAGGAAACGTGGTAAATCGTGTTGCAAAATGGAATGGTTCAGCGTGGTCGGCTATGGATAATGGAATGGATTCTTATGTTAGAACGCTTACATTTTTTAATAATGAGCTTTATGCCGGGGGAGATTTTATTTATGCCGGAGGCACCGTATGCTGGATGGTGGCAAAATGGAATGGGTCCTCATGGGATTCATTAAACACCGGAGTAAGAGGATCAGGTGTGTATTCACTGGCAGTATATAACAGTGAATTGTATGCGGGAGGATTTTTTGATACGACACTTAATTTTAATCAGGGAAGAGGAATTGTTAAATGGAATGGAACAAGTTGGGTTGCAATAAATGGAGTGTTTGCAAGTGGAGTTGCAGGGGCAGCGGGATTCAGGGTAAGAGCTATGAAAACATTTGGCGGAAAATTATATGTGGGAGGAACTTTCACCACTGCAGACGGAGTTACAGTAAATAATATTGCTAAATGGGATGGCACCTCATGGTCGGCCATCGGAACCGGGACTAACGGAGATGTAAATGCTTTTGCTGTTTATAACGGTGACTTATATGCAGGAGGAAATTTTACAACAGCTAATGGAGTTACGGTGAACCATCTTGCAAAAATATCAGGCAACACTTTTACTGCTGTAGGCGGGGGTACTAACGGGGTTGTAAATGCGCTGGCACCCTATCAAAACAGCCTTTACGTTACAGGAGATTTCGGAACTTCGGGAGCGGTGACCACACAGAATATTTCGAGATGGGACGGCACCAGCTGGCACAACCTTACTCCGAGCATTCCGGGAGTTGATGGTCCAGGATATTGTTTAACTCCATTCAACGGTGAGTTATTTATTGGAGGATTTTTTGCAGTTGCCGGCACATTGTTACAGGCAAACAGTATTGTAAAATGGAATTTTCCTGTAGGAATTGAGGAAACACCCGGAACGGGAAATGAACTTCAAATTTTTCCTAATCCTTCATCCGGAAAAATACAATTGAAGTTGACCGGCAGCATACCCGAAAAATTTGATTTATCAATAAATGATATTTCGGGACGTGAACTTTTCTCTCAAAAAATTGACAATTACATGTCAAATATTCAAATTGACCTGCCCGGTTTAAAAAAAGGAATGTATTTCCTGAAACTTATCAGCGAAAAAACCACTCTAAGTTCCAGGTTAATTATCGAATAGATTCATTGCCGGTTATGTATGTTTTACGAAAAGTATTTCGTATCATTGCATAATCAATATCCTACTAATCCTATCTACTTAATTATTTTTTCAGCGTATAGCTGAAGTCCATTCAAAAAAGGTGTTAAAAGTAAAATCTAATTTATGATAGCAAGATTACCTGCCGATCAGGTGGTGCGTTTTCTGATTATTCTCGCTTTGATGTTTTTTGTAGCGCGGATATTTGGCGGGCTTTTCAGGAAATTGAATCAACCGCGTGTGATGGGCGAAATCCTTGGAGGAATTCTCTTAGGACCATCCCTGGTTGGGACCCTTTTCCCTGATTTTTTTCAGCACGTTTTTGTTGATCACAAAGAAGCCTACGTGGCATTTGACGGAATGGCCCGACTTGGAGTGATGTTTTTAATGTTTGTTGCCGGTATGGAAGTTAACTTTCATTCGATACGAAAAGAAGGAATAGCTGCCGCCAAAATCAGTTTTACCGGCATCTTCTTTCCCTTGATAACCGGTTTTGTTGCCACCTGGTATTTTTATGATTTCCTTTTTCCGCAAGCAACTTCATTAAAATATATTTCCGCATTATTCATGGGGATAGCTTTGTCTATTACTGCTTTGTCAGCCATGGGAAAATTACTGATTGATTTAAATCTTAATGGAACACGTTTCGGAAACCTGATGATTACTTCAGCCATGATAGATGATTTTACAGGATGGATGTTGTTTTCCATCATTATTAACCTGGCGAGCTTGCGGCATGAAATATTTGAAACATGGCAGACCATAGGCTCGGTTATTTTGTTTACCGTTTTGCTGATGACAGTCGGCAGATATTTAATTGACAAAGGCTTTAAATTTTTAAACAGGTATTTTTCTCCAACGAGCAGCACCATAACTTTTGCCATGATGATTTGTCTCCTTGGAGGAATTTTTACTGAAGGTATTGGCATTCATGCTGTCTTTGGAGCATTCCTTGCAGGAATTGCTGCCGGGGCTTCAAAACATTTCACTTCAAAAGCCCGGGAAATTTTACACTACTTTATTACGTTCATTTTAGCCCCTCTTTTTTTCGTTTCTCTTGGAATGCGGGTTAACTTTATTGCACACTTCGATTGGCAAATTTGTTTATTTATTCTT
>JBDSOU010000105.1:0-8616 GCA_039914625.1 Bacteroidia bacterium | reverse complement strand
TAGTGAAAATTCGCGCAATTAGTGGCAGACATTAAAGATATAGAAAACGAAATCGTTGAAGAATTTGAACTCTTTGACGATTGGTCTGATAAATATCAATACATCATTGAGATCGGACAAAAACTTCTGCCATTGGATGAAAATTATAAAATTGAAGAAAATAAAATAAAAGGTTGTCAAAGCAGCGTGTGGCTGAACAGTTATAAAAAAGACGGCCAAATTTATTTTGAAGCTGACAGTGATTCCACTTTCGTCAAAGGAGAAATCGCACTTTTAATTCGTGTGTTATCAGGACAAAAGCCGGAAGATATTGTAAGTACGAATTTGGAATTTATCGATAAGATCGGATTGCGGCAGCACATTGCAGTTACGCGTGCAAACGGATTGGCAAACATGATTAAACAGATGAAATTATTTGCATTGGGATTTCAAAATATAAAAAATGCCTAAACGCAAAGACGCAGAGAAATGGAAGAAGTAAAACCGCTTAAAGAACGTGTGATCGAAATATTGAAAACATGCTTCGATCCTGAAATTCCTGTGGACATTTATGAATTGGGATTGATCTATGAAATCAATGTGCTTGATGGAAATGATATTCATATTAAAATGACATTAACTTCTCCGGCTTGTCCTGTTGCCGAAACATTGCCTGTTGAAGTGGAACAAAAGATAAAAAACATTCCTGATGTAAACAATGCGAAAGTGGAAATTACATTTGAACCTCCATGGGAAAAAGAAATGATGAGCGAAGAAGCGAAAATGGAATTAGGAATGTGGTAAGCAAAGTTTAAAAGTTCAGAAGTTCAAAAGATTAAATTTGGAAAACGAAATTGTAAATAAGGTTGCAGAAAGCGGGTTGGTCACAATCAACCTTGAAGATTTTTATCCGGAAGGCGAACGTGTGGTTTTCGATATGAAAGATTATTTGTATGAAGAACTGCTTTTAAGAGAAAAAGATTTTCGTGAATTTGTAAAAAAAAATGACTGGTCTAAATTCATTGACAAGTTTGTTGCAATCACCTGTTCCAATGATGCCATTGTTGCAAGCTGGGCATATATGCTTGTTGCATCAGCATTGGAGCCACATGCCAAAAAAATTCTTTTCGGAAATCTTGAAACTTTAGAAACGGTTTTATTTCATGACGCTCTTATAAAAATAAAAGCAGAAAATTATCGTGATCAGCGAATTGTTATAAAAGGTTGCAGTGATAAACCCGTTCCTGTTTCCGCTTATGTTGAATTAACTGCACTTTTAAAACCTTTTGTCAAAAGCATTATGTATGGTGAACCTTGCTCAGCGGTTCCCATTTATAAATCAAAAAAAGCTTCAGAATAATGTTTTTATTTTTTTTCAAAATGAAAGTCTGAAGATCTTTCCTTGCCTTCCACAGTTCCTTCAACTCTTGCCTCAAGCTTTGATTTATTTTTAAAATGATAAATAATCCGCTGAGGAAAATCGTGCTGCAAGTTTTCAAAAACAAATCGTTTTCCATCATCTGAAATTTCTTTCAATGTAAACAGAATTTCTTTTCCTTCATTCTGATTTTTTACTGTCGGTGCATAACAAAGTTTTCCATCAACATATTTCAATTGAAAAGTCTCAAACACTTGTTTTTTATCTTTTGAAACCGAATAATTTTCGCCTGTATATAAGCTGTCTGAAACCTTGTGCCACTCTTCAAACATGGTTGCTCCTGATTCATCTTTCATTTTCCACGTGCCTTCAAATAATTTTAATTGAGTCTGTGCCATAGACATTGATGCGAACAGACATAATAGAGAGAGAGAATTTAAAAATAAAGAGACGCTGTTTTTTTCATAGGATTTATTTTAATTATTTGCACTTAAGGCCATACTGAACTGAAGACAAAATTAAGGATAAATTCAGATTCCTTAAACGGCTACATATTAATGTGAAAGCGCAGGGCAGCCGGTTGAGCAAAAAAATAGTTTCTTTGCAGCTAAATTAAATCTTTCGTAACATGTTTAAGAAAATGATATTGTGCCTGCTCATCGTTAGTGCAGGAAGCCCAAAACTTGTTAAAGCTGATGAAGGGATGTGGCTGCTTTCATTATTAAAAAAATTTAATGAAAACGATATGCAAAAACTGGGATGCAAACTTACTGCAGATCAGATTTATGATATAAATAATTCAAGCCTTAAGGATGCTTATGTTTCTTTTGGCGGTTTTTGCACCGGTCAATTAATTTCGAAAGATGGATTGTTAATTACCAATCATCATTGCGGGCTTGAAGCGGTGCAGGCACATACTTCTAAGGAACAGGATTATTTAACTAATGGTTTCTGGTCAAAAACGCGCGAAGAGGAATTATCTAATCCCGGCTTGTTTGTAAAATTTTTAATTCGTGTTGAAGATGTAACTGACCAGGTAAAAAAAGAATTAAGCGATACATTGAATGAAGCACAATTTCAGGCAGCGCTCCCAAAGATTTATGCAAAAATTACTAAGGCGGCAACCGATAGTACCAATTATACTGCTGATTTAAAAAGCATGTTCAAAGGCGATGAATTTTATTTATTCGTTTACGAAACTTTCAAAGACGTTAGACTGGTTGGCGCTCCTCCTTACCAGATAGGTGATTTCGGAGGAGATACTGATAATTGGATGTGGCCGCGTCATACCGGAGATTTCAGCATGTTCCGTGTATATTGCTCTAAAGATGGAAAGCCGGCTGAATATTCAAAAGATAATGTTCCCTATCATCCGAAATATTTTCTGCCAATTTCACTTGCCGGAGAGAAGAAAGACGATTATACAATGATACTCGGCTATCCCGGCACAACTGATCGTTATCTTACTTCAGCCGGAGTGGACATGGCTATTGAAGTAAACAATCCTTCAATTGTTAAAATTCGTGACAAGAAATTAGAAATCATCGAACATGATATGAAGGCAGATGATGCAGTAAGAATTAAATATCAATCAAAGCGTAACCAGACCAGTAACTACTGGAAGTATTTTATCGGGCAGACCAAACAATTAAAAAGAATGCGTGTTGCTGATAAAAAAAGAGAAGAAGAAAAAAAATTCGATGATTGGGCAAACACTGATGCTGCCCGGAAAAGCAAGTATGGTACAATAACAACTGATTTAAAAAACACTTATGCAGATATACGGAAAGTAATTTTAACAAGAACATATCTAAGTGAAGCAATTTTCCAGGGACCTGAAATTTTGCCTTTTGCATTCGGATACCAGGCACTTGCAAAAGTTTTGGAAAACAAAGATGCAAAGCCCGAAGAAATTAAATCTGCTATTGATCCTTTGAAAAAAAAGGTGGATGAACATTTCAAAAATTATAATCTCTCTACAGATCAGGAATTGTTTTCAGCGCTCTTAAAAATGTATTATAACGACATCGCTAAAGACCAGCAGGCACCTGTCTTCAGGGAAATTGAAGACAAGTATAAAGCAGACTTTGATGCTTTTGCAGAAGAAGTATTCAAACATTCTGTTTTTGCGACAAAAGAAAATCTTTCTGCATTTTTAGAAAAACCTTCAGCAAAAAAATTGAATAAAGATCTTGCTTACCGTACTGTTAATTCCATTATGGATTTTTATAAAAACACCTTGTCTCCACAATTAAAAACTCTTGACCAGAAACTCGTTAAATTAAACCGCGCTTATATAAAAGGTTCGCGTGAAATGAACCCTGATAAAAAATTCTTTCCTGATGCCAATTCAACTATGCGATTAAGCTATGGAACCGTGAAAGATTATGATCCGATGGATGCTGTGCATTATGATTACTACACCACGCTGGAAGGTATAATGGAAAAAATGGACGACAAGTTTGATGATTACAAAGTGCCTTCAAAACTCCAGGAACTTTATAATAAAAAAGATTACGGGCGCTATGCCGACAATGGTGAAATGAAGGTTTGTTTTACAACAAACACTGACATTACGGGAGGAAGTTCAGGCAGCGGTGTGCTCAATGCAAACGGTGAACTGATCGGGCTTGCATTTGACGGGAACTGGGAGGCTATGTCTGGAGATATCGTTTATGATCCTAATTACAAGCGGACTATTGTGGTGGATATTCGTTACGTACTTTTTATAGTTGACAAATTTGCCGGAGCAAAAAATTTGATTGATGAAATGAAGATTGTTGATTCGCCACCTGTTTCAAATTAAGAAATTAAAATTCGTTTTTTAACGGATAAATTTTTCAGAAATTCCTTGTTTCAGTGATTAATGCAAGATTTAAAAAAAAACAAAAGTTAATCTCGGTCAATTCTTAAACGCACCTGCTCAACGCGGTTTGCTTTCAAACTTTGCACTTTTATTATAAAAGGAGGGATGGTAATTATTTCATTGGATTCGGGAATGCTTTTGTGATGATGAACAATAAAGCCTGCTAACGTTTCATAATTACCTTTCGGAATATTAAGATTATATTTTTCATTAAGGTAATCTATTTCGAGACGTCCTGAAAGGATATATTCATTCTCGCTGATTTTATTTTCCATAAATTCCTGTACGTCATGTTCGTCCTGGATTTCTCCGAAAATTTCTTCTATTACATCTTCAACAGTGATCATACCGGAAGTAACTCCATGTTCGTCAACAACTACGGCAACGCTCCTGTGTTCTTGTGTGAAATGCCTGAGCAATTCCTGTGCTGTCATGGTTTCAGGAAAAATTGAAACGGGTAGAAGAATGTTTTGAATGTTTTGGGGATGCTTGAACATTTCATACGAATGAACAAACCCGATGATGTTATCAATGGCATCGCGGTAAATAAGAATTCTTGAAAGCCGCGTATCAATAAATTTATTTCGCAATTCTTCTATGGATGAAGTCACATTCATGGCAATGATTTCCATGCGCGGAATCATACAGTTTCTTATTTTTATTTTACCGAAATCAAGTGCTGCCTGGAACATTTCAATCTCGGTATTGATTTCGCTGTTCTCAATATTTTTTGTGCTGATGTTGCTCAGGTAATGATCCAGGTCAACGCGGCCGAACAATGGGCGGGTTTCGGTAAAATCAATTTTGAATATTGTGCGAAGGACGAAATGGGTGATGCCGAGGATGAGCGACACTACCGGATACAGCAAAATATAAAATACAAGCACGGGTAAAGAAAATAACCCAAGCGTTTCGTTTGGATTGATGCGGAATAAAATTTTAGGAAGAAATTCGCCTGCCACAAGAATCAGCAATGTTGAAATGATGGTTTCAAGAATGAGTATTAACACTTCTGAATGATAATTTTCAGGCAGAAGATCATGTATGACAGGTTGCAGCATAGCAGCCATATAGCTTGCATACACTACCAGCGCTATGTTAAGTCCCACAAGAACGGTGCAAATAAATTTGGAAGGTGCTTTTACGAAGAAGCTTAGAATTTTTGCAATAAATTTTCCCTGTTTATTATCCAGCTCTATTTTAAATTTGTTTGATGAAAGAAATGCCAGTTCAATTCCTGAAAAGAAGGCAACAAAAATCATGGATAGAAGGATGGTGAGGGGGCTGGTCATTGGTGGTTTGAGGTTTGGGGTTTGGGGTGATTAAGGTAATTAAGTCAACTCAGTGTTTTACGAATTACCTTAATTACCCAATTACCCAATTACCCAATTTCTTTACTCATTCTTCTTTTTGTTTTTGCAGGGCAATGCGTTGTTTTCTGCGCATGAGATAAAAGATTAAAGCAAACACGGTGGGAATAAAAATGTAAACAGCATTAATAAAACTTTCGGTAACGGTTTTATAAATTCCGAAGCTGCTGCCGATGATAAATACAGTGAGCCACGATATTTCAAGAACCCGGAGCATGTTTTTCTTTGTTTACATTTATAATTCCTTTTACCTGCATGATTTTATAATTGGTAAAATCTTCGTTTGCCTGGAAACCGTTTCCGTAAATGGTTTCGTTCTTGGTGGTGATTTTTGCAAATACAGTTGAATAAATCTTTTTTGTTTTTTGATCCCAGATTAAATGTTCGGTATTTAGCTGCTCGCCTTTTTGGTTTACCACCACCACATTGTTGCGCGCTTCCATAATGTCTGCTGATTCGCGGCTGATGGCATAATTGGCGGTGATGGTGGAAATAATATTTAAGGTATCATCAAAAAATTTAAGATTAATTCCTTTTGGCATTTCAAGATACGGTTGGGGTGTGGTATAATGATTCATGAGCGGGGTAAGAAGCTTTGCTTTTATTTTTGCCGAATCGCTGTAAAGGATTTCAATGACTGTGGCTGTTTCAACAGGAAGGTTTGTTTTTTTGGTGATGAGTGCAACTTCGTTTTTATCATTTACGCATGAATAAAACATGGAAGAAATAAAAGCCAAAATAAAAAAGATTTTCTGATAGAAAGTTGTCACCAAATTTTTTTTTATAAAAGTAATCAAAAAGGGAAAGTGAGAAAGTGGGAAGGTGTGAAAGTGAGAACTTAGACGTTGACTTTCTCACTTTCTCACCTTCACACTTTCATTTCGTTTATTCGTATCTCCTTTTGAAAAACCAGCTTTCGTTTATGGTGATGCCAATGTGAAATCGAACGTATTGCTCGCGGAGCAAATCATTTTTGAGGGTTCCTTTTTGGCCGGCTTCAAAGGCGATGTTGAACACTGCTTTCTGGATGCGGTCTTTATTGATTACGGGCAGGCCAAAGCCGAATGAAAATCCGTAATCGTCAATATCAGAAGTGTTAAGGTTGAGGTAGGTTTTGGTATAATGTCCGCCTGCGCGGTAGTAAATTTTTTGCAGGAACTTGAATCCTTTTTTGTTGGGCACCCATTCCCCGCCAAGGGAAACATTGTAACTGGTTTGCAGGGTATCGTTGCTGGTGGAGGATTCAAATTTTGTCCAGTCCTGGTAGGTGAAATCAATTCCGGCAAGCCAGTTCCCGGTTTTGCCTGTGGCAATGCCGCCTGAATAGTACATGGGTATTTTGGTGAAGCCTGTTTGTTGGAACACAAACTGAACGGTGTCAACCACGGTTTCGAACAAGCCTTGCGTTGAGGTGTAGTTATACCACAGCGAGTTGTATGTTGATTTGATGTTGGTGGTGGTTGCGCCTGTGAGACCGAGGTTAAAAAATTTGTCTTTTTTCATTTTGAAGGTGTACATCATTCCGAAATTGAAATAAAAATCACCGTGCGCGCTGCTGTTGCTTATGCGTGTGTTGTAAGCGCCTGTGCCGTCTAAGAATTCAACGCTGCGCTGTGTTTTGATGGAGCCGAACAGCCACGATCCGTTGCATCCTATTGAAAGGCCGCTGAGCAGGCTGTTCCGTTTATTTATTTTTTGAATGCTGGTGGTATCATGGTCGGCTATATATTGTTTGTATTTGGCGGAAGCCATAAATTTGGTTGACAGTCCGGCAAATGGTGCATAGCCCGCTCCGAGATAAAAACGTGTTAGTCCTCCATCGCCTTTAAAGGTGGACTGCACTTTGCCTGCATAGGGGTCGGTTTCGATGAGGTTCACCTTATAGCCCACGGTGCTGTAAGGCAGTACGCCAATGCTGACTCCCACTTTTGTTTTTATTATTGGAAAACCAAGGGCAAGGTAGGAGATGGAAATTCCGCTGGCTGTTAGTGATGAGCTGCCGGTTTTCAGATCGGTTCCTTCGGCTTTAAAGCCGGCTTCAAAGGTGGTGATGGTGTCGTAAGAATACGATGCGGGGTTTGAATAATTTAACCGGTCTTTTACATAAATGGCGTTGCCAATTCCGCCCATAGCGGTTTGGGTTACAAAGGCGCTGCCTGTTAATTGTCCGATGCCGTAACGGGTGTAAGGCGATATGGTTGCTTGCTGGGCGTTAAGAAAAAGGATGGTGCTGAAGAATACGAAAAGTAATGAAAGGGTATTTTTATATTTTTTTACTGACATTATAATTTAAAATTTCGTTTAATCCCGTAAGGGTTAAATTCGGGGCTGCAAAGATGGAACTTTTTAAGTGATCGGCAAAGAACGCATGATCGCCTCCGGTTATTATCACTTTTAATTCATTGTGTATTTTTTTGTATTTATCAATGGCTCCGTTTAATTCGAAAATAATTCCGTTTTGTACTCCTGATAAAATGGATTGCTGCGTATCATTCCCCGTAAGGGAAAAATTTTTTGAAGGTTTGAGGAGCGGCAGCCTGTCGGTGTAATTATCCAAAGCCTCGAAGCGCATTTGAAATCCGGGCGAGATGGCGCCTCCCAAATAGTTTTTCTTTTTATCAATGAAATCATATTTGATGCAGGTGCCCATGTCAATAATTAAAACATTTTTTTTGGGAAAAACTACGGTTGCTCCCACTGCATTTGCGAGGCGGTCGCTGCCCAGGGTTTGGGGAGTTTTATATTTATTGTTTACAGGGACCGGGGTGAGGGGGCTTAGTCTAAGAACACTATGTCTTTTTCTAATTGCCCTCTTCATAATGCGTTCGTATGACTCACTTACTGATGATAAAATGATTTGATTTACAAGGGGGAGCGATTCAAGCTTCTGCTTAAATTCTGCTGAACCCATGAATGAATTCTCCCATGTTTCAATAATTTTATCATTGTCAAAAACAGCAAACTTGGTTTGTGTGTTTCCGATGTCAATAGCGAGGTTCATGGTTGGCAAAAATAATTATTTC
>JBDSOU010000149.1:0-25336 GCA_039914625.1 Bacteroidia bacterium | reverse complement strand
AGGGGAGTTCCCAATACCATGCACCAGATTAAAGATTTTAATGAAGACTTAACACTTGTTAATACAAAATATCCGTCTGTGTGGGAAATTTTACAGCAGAACGGAATTAAAACAGGTGTTTGCGGTTCGATGCATTCGTCACCGCCTCCTGAAAATTATCGTGATTATTCCTTTTTTATTCCTGATCCTTTTGCAACTTCAAAAGTTGCGCATCCTGAATACATTGAAGCGTTCCAGGATTTTAACCTGCAGATGTCGAGAGAATCATCACGTAATGTTTCTTCTTCGCTGAACCTGAAAGCCGGTACAAACGTTTTGCTGAAAGCGCCACAGTTAGGTTTGCGCCTCGGTACGTTTATGGAACTTGGCAAACAGGTGTTGCAGGAACGCAGCAAGCCGTGGATTAAAACAAGAAGAAGAACGTACCAGATGACATTGGCTTTTGATGTGTTTATGAAACAGATGAAAAACACGAAACCGCAATTTGCAACCTTTTTCACCAACCATGTGGCTTCTTCCATGCACCGTTACTGGGCTGCCACTTATCCGCAGGATTATAAAACATTCAATATTGAAAAGGAATGGGTGGATACTTATAAGAACGAAATTTATTTTACGATGGAAATGTTCAGCCGTTTCTTTAAAGAGACTGTTGATTTTGTAAATAAGAATCCTGAATACAAGATTATTGTTGCAAGCAGCATGGGGCAGGCTTCGACTACAGCAGAGCAAATTGACTCGCAGGTGTATGTGGAGTTTCCAAAAGTTTTTATGAACAAGATGGGATTGAATGAAACGGATTATACAGAAGTGCCTTCGATGTTTCCGCAATTTAATGTGCGCATTAATCCTGAAAAGATTGAGCATTTCCGTAATGCATCAGGTAAGCTGATTGTAGGAAATGAGGCGGTGGAAGTGCGTGAATCGGAAAATGGTTTTTTCGCTTTTGATTTCGGTCAGAAAAACCAGGGAGCAGGTAAAATCACTTATGATGGAAAGGAAACTACTTTTAAGGAGTTCGGATTGTATAACCTGATCATTGAAGATAAGGCGGACTCTACTGCTTATCACATCCCGGAAGGAACTTTATTGGTCTATGATCCGCAGCACACTTCGGCAAAACAAGATGTTGAGAAGATACCTTCTACAGCTTTGGTTCCCAATATTCTGAAGAATTTCAATGTAAGTGTTCCGGCATATATGAAGTTTGAGAAAATTGAAGGATTGTCTGTGAATTAAAAGAATTGGAGATTTCAAGATTTGAAAATGAAAAGATCTCGCGGGAGCGGGGTCTTTTTATTTGGTGAAATGGGGAATAAAATTTACTTTTAATCGCAGAATAAGCATCTCCAATATTTAACCATAATGTGCCATCATCTTTTAAAACCCTCTTTACTTCTTTAAAGACTTCAACAATATTATGTATGTATTCTCCTAATAAATTCTCTGCACCTATTTGCCCCTCTATTTCATAATCTCTTATAAGGAGGACTTGTAACACACATTTGAAATTGAGAAGAAGCAAACTTTTACTTTTACTCGCAGAATACTTTCAATGTCCCCGCGAAAAGGCGGGCATTGGAAGTAAAAAGACCTACTATCATCTTTTATTCAACATTCTTTGCTTTTATAACTAAGTATTGATTCACGGCACACCGAGGACGATTGGGTAAAGTCCCGTGCATAAGTGCGTGACTTTTATTAGGTTTTTAATAAAAATTCCTTTTTCATTTACTGAGTCCTGCCTGAGCAGAGCAAGACTTATTTTAAAAGGCAATAAAAAACCGGTCTGCTGAGGACCCGGTTTTAAAAAAGCTGCATGTAAATATCATTTTATCTTAATTTAACATGGCAATATGCAACGTGGATGTTTTTATTGGTCATTTCAATAGTGTAATCTCCGGCTTTGAGTTTTTGTTTTGGCTGGTAAGTCATTTCTACTTTTTTAGAAAGCTTGAGCGGATTGTTATCGTTAGAGCTTGCAGTAAATATTGCATTAGGATTGTCAGTTATTACAAATGAAATCCCATCATTATTGCCTGATAATTTTGTTCCATCAGGAGCGATGATATTGAAATTAATTTGGGTTTCGATTCCCTGTGGAACTTCAAAGCTGACTTTCATCTCGCGGGTACGTCTTGCAATGACAGTGAGGCGTTCTTTTCTTTTTGTAGTTTGCATGGTGAAGTTATCGGCAGTTACTGAACGGAGCAATTCGACATTATCTGAAAGTTCTTTGTTATCATTTCTCAAAGATGAGACAGTTGAATTAAGCGAACTGATTTCAGATTGCATTTGTTTTTTATTTGCTTCAGCCATGTTTTGGGCATTGGCGTTCATCTGCTTTAATTGAGTAATCTGGCTACGCAATGACTTAATTGATGAATTTTCTTTCTTAAGATTTTTAATTTCCAAATTATTATTACTCAACTTGAAATTGGAGACATCCAGCATGTTCTGTAGGTTTTGTTTTTCACCTGAGAGGTCGCTCACATTTTTCTTGTAGGATGAAAGTTCTTTATTAAGAAGCGTTTTTTCCATGATGAGACCCTGAGCGAGTTCTTTCTGGTTGTTTAAATTTTCTTTTAATGTGCAGTTTGAACTATAAAAGAATCCTATTGTACATAAGAAGAGGAATATTAGTCCAAAGGCAATAGCGGGCATTGTTTTTTTGTTTTCCATTTTATTTAAGTTTAAGTTTTTAATATTTATAAGTGATTTACGTGAAAGCGAGAATAAGGTTACCGGATTACGGTTTCAGTATTTTTAATAATGAGTTTTTGAGTGTATATACCGGCAGAGGTTTGATTAGATACCCCACTTGTTTGGGTGACTGTCCTATCAGCTTGCTTAAAATTATTGTGGAAATGAGCATCTGATTTTTGCGTCATAGCAATCTTAGCTAATAAAGCTAAAAGCAATGCCGTAATAATTGAAAGTTAGAACTATAATTATAAGGTTCTCTCATGGTATTATTTTTTTAAAATATCGTAACAATGAATACGCCATAAAAGATAAATTGTTTATCACTTTTCAAAAAATCTTACAAATAATCAAGTAAGGCAAAGCATTTGCATACAGAAAATCAGATAAAACAAATTATTATGCTATTTGATAATTTTTGCATGGGTTACTTTAAACCCAAAAATGAAGAACAGGAAAAACTTTTAGAGAATTTCAGAAATAAAAGAGGTTTTAAAAGTCTGCCAGAAGATTCGATTGTTCGTTCACTTGAAAAGACACGGGAGCATACGAGAACTTTTTATCCTCCGGAATGGAAACAAAGCTAAATATATCCTCCTTGTCCTCGACAGAAGCAAAGGCTTGTTCGTAAGGGACGAGGATGCTCAGCGTTTTTGCCTGTGGTCGGTGTTCTTTCCACCGACCACGATTGAAATAATTTAAAAGTGCTGGTTGGTGAAAAAACACCAACCAGAGGCATCATTTCATTTTTGCAGCCGGGGGCTTTTGGAAAGGGTTGGAAGATAGGGTGATTTGTTGTAGCTTTTAAAAAGTTTCCTTCCCGATAAAATCCCCGATCAGGTCCAAATTATTTTATTTAAAAACGTCTGCTACTCCGCACAAAAAGTATTTTTTCACGGTAGTTGACATTACAGAAATATTGGGAAGGTCGGAAGCTGAGGCAATGTCCATTATTTTACCGTCTTTGAAAAGGATATTTATTTTTTCGTTTGATGAATATGCGCTGTTGGTAATGCTGCCCGAAAAGGCATAATAATCTATTTCATCGTCAGCGAGTTTAAACTTCTTTTTTGCAGCACTGCGGATTTGAGCAACTGTTTTTTGATCGAACGGATCGTTTTGCATACGTATTTTATAAAGCCTGCGGTTGATGAGCATGGCGGATAATGCAGCAAGTATTTTATCATCTGCAAAAGCCCAAACTTTAACAGCAGTGAAAATATCGTAATCATCAATCAAAGAAAACCGGTGTAAAATTTCTTCCCTGTTTAAAAGTTCTTTTTTTGAAATATCATTTACGAGAAAAAAAGAAAATGCAGGAGTGGCAAATAATTTAATTCCGTTTTGAGATAAGTATTTGGCGCGTTCAATAATTTTGACCAGCATTTGTTCAGCAGCAAGAACTGTTTTATGAAAATAGACCTGCCAGTACATGAGCCTTCGCGCAATTAAAAATTTTTCTATCGAATAGATTCCTTTTGCTTCAACCACGAGTTGGTCTTTATGTACATTCAGCATTTTTATGATGCGGTCGTTGCTTACTATTCCCTCGGTAACGCCTGAATAGAAACTGTCGCGATTGAGGTAATCGAGCCGGTCCATATCGAGCTGACTTGACACCAGACGGTGCAAAAATTTTTTCGGATACTTGTCTTTAAATATTTTTATTGCTGTTGAAAGTTTTCCTTTAAAATCTTCGTTCAGCTTTTCGAGAAATAATTCGGTAAGCATTTCATGGCTTACATTTCTTATGATCACATTTTCCAAAGCGTGTGAAAAAGGTCCGTGACCAATGTCGTGCAGTAAAACAGCAATGGAAACTGCCTGGGCTTCTTCTTCTGTTATTTTCACACCTTTTGAACGGAGAGTTTCAATAGCGCCTGTAATGAGATGCAGCGCACCTATTGCATGATGAAACCGTGTATGCAATGCACCCGGATAAACAAGATACGTTAATCCTAATTGCCGTATTCTTGTTAACCTGTGAAAATAAGGATGGTCAAGCAAATCAAGAATGAGTTGATTCGGAATGGTAATGAATCCGTAAACGGGATCGTTAAAAATTTTTTTCTTCAGCATTACATCTACGAATTACGAATTAATACGAATATACGAATTACGAACTTACAAATGTAGAATGCGCAAGCAACAATTTAACCATTCAGCAATATAACAATTTAACATCTTTCAATCACCAAATACTTTTATTCAAACTAATCCCGTTACGTAAAGTAAAACAACTACTTTTATGAAAGATAAATTAAGGGACAAAACTTTAAGGAACTTTTAACACTTTTCATTGAGCAATGATTGTATCATTGTAAAAATATAATTCAACGCGATAAAAATAGAACAAATATGGACAAACTAAGCATTTTATGGACAGATGATGAAATTGATTTATTGAAACCGCATATTCTTTTTTTACAGGCAAAGGGCTATGATGTTGTAACAGCTACCAACGGACACGATGCGCTTGATTTGATCAGCAAACAAAATTTTGAGATTGTTTTTCTTGATGAAAACATGCCGGGCTTATCAGGATTGGAAACTTTGGTGAGAATAAAAAATACACACCCGGAGCTTCCTGTGGTAATGATTACAAAGAGCGAAGAGGAACAAATTATGGAAGATGCTATCGGTTCAAAGATTGCGGATTACCTGATAAAGCCTGTGAACCCGAACCAGATTTTACTTTCAATAAAAAAGAATCTTGATAACAAACGGCTCATCAGCGAAAAATCGAATTCAATTTACCAGCAGGAATTTCGCAATATCGGGATGGCGCTTAATGACAGGATGAATTACAAAGAGTGGGCGGAGATTTATAAAAAACTTATTTACTGGGAACTGGAACTGGAGAAGTCGAAAGACGAAGGCATGTACGAAATTTTAACCATGCAAAAGAATGAAGCGAACATGCAGTTCAGCCGTTTTGTGGAAACAAATTATTTAAAGTGGTTAAAAAATCCTGATGACAATGCCCCGGTTCTTTCGCACCAGCTTTTTAAGAAAAAAATATTACCGGTTATTGATGGAAGTGAAGATCCTGTATTTTTTGTTTTAATTGATAACCTGAGGTATGACCAGTGGAAAGTAATTGCACCGGTATTGGGTAATTATTTCAGGATTGTTGAAGAGGACACTTATTACAGCATACTTCCAACAGCCACACAATATGCGCGCAACGCAATTTTTGCAGGATTGCTTCCCTCTGAAATTGAGAAAAGATTTCCAAATCTCTGGTCTAATGACGATGAAGAAGGCGGAAAAAATTTGCATGAAAATGAATTTCTGACAGATCAGTTGCAACGATTTAAAAAAACCTACAAGCATTCTTATACAAAGGTTACAAATATTGAGGCGGGAAAAAATTTGATTGATCACATCCCAAACATGTTTGCCAATAAGCTGAATGTGATCGTTTACAATTTCGTTGATATGCTTTCACACGCACGAACTGAGATGCAGGTGATACGTGAACTGGCAGAAGACGAATCGGCATACCGTTCCATAACTTTATCATGGTTTGAACATTCACCGTTACTTGAAGCATTGAAAAGAATTTCAGAAAAAAAAGTAAAACTGATCATTTCAACAGATCATGGAACAATCCGGGTAAAAGAGGCGTCAAAAATTATTGGCGACAGAAATACAAATACCAATCTTCGCTACAAGCAGGGAAAAAATCTGTCTTTTGAAAAGAAGGATGTGCTGGAAATAAAAAATCCAACCGATGCATTTTTGCCAAAGCTAAATGTAAGCCAGACGTACGTATTTATAAAGCATGATAAGTTTTTCGCGTATCCCAATAACTTCAATCATTACGTAAATCATTACAAGGATACCTTTCAGCATGGAGGAATTTCGCCTGAAGAAATGATTATTCCTTATGTTGTGCTTACGACCAAATAATTTTTGAGAATTAGAATACAGGAATTATGGAATGTTTGGGAAACGAAGCTAACCCATCATTCCAATATTCCATTTTATCTTCTTTTCAAAACAAAATCAATTTTTTTTGAATTGAAAGATATAGATGCTCTTGAATAATTTTTTATTCGTATTTTCGTAACTTCGTAAACGATTAATTTTCGGGCTACACAAACGGAGAATCATGATTCTTGAAATGGAATTAATTTTTGAATGCAAAAGTCTGGAAGCGCTTGAAATCGTTGCAGAAAAAATTTTAAGTGAATTGAAAGACCATCGTATTATTGCTTTGTATGGAGCAATGGGAGCCGGTAAAACAACCTTAATAAAATCTATTTGCAAAAAATTGGGTGTAACCGATGACGTGACCAGTCCTACGTTTGCTATCATGAACGAATACAAAGCGAAAAAAAACCCGGTATATCATTTTGACTTTTACCGTATCAATTCTGAGAGTGAAGCATTCGATATTGGCTATGAAAATTTTTTCTTCAGTGGCAATTATTGTTTTATCGAATGGCCCGAAAAAATAAAAAACCTGTTACCTGAACAACGTGCTGAAATTCATATTTTAGAATTGAACGGCTCGCGACAAATAAAAATGATTGTATGAATAATCCATTACTCCCCCAATCCGGTATGAGCGAACTTGCAGCACAAGGTATGTTGATGCCCAAAGAAAGCATGGTCGAAGTGAGAAGGGAAGAAAAAAAACTTTTCATTGGCATTCCAAAGGAAATATCTTTCCAGGAAAACAGGGTTGCCCTGGTGCCTGATTCAGTTGCTTTGTTAATTAATAATGGTCATCAGATAATGGTTGAGGCAGGAGCCGGAGCAAATGCAAGTTTTGCCGATACAGATTACAGCGAAGCGGGCGCGCAGATTGTTTATTCTGCACAGGAAGTTTTTAAAGCTGATCTTATACTGAAAGTAGCGCCTCCATCAAAAGAAGAACTTGATTTATTGCAGGAAAAACAAACACTTATCTCAATTTTGCAAATTACCATGCAGAATAAAGAATTTGTGCAGCGGCTCAGCGCTAAAAAAATAACGGCTCTTGCTTATGAATATATTAAAGATGAAACTCATGTTTTTCCAATTATTCAGACAATGAGCGAGATTGTTGGCACCGCCTCCATACTGGTGGCTGCCGAGTTGTTAAGCAATGTAACTGCGGGCAGGGGTGAAATTTTAGGTGGAATAACAGGAATACCTCCTTCAGAAGTTTTGATTTTGGGTGCAGGAACTGTAGGAGAATATGCCGCCCGGGCCGCTATCGGTTTAGGTGCAAGAGTGAGGATTTTTGAAAACTCCGTACATAAACTAAGGAGAATTCAGAAAAATTTGGGACGAAGAATTTATACATCTACTTTAAATCCTGCCATTTTACGAAAAGCATTAAGGTCAGCCGATGTTGCCATTGGTTCGCTTCCTGCAAAAGACGGAAGAACACCGGTTGTTGTTACCGAAGATATGGTAAGTGAAATGCAAAACGGAAGTGTCATCATTGATGTGAGCATTGACCAGGGCGGATGTTTTGAAACTTCCGAAGTCACCAATCATACCAACCCTGTTTTCAGAAAATACGGAGTTATTCATTATTGCGTTCCGAATATTGCATCGCGTGTTTCACGCACTGCCTCTCATGCGTTGAGCAATATCTTCACTCCTATCCTGCTTGCTATCGGTGAAGAAGGCGGATTGGAAGAAATGCTCTGGCGCGATCCTTATGTACGAAGCGGAGTTTATTTATACAGAGGAACCATCACCAATAAAATTGTGAGCGATGTTTGCAAACTCCCCTTCAGGGATTTGAATTTACTTATGGCTTCGAGGTTTTGAAAATTACTTCTTATAAAAGGTACTTCCAGGCAAAAAAATTCTTTTTACCCGAAGAAAAATTTCTCCTCTTCTCAATTTTGCTTCGGCTCAAGCAGTTTAAAAAACTGATCCAACTGCGGAAGTATTACAATGCGGGTTCTTCTGTTAGAAGCTCTTCCTTCAGCATTATCATTGGAAGCTACTGAAATATATTCGCTGCGTCCGGCTGCTATCATGCGTGCGGGATCCACTGCATAATCCTTTTGCAATACACGAACTACTGATGCAGATCTGAGTACGCTAAGATCCCAATTGTCTTTAATAGCTGCTGTCTTGATAGGTTTATTATCCGTATGACCTTCCACCATAAATTGAATTTCGGGTTGCCCTTTTATTACAGTAGCAACTTTACCAAGAACTTCTTTGGCGCGAGGGGTTATCTGGTAGCTTCCGCTTTTAAAGAGCATTTTGTCTGAAATGGAAATGAACACAGCGCTGCCTTCTACTTTTATTTGCACATCCTGGTCGTTCACATCCTGCAATGCGCCTTTCAGATTTAAAACCAATGCCATGTTTAACGAATCCTTTCTCGTCATTTCAACCTGAAGATCTTTTATGTAGGCATCCTTTGAACTTATATTTTCAATTGATTTCCTGATGCTTTCAGATTGCGTAGTTGAAAGCACCGACATATCGCTGAGCTGTTTGAGCAGTGTTGTACTGTTAGCTTTAAGCATTGCTAACTCAGATTCCGCTGCCGACAATTTTGCAGCCTGCTTGTCTTTATCATTCAGGCATGCGCTCAGTTGCAGATTCATTTTATCGTAATCCGTTTTTAAGGTGTCATATTTTGCAACCTGGCTGGTGTATTTTTTTTTGCTTACACAAGCTGTCAGCATTGTGGAAAAAATACAAAAACATAAAATTGATTTTTTCATGGTATGATTTTTTTAGAATGCGAAAGTAATAATATGATAAATTGAATCCACATCATAACGTTTTTTATATGAACAATAAAAAGTTGAAAAGTCACGCACTGAACTTTACAATATCGAAATTACTCCGCATTAATGATCATTTTAATTGCCACAGATTCACAGATTCACAGATTAAAGAAAAAAGAAAACAGAATTTTCAAAATGAATACATTGATAAAATTTTGTTCGGTAGTCTTGATAAAATAAAGAAAAGAAATCTGTGAATCTGTGGCAATTAAATACCTGCGTAATTATAAAATATCAGTTTTCAAAAAAATCCAAGGCCTGTGAAATTTTATTTTTCAAATTTTTGCGGTCAACAATAAAATCCAAAAAGCCATGTTCGAGAACAAATTCAGCTGTCTGAAAACCTTTCGGTAAATCTTTTCCTATTGTATCTTTTATTACACGTTGTCCTGCAAATCCGATCAATGCACCCGGCTCAGCAATATTCAAATCACCAAGCATGGCAAAAGAAGCAGTAACTCCTCCTGTGGTCGGGTCCGTTAAAAGCGATAGGTAAGGAATTTTCGCTTCTGACAGCATGGTCAGCTTTGCAGAAGTCTTTGCCATTTGCATCAGGGAAAATGCAGCTTCCATCATACGTGCTCCTCCTGATTTTGAAATAAGAAGAAACGCACATTTTTTTTCAAGACAATGATCAATGGCCCTCGAAATTTTTTCGCCCATTACGGATCCCATTGAACCACCAATAAAAGTAAAATCCATACAGGCAATAACAACTTTATGCCCGTTTATTTTTCCATAAACAGTACGAATGGCATCTTTCAGTCCTGTGTCCTTTTGCTTATCCGCCAGCCGGTCAGCATATTTTTTAGTATCAATAAAATTCAAAGGATCGGCCGATGTCATGTTTGGAGTGATCTCTGAAAATTTATTATTATCAATTAAAATTTGAAAATATTCTGTTGAACCAATGCGCTCATGATAATTGCATTTCAAACAGACAAAAAAATTATCTGCATGTTCATTAGTAGTTAAAATGGCTTTGCATGACGGGCATTTATACCACAATCCTTCAGGAGTTTCTTTTTTCTCCCGTGTGGTAATGCCTTGTTTTATGCGTTTGAACCAGCTCATGGTTTGGTTGAATGGTTAATTATGTTAATTGGTGACTGAATAAACACATTAACATATTTAACTAATTACGCCAACGAAATTTCTTTTTCCAAATAAACATCCTGAATCGTATTTAACAATTCAATTCCTTCTTTAAAGGGTTTTTGAAATGCTTTACGTCCGGAGATCAAACCTTGCCCGCCAGCGCGTTTGTTTATTACTGCTGTAGTTACAGCTTCAGCCATATCCGATGCTCCTTTTGATTCGCCTCCAGAGTTTATAAGTCCTGCTCTTCCGGCATAACAATTTAACACCTGGTAGCGGCAAAGATCAATCGGATGATCAGAGGTTAATTGTTCATAAACTTTTTTATGCGTTTTGCCGAAGTTTAATGCAGTATATCCGCCATTGTTTGAAGGAAGTTTTTGTTTGATAATGTCGGCCTGGATGGTAACACCAAGATGATTTGCCTGCCCCGTTAAATCAGCAGCCGTGTGATAATCTGTGCTCTCTTTTTTAAATCCGCTGTTGCGCAGATAACACCAAAGCACGGTAGTTAATCCCAAACGATGTGCTTCATCAAATGCCTGCGACACTTCAATGATTTGCCTTGCTGATTCGGGAGACCCAAAATAAATAGTTGCACCAACTGCAGCGGCACCCATGTTCCACGCATCTTTCACACTACCAAACATGATCTGATCAAATTTGTTCGGGTAGGTGAGAAACTCGTTGTGATTGATTTTTACAATAAAAGGAATTTTGTGGGCATAGTTCCTAGACACAGCAGCCAGCACACCATAAGTGGATGCAACTGCATTGCAACCTCCTTCAATAGCCAGCTTTACAATATTTTCAGGATCAAAATACATTGGATTCGGAGCGAATGAAGCACCTGCTGAATGCTCAATCCCTTGGTCAACAGGGAGAATTGAAACATAGCCGGTGCCTGCAAGCCGGCCATGATTATAAATTGAGTTAAGGTTTCTCAGAACATTATTATTTCTGTTTGTGGATACAAAAATTCTATCCACAAAATCAGGGCCCGGCTGATGAAGATCATTACTATTAATTGTTTTGCACTGATGATTCAGAAGCGAATCCGCATTCGCACCTAAAAGTTCTCTTATTTTTTTTAATGACATAATTGAAATTGAAGTTAGAAATTAGAAATTTAATTTTGGATTTGAACGACATTTCATTTCTGACAAAACTAATAAAATAATTTAAAAAGAATTTTTGAATACTATTTCTGTAAAATTTACACTTTCGTTTATGCCGGAAATTAAACGCCAAATATTAAAAAGGGAACCCAATTGCCAAATTATTTGTTACTCCGTTGAATAGTTTTAAATTTCCAATCACCCACCTCTCCTCTTCCGGTAATGTAGGGTTTCTGAATTTATACCCTAAATCATACCTGAAAACAAAAAAAGTAAAATTGAAACGAAAACCATAACCACCTCCAATCGCAATTTCTTTATAAAACTTATTCCATTCAAATTTCCCACCAGGGCGATTTCCATCGCTGTGTGTAAGCCACACGTTCCCAGCATCCACAAAAAAAGCTCCTTGTAAAACCTTAAAAATTGGAAAACGATATTCTAAATTACTGTTTATTTTAATTTCACCGGTCTGCTGAACTTCTTCATTAGAATATGAACCCGGCCCGATAGTGCGCGCTAAAAAAGCACGGAGATCATTTGATCCTCCTGCATAAAAGCTTTTTTCATACGGAAGAGAAATTGAATTCAGATAAGGAAGTCCAACCCCAATTGCCGTACGAAAGACAACGTTATTATTCAAATCCGGAACAAAATAATACCTGAAATCAAATTCAGGTTTTAGGTATTGAGAATAAGGTATCCCCAATACGGAATAGGTGCTGTCCCTTTTTGTTTCAATGCCCTGTAACTTATCGGATATAACTTTCATTGCCCTCAACGAGTTCCCGGCAAATTCAAGATTGAAGCGGAGGAAAACAAAATTTTTTGGTCTGTTCAACTCCTGTGTCGTATAGGTAATGCTGCCTCTTCCGTCTGTTATCATGTGGTCTTCATAACTGCTGATTAACCCGGGATCTCCAATATCAGTAAGCTTTCGCTGAAAAGCCGAATCAAGCCTTACATCTACAAAATTCACTTCAGCGGGATATACCTGTAATCGCAAATAATTTGAAAATTTATAGATGGCTCCTGCTGAAAAGATTGCAATGCGTCTGAAAAATTCAGGTTGCTGCTGTAAATTATAAGCCGTAGTTAGTTCAGTAGCACTGATCACCGACTTATTTTTCGGTTTAAACATGGCAATCACTCTTGGAATATTCAATCGTGCAACCGGACCAATTTCATAAGAAT
This sequence comes from Bacteroidia bacterium, assembly GCA_039914625.1. Taxonomy (GTDB): domain Bacteria; phylum Bacteroidota; class Bacteroidia; order AKYH767-A; family OLB10; genus DATEMK01. The sequence goes on along the minus strand of JBDSOU010000149.1, from coordinate 12,465 downwards.
TAAAAATCCATATTTTCTTGCTGTTTTCAATTGTTACGTTACGCAAATTTTCGAAAGCAGTCTTTATTTTAAAGTCAAAGGTCTCAGTACCTTTAAAAGTATTCCTGTTTGAATAAACAAAATTTACTCCTGCACCAAGATTGCCACCATTGTGTGTGCCTTCTAATTCTATTTTATAAGATTGTTTTAATAATGGAGTGAGCAGTATTTGGCAGACCAGGTTATTTTCATTTCGCTTAAGACCTTCGGTGTCCGTTTCGAACCTGATATTAATGAAACGGAAATTTCCAAGGTCACCCAAAGCCCGATAAGTATTTTCATGATCACTTAAACGATACGGTTCACCCGTTTTAAAAAAAATATTTTTTACCAAAGGAGCTGATCTGTAATTATAATGACCTGATGCAGAAAGGAAATAATAATTGTTAAAAATCAATGTGTCAATCACGGCTGTTTCATATATATTTAATGGATCATAATCTGTCCTGATAAATATCTTGCTGATTGAATATTGAACGTGGTTCTTATTTTCTGCTCCTGCACTCGTGTCTTTCACTTTTTCAAATGGATTGCTCAGTGTCATGTAAACATCCACCTTTTTTGATTTGAGGGAACTGTCTATTTGAAAGGCAATGTATTGCTGGTTAAAAAAATAATACCCATTGTTCTTTAAAATTGTTGTAATGCGTTCGCGGTCTTTTTGAATAATACCTCTGTCGTAATTATCACCTATATGGACAAGTGTATTTTTTTTATCAGCATTTACAATTGAATCAATAACAGTGTCTTTTATTGAATACGAAAATGACCGGATGGTATAAGGAGTATTTGTTTTAATGGAATAAATCACATTCGCTTTATGTTTGGAAATAGTGACAATGGAATCCGACACTTCTGCATTATAATAGCCGATATTCTCCATGTATTGCCTTATTTGTCCTGTCGAACGATTGGTTAAGGCGGTGTCAAGCAAAACGGGTTCTTCACCAATGGCTCTTTTTACCCATTCCTTAAACCCTGAAGAATTACCCCTGTTTGCAAGATTATAAATACCCAGGTGAAAACGGAATATGCCTAAAATTTTCCTGTTTGGTTTTTGCTTTATGATTGGAGCCACTTCTGCTTTCAGAGAAGCTTTATCAATTTTAATAATATTTTTATTCAGCAAGATTGCATGATCGCCCATCCTTCTGACGGGATTACATGAAAAAAGGAAAGCAGGGAGTAAAATAATAAAAAAAATGAATCGGGTTCGCTTCACTCTGCAATATTTCTGATGTTTGTAAAAATACAATTTAACTTTAATTTTGGTTGCTTATTTCCGCGTGACAAGTTTACTATCTTTCCGTTTATGATTTCTAAAAATCAAATGAAACTTATCAGGTCTCTGAATGTTAAAAAGTTCAGGGAAAGCGAAGGACTATTTATTGCCGAAGGGGAAAAAATTGTTGGGGAACTTTTGAATTCCCCCTTTAAAATTCATGCAGTCTATTTTATCGCAGATTGGAAATATGAAGAAAAATCGACTCAGGAAAATATTTTTTATGAGATCACTGAAGAGGAATTGAAAAAAATAAGCATGTTAGAAAATCCAAATAAAGTTCTTGCGATTGCTCACATTCCTGAAACAAAAATTAATTTTAAAAATCTTCCTGATGGGTTTACCCTGATGCTTGATACTATCCAGGATCCCGGAAACCTGGGCACCATTATCAGAACAGCAGATTGGTTCGGAGTAAAAAATATTATTTGTTCAAACGAATCGGTTGATGCATTTAACTCCAAAGTAGTGCAATCCTCGATGGGTTCACTTTTCAGAACAAATCTTTTCTATGACGATTTAAAAGTGGTGTTGACACAAATAAAAAAAGAATTTAAAATTCCGGTTTACGGGGCAGTTGTAGATGGTGAAAATGTTATAAATAAAAAACTTAGTCAAAATGCTATTTTAATAATGGGAAATGAATCAAAAGGAATAAGCAGCGAATTATTAAATTTTATTGATGAAAAAATTACTATTCCGAAATCTGAAAAAAGCTCTGCTGAATCATTAAACGTAGCTATTTCCACTGCAATTTTGTGTTATAAATTTGCGCAGTTGCCGGTTGAGAAATGAACAACCGTTTTTATTTTCTTCTGCTTGCAGTTTCTTCAGTTTTGTTTGTGTTGCTTTTTTTTGTTTTAAGTTATTACAACCGCCTTGCAGGAGATGATTTTTATTACTTAGGAGGCTATTCAGAAAAAGGCGTATGGGGCTGCATGCGCGATTTGTATTTCGGATACAGCGCACGTTGGACCGCCTATCTTCTCACTGGCTGGATCATCGGTCTGAATTCATTTAAGCAGTATCACTTTATTTTTAATTGCTTCACCCTTTTTACACTAATCGTTTCGCTCTGTTTCCTGATAAAATATATTTTTCACAGAGCATTAAATTTAAAACTATCCCGAGGCATTAACTTGTTGTATGGAATCATCTTATCATGCAGTTTGTTCTTTTCAAGCTACAGCATTGCTGAAACATGGTTCTGGCACGTTCAGGTATGCACGTATTTGTGGAGTATAATTATGAGCCTTATCCTAATTAATATTCTGCTTGCTGAAAAATTCAAAACGATTCATATTTTTTTAATAATAATTTCTTCAGTTTTTATCGGTGGAGCGAGTGAATCATTTGCCTTAATAAATATTTTACTTCTGAGTTCCTGTTTGCTTTTATTAAACTCAAAAATGAAGAAATTCTTAAATGTTTCCGTTCCGGATAAACAAACTGTGAACAAAAAAATAATTCTCGCATTACTTTTTTTACTGATCTCTTTCACCATTACCATGCTGGCTCCGGGAAATGAAGTGCGCTACAGTGCTCTGCCAAAAGTAAGTTTCATACAAACTCTCTGGATACAGGTTAAATCTTTCATCAAAATAATTTTCATCAGTACCCCGTTGAAAATGCATTATCTTTTTCTTTTCAGTTTTCCATGGTTGATTTTAGGAGAATATTTATCGACATCAATTCCCAAAATGAATTTACTTCCTGTTTTGTTTTCACTAAAAAAATATTTTTTCATTTTGTTAATTCTCATTTTTATTTTCCTGGTTCCTACATCCTTCATTATGTCGGAACTTGGGCCTGACAGAGCATTAGCTCAAATTTCTTTTCTTATTTCTTTTTGTTCTGCTGTTCTATTTTTTATCCTTGGATACAGGGTTCAAATCAAAGAAAAAGTATTCCTGATTTTTAAAATAATAACCGTGGTTTTTTCCATTGCGGTATTATCAATCAAATTTAAGGAGCAATTTTCAATTGCAAAAAAATATGCTGCTGCTTACGACCGAAGAATGGATTTGCTTACTGACCTGAATAAGTCAGGACAAAAAAATGTTATTGAGTTGAATCAACTGCCGGAATCGGGAATGATTTATTCAGCAGAAATTTCAACTGATACCGGTTACTTTACAAACAATTTTCTTGAGTATGCGTTGCATTTACAGTTTGACCTGAAAAAAAAATAGAGCTTCTTAAAAATCAAAACCCCCTTTTTTGAAGGGGGCTTTAACCATTTTAGGATAATTGTCAGATGAAATTCTTAATTGAGCTTGCTCGGAACAACCATGTTAAATTCCGGTATTTTCACGTAAAAAAGTTTTTTGTTATTTTGACGTTCCATTAAATAGGTACCGTACATTTTGCCGATTTCTGTATTCAGGTTACATCCTGAAACATAACGATATGTTTCTCCCTGCCCTATGAATGGCTGTTCGCCAACTACGCCCTCCCCTTCCACTTCGCGCCTGGTGTTATCGCTGTCAACGATATACCAGTGGCGTCTTTTTAACCTGATAATATCTTCGCTTTCGTTAACAATCGTAATGCGATAGGCAAATACATAATGTGATTGTCCGGGGTTGGAATGTGTGGGCTGATAGAATGTCTCTACGCTCACTTTTACTCCTGATGTGACCTCTGTTACCATATACGTTAATTTTATTTATTCAAAAATAGCAAACTCATTTTAAATTGCAAGCAAATTGTGACGAAATTTTACTTTTAATAGGTAAACGTATGGATTAAAGCCTTCAAAATTTAATAAATATGTTTTGAATTCAACTTTTGCCAACCTATGACCTGATCGTATCGTTCACCAACCGGACGATGATATACAAAAATAGTATAATTATTTTCTGTTTCAAAGTGATTGCCCTCAATTTCAGTTTCATCAAGTTGCTCAGAACCATCTTTAACAACAACATATTCATAATTATAATATCCCTGCTTTAAATACAATGAAGTTTCATAAGCCTGCTGATCATAATTATATTTTAACTTTCCTTCCTTAGTCAGTCTCCAGTCGGTAAGGTCACCAAATATGTAAGGGGTGCCTTTTTGAATGGGATCAGGGTACACTAATTTAAAATGGACATTAACATATTGACCTTCCGTTTCGCCATCACGATCATCATAAATTGTATTGACAAACCTTCCATTAATATCATCCGTAATGGAGTACCGCAATGCTGAACGGTTTTGATCATTGGTAACAAAAATGTGAAAACCTGTTGAATCCTCAAGAATTTGTTTTATGAATTCTGTTTGAAACCTGGTTGTACGGATATCAAAATTTCTGAATTCATTTCCCCCATTAAAAACATTTTCCTCATCATAATTATAATCAAGCAGGTTATCTTTTAAATAAAGAGGTTTCAGGTTAGTGATTGCATTATCCCATCTTCCGTTTTTCATTATCACGATTTTAATATCACTGAAAGGGTTCTGAATAAAATTGGAAGGATAAGTAATATTAAAGTCAACTTCCTGTTTTGAATAGCGATCCGAAACAATGGTAGCTCGTTTTACATTGGCATTAATTTGCACTTTACTGTCAACCATCACCCACCTTCTCGTCAGCATCACACTGTCCGGGTTTTCGGTATAAAAAACTTTCAGTAAATAATTTCCCGAATAAACGGGGTTAAGGTTTTCATTTGGAAATAAAAGTGTGTAATGAGTGTAAGACTGTTGTGTATTAAATGAATACTTGTAATCTGAAATATGATCATCAAAAAAAGTTTTCAGGTATTGCGAAATAATAACATGTGATGAAGTCCAGTCGGCATTGCAATGGACAAATGTATAGGAATAATTTTTTATATCACCATCAAGATCATCAAAAGTTAATACCAGTTGATCGCCAGAATTCAGCATAATAACGGGTTCGGAAAGCGGGAAACCGTACTTTTCAAGGACTACAGTTTTAATATTAGGGACGTAAATGTAGTTTTCATAGCGCAAATAATTGCTGTGATAATAATCAGCAATATCACCCTCATTCTGGGCAAAAGAATTTTTATAAAAGAAGAAAAGAAGAAAAGCAAAAATTATTTTTGGAAATTTCATTTTTTAGTTGACAACAGTAAGCGATAAATTCGTTTAGGTTGGTAATCTCGTTCGTCTTTGAAGAATTCGTTGATGTCAATTTATTTCCATCAATTTCAGGTACACCTGCTCCCACTCGGTTTGCATTTTTTTAATATCTTCATCCACCACTTTTAACTGAAGATTTAATTGTTTCATTTTATCATGTTCTTTTAGAACAGATTCATCAGAAAGCTGTGAAACAATATTTTCTTTTCTCTTTTTAAGCTGTTCTATTTTTTCTTCGAGAGTATTTACAGTTTGATTGAGCTGCTGTTTTTGTTTTTTTAATTCTTTTTCATTTTGCTTACCATTAATTTTTACTTCCACATTTTCTTTTTTAGGTTCAACAGCTTTTACAGAAACGGCACCATTTTTATTTTTCTCCACCCACATTTCATATTCATCGTAAGTTCCCGGATATTCCTTCAGCTTATGATCTTCAATGTACCAGATCTTATTTGCAACCTCAGCAAGAAAAAACCGATCGTGTGAAACAATTACATAACTGCCTTCATATTTTCTCAATACCTGTATGAGGATATTTACCGATTGAATATCAAGGTGGTTTGTAGGTTCATCGAGCAAAAGAAAATTCGCTTTTGTCAAAATTGTTTTCGCTAAAGCCACCCGTGATTTTTCTCCTCCTGATAACACCTTGATTTTTTTAAACACATCATCACCGCTGAAAAGAAAGGCTCCCAGCAAAGCTCTCAATGTTCCGTCAGTCTGCTCAGGAGCATGCACCTGCAGCTCGCGCATTAAATCATTTTCAAGATGGAGGCTTTCCAACTGGTGCTGTGCATAAAAAGACTGGATTATATTATAACCCGGAGTTGTGGTTCCTTCAAATTTTTCACTTCCGTCAATCATTCGAAGCAGGGTGGATTTTCCCTTCCCGTTTGCACCAATCAAAGCAATTTTATCACCGCGTTCTATGGACACATCTGTGTTTTCAAAGATTACCTGTTCAGCATATTTTTTTGATTTCACATGCAATTGCACTATGGATCTTCCGGGCTGTTGCGAAAAATTGAAATTGATTCTTATTTCCGCATTGTTATTTTCCACATCATCAATACGCTCTAATTTTGAAAGCATTTTGATTCTTGACTGTGCAAATTTTGCTTTAGATGCCTTATAGCGAAAACGGTCAATCAATTTTTCCTGTTCTTTAATATATTTTTCCTGGTTCTTGAATTGTGAATGCTGCATTTCAATCCGCATGGCTTTCTCTTGGAGGAAAAAAGTATAATTACCTGAATAGGAAATCAATTTCTCATTATCAACCTCTACAATTTTTGTAACAATCCCATCTAAGAAATAACGGTCGTGTGAAACGATAACTATCGTCCCATCATACTCCGAAAGGTATTCTTCAATCCATTGAATGGAAGGCAAATCAAGGTGGTTGGTAGGTTCATCCAGTAAAAGCAAGTCGGGTTTTGTTAAAAGAATTTTTGCAAGCATTACTCTCATGCGCCAACCTCCCGAAAACTCTTTCAAAGGTCTTTTTAAATCCGCTGTTGAAAATCCTAATCCTTCAAGTATCGCTTCTGCTTTATATTGAATGTTGTATCCGTCAAGTGCATCGTATTCGGTTTGCAGATGGTGCAGCTTGTTTAAAGTTACTTCCGAATGATCATGTTCTAATCTTAACAGAACTTCTTCAATTTCATCATGTATTTTATTTTCCTTTTCAAAAGCTTCCATTGCCACATGCAAAATGCTGTTGTTGCTTTGGTAAGAAAGCAAATCCTGGTTAAGAAAGCCAATGGAAAGATTTTTTCGCCCGGTAATGGTTCCCGATGTTAATTTGTATTCACCGGCAATAATCCTAAGCAGCGTTGATTTACCTGTTCCGTTTGCACCGATTAAACCAATTTTTTCATTGGGCTTTATATGCCATGAAGTTTCGCTGAATAAAGCTCTTGCTCCGAATTCGAAAGTAATATTGTTGAGTACTAACATAAGAGTACAAAAGTAGGGGTTTAGGCATTAAGGTAACCGATCAGGTAGGAACTTTGCTGTACTTCAATCCTAAATCAAGAGAAATATGATATCTAAAATATTTTACACTTTGTATTGAGGTTTAATTTATCCAAACAAATATTAGTTGCTTTTTTCTGATCATCCATATTGTTGGAAGTTGTAAACATAACAGCCGGTATATTTATAACCGGGATCCTGCTTCATGGCCAGCCTCATGTTATTTGGTGGTCTTGCTATCTATCTGGACACCGAGTTTTTCAAATTCAATATCGTTTGGCTCCCACAATTCTATTTTGTTTCCTTCTATATCCATAATGTGAACAAACTTTCCGTAATCAACTGTTTCCATGGAGTCGGTTACACTTACTCCTTCTTTTTTCAGTTCTTCAACAAGTGAATCTAAATTTTCAACCCGGTAGTTTATCATAAACTCCTTTGTTGATGGCTCAAAATATTTTGTGGTTTCTTTAAACGGACTCCATTGCAAAAAACCCTTTTTGGTAGCGTCCGCACCTTGATACCATTCGAACACTGCACCATACTGGTTAGTATTTAGTCCAAGGTGAGTCTGATACCATTCTCTCACTTTTTTAGGGTCTTTGCATTTGAAAAAAATGCCCCCAATGCTTGTTACTCTTTTCATTTTTGCATTGTCGCCTGAATTGTTAGTTATAATTGATTTAAAAGCAAAACCAAAACAAAATGATGTTGCCAATGCCAAAATTATTAGTGTTATTTTATTCATTGTGTTATGATTATTTTTCGAGAATTTTTTTCAAAGTTGACAAACTTTCATCCATATCTTTCGGAAAATTTTTTTCTGCCATTGGTATCATTATGTTCAAAGGATATTTCAATGTACCCGTATTGATCAGGTTCACTTTGGTTTGATCATCGAATAAAGATTCTGTCTCAAAAATCACAGAGGCAGTAACTCGCATTGGTTTTACAAAACGAATTTCTGTTTCAATTCTTTTCCCTTCAACAATATTCTTAATTTCCTTTGCTCCCTGGCCGGCACTTTTATCTCCGCTCCAGGAATAAATAAATCCAACTGTTCCGTCTGTCCCATGGAATTTTTCTTTCCTGTTTTTTTTGTCAGCCGTTGCCCATTTGTTGAATTGCTCCTGGTTTTTTAGTAGTTTTAAAAAGTCAAATACTTTTTGTCGGGGAGCATTGATGATAATTTCACGTTTGACATAATGTTCCTTCTTCATAAAAAGCGCAATGATTAACAGCACGGCAATGATGCCTGCCAATACAAGTAGAATTATAATTATGGTATTCATTTTTTTGTTTTTTTTTTGCCGTTGGATATTCATCCTACGGGTTTAATTGCCGGATAACTATTGCAAGACGGTTACAGGTTCTTTTCTTTTAAGGATCAAAGCGCTTATCAGGGTTATTATAATTCCGACAGGAAGTATTTCCATATAGGTGTACATCGCAAAGAAAAACGGGTTGTGCTTATAATTGTAGCTTTCACGTTCTATGCCTTTAACAGCTTCGTCAAGGGCTGCACCCGAAATACCGCTTTCGTGTAATTGTTTTACCTGCATTGAGGAGTATTTGTCAATAAAATCGGGCAAAAAGAAATGAAATTCTAGTGCCCAGGTAATAACATATATGGTGGAGGCAATAAGACTGATCATAAAGCCCAGTAAAAACCCCTTACCAAATGTTATGCTTCCTCCGTTTTGTTTGTCGCGGTAATTTTTAATGCCCACAAATATAAAGGAGAATGCTACAGCCATGGCACTAAAGCCAACAATCATACTGCTGCTTGCACCATCCATATCGCCACTACCGCAGCCTATTATGGCCATAGAAATTCCCATGAACGTGCTGATTATTACTCCTGAAATGGTTCCGAATACTAAAATATTTTTTTTCATCGATATTTATTTTTAAAGATTACTATGCCGCAAAAATAACCTCTGTTCACTCATTTTCTTTCACACTTTCGGGTGATTTCGATACTACTTTGCAATTTTCATACTAAAGTGGGAGTTGGGCTAGTGTATGATATTCAGCCGTTTGGCTTTTTCTACCGCCTGAGTTCGCCTTTTTACGTCCAATTTCAAAAAAATACTGGAGGAATGTGTTTTTACCGTATTCAAACTTATAAATAATTTCCCTGCAATCTCCTCATTACTTAAACCGATGGCGATTAAATTTAATACATCCAGTTCGCGCCTGCTTATGCCCAGCTTTACTATCTCCTGTTGGTTGATTTCCGTTTTGCCCGGATTATCTATATAAACTTTCTTTTCTATAATACGGATTTCTACTTTTGGCTTCACAAGTTTCAGCGCCAACCAAATACCCAATACTGTAAATATAATGGCAATGGCACCAATAAAAAAATCAAGACGATAATTAAAAACAATGAAATGCGCTTCGAGCCATTTAAGCAAAAATAATATCAAGGACATGGAAATGCAATAAAGGAGAATTTCCTGATGCTTTGTTCTTAGTTGTATCCCAAATTTCATGTTTTTACTTTTTTTATCCCTTTAATCTGAAACTATCGTTGCACTCATATTGAATTTGAATACTAAAACACACAAAAATTGAAATGAAAAAAGAGAGGATTAAGATTATTAATCTTTAAAGAATCTTAAGAGTTCGTATAATATGATAATCCACTCTCCTTCACGTGCAATAACATCGAACAGTTCAATAAGAGACTTAAGAGCTTGTAATAGTATAGTTAAATTGCGGCAAGGTATTTCTTATCGTTTATGTGCAAACCAAAAGTATAAATAAAATGGAAAAGCAAAAACAGAGTTATTCAGGGTTTTCAAATAAACCAAATTCTTTAATCCAAGTTGAAATGAGAGGAACTTGGAAAAATGTAAAAAGATTTGCCAAAGCTCTTGCCATCGCTTTTGCAAATCGGGAATAAAAATTAGTACAACAACAACTGCAATTTTCGTTCGATAATAAGGTGCAGTCGGACAGTTTGAAATTTGTTAAGGAAAAAGGAATCGGAACAATAAAACTGCAAAAACAAAAAGTTTTTACGTATGGCGGGTTTGCATGATAGCTATAATCACTCGGAAAGTTGGGAAAGCCGCAATGCGGATGTAGTTTTAAAGCTGACAAAAATAATTGCTATTCAACTTCTAAATAATATGTTTGAACAGATTATTATTAAAGGTTCATTATCAACAACAAATACATCAAATATAGTTAGTTGAACTTTAAGATGGATTTATACACTTTCATTCATTTCAAAAAACAAATCTGAATGGCAAAGCTTTGTTATAAGCAAGTAACGTAGAATAAAAAAGGAGGAGATTTGCCCTTCCTTTTTATTTTGTTTCAGGGTTTGAGGGTTCAAGTTTGGCCCTGATTACTTTACGGTTTGAATTTTGAGAGTTAAAGTAGCTTAAGGAGGCCCTTCCGGAAACAAAAAAAACACCACGCGCGATGCCCAAGTTTCGAAGGAACGACAATTTAACTATTTTTTTTTTTCATGTTTATAATATCAGCCCAAAGGGATGTTGTTTTTGTGTTTTTTTAATATTGGTTTTTTTCCCAAGTCTTTCACGATAACCATCGTGGTTGGAAAAAGGATATGGCAGGTGAGAATTTGTTTTTAAAGTGGGATTACTAATAAAAGAAAAAGAGAGCTAAAACTGAATAAGGGCGCAAGTTATAAAAGATTTTGGGTTTGTAAAATATTTGCTGAAAAATAACTTAAAGATAATATTAAAAGTCATTTGCATTGGGTTATGTTAGGCGCATGTAAACATGGATCTCTTTTTTATTTATTTGAATAAAAATATGATTGTTTTACTACCAATTTTACCATTGGGAAAAAAAATAAAGTTTCTTGTACAGCTACAGTTGGTCATCCCCCTATAAGCAGTTTTACCCGCAGCTTTCGAACTCCGGCCGTTCCCGGGTGATAAGTGAAACTCCGATAATTTCATGCGACCTGCTGTAGTAGCTGATTTGAGCAAACCTGTTATGAATTGCATATAAAAAGATTATAATACCATCGAATTCACGCCTCGAAACAAGTTTACCTTTCCACATTAATAAAGGCAATTATCACGTTTAAGTACGGGATTAAATCTTTATCAAATTTAAAAACATATTTAATCTTGTAAACTTTAAATCATATTCTTCCATATCAATTTTTTCTCCTCAGTTTAAATAAATAATTTATTCGCTCCTTCCTAAAATAAATATCAGAATTTTTTTTCATATATAAAAATTTGTTTTTAGGTGATTCATTTTTGACACACCAATTTATTTTTTTTCTGACTATTTAGGAAAAGATTTCTGTTGAATAAGAGAAATTTTAACCTCCTAAAAAATGAGTTACATTCTAAAACCCTTGTCAAAATATCCTTTTTTGAAAGCAAGGGAATGTGTGAAGGCATTATATTTAAATTATCATTATCCAGGATTGGCTGCTCCGCCTGATGAGGAGCAATTGATGAACTTCAGTACTGGAAATAAGGTTGGATTAATAGGACGACAACTTCATCCAGGAGGAATTGATTTAAGTGATAATAATAAAGTGTGGGGAATCAAATTATTAGATAAAACACAAAAGGCATTAAAAACAGAGCAGTCGGTTTTTTACGAGGCGGCATTTACGACAAAATGCAAACAATTTGTTTGCCGGGTGGATATCTTGAAACGTGAAAAATCACGGAATGTGGTTGTGGAAGTTAAATCAAGTACGTCATTATCGTTTCCGGAACACATACTTGATGTTGGTTTTCAATACAAAATCCTAAAAGAAGTTTTCAATGATAAGCCATTAGTGATGTATCTCGCATTTTTAAATAAAGATTATGTCCGAAAGAACTCTTTAAATGTGAAGGAATTGTTCACCGTAATTGATGTTACTGAACGAGCAAAGGCTGTCCAGGGTATTATCGAAAAATACATAAATATTTTTAGCAAGGTATTAAAGGACAACTCTACCCCGGAAGTTGAAATTGGTGAGCAATGTACGAAACCTTTTAAATGCGCTTTTTATGATTATTGTTGGAAGGATATACCAAAATATTCTGTTTGGAACATTTCGCGAATAA
>JBDSOU010000251.1:0-8796 GCA_039914625.1 Bacteroidia bacterium | reverse complement strand
CTGTTTTAACGCTTCGAATTTTTGCTAAAGGTATTATTGCTGAATCGCTTTTAATTCTCACGGTAAAGTGAAAATGATTTGGCATGAGGCTGAATGCAAATACATCGCAGACGGGAACTGCATATTTTATAAATTTTCCCAGAAACCATTTATAATTGGCATCATTTTCAAAAAAATTTTCTTTGCCCACTGCATGATTGTAAATATGATAAAATTTATCCGGTTCAAGCGCGATTAGTATTTCAGCCCTTGTTTTTCTCCAAAGGAGTCCCTGCGGACAAAGCGGAAAAATATCACTTTTATAATTAATATTTTTGTTTCCGAATTTCACTCTGACAGGGGCTTCGCTGACCTGTCAGGTGAAAACATGTTTTTATTTTTTATTTTGTTTTTATTTAAAAATATATGTAATTCCTGCTGTTAAGCTTAAATATTGTATTTGTGAAGAATATTTAAATCGGTTGAGGGGGCACAACCGATAGCGAAAATTATTTTTATTATTTTTATCATTTCTACTATAATTATTTCATCCTCATCTCTCACGCTCCCGCTAATCCTTAAGATAGACGGGCGGGAATTATTGAAAAGAAAACAATAAACCTGTTGTTATACTTAGAAATGAAAACCGTTTTGAATAATTAAAATCCTTGGTCTCGCTTCTTGTATAATCCGAGCCAGCATACTGTTCAATGAAAGTAAAAGAAAGGGTGTCATTGTATGTATGTTTGCCTGTCAAGTAATCAGTACTGAATAGAATGTTAAAATTTTTGATCACTTTAATTTTCACATCAACTCCTTCATTAAATACAAAGGCTGTATTGGTTAATTGCGGTTGGTTAATTTCTTCGTAATAATAATACCCGCTGTCATCCGTTCTCGTAAAGGATACTCTTACTTCAGGACTTCTGCCAACCTGAATACCTCCCATTATTCTTAAACCAAGTGTAACCTTACCCAACGGTAATTGAGCATTAGGACCAATTATAACTCCTTTGGCATTCCACAATTCAGATACATAATTTTCTTCGAAAGATGTGTTAAAAAGAAAATTATTTCCAAAAAGTTCTTCAAATGTTTTTTCTGCCACTTTAAATGATGATGTGTAAAAGTGTGTGGCAACTCCAATATTCTTATTAAACATATAACCTGCCCCCGCTTGTAATGAAAATCCTGTGCGCGCCTCTCCCGCTAAATTAAAATTATCAAGTGCACCGTATATTGTTCTCGGATTTGGCCCTTCGTAACTACAGAAACTCCCTAAGGGTATTCCCATGCCAGCTGAAACAAAAATATAGCCACTATGATTTGTTTTTTTTACGGATGAAGTGTCCTGACCGTAACAGGTGTTTAGTAAGAGTAAGCTGCACAGCACTATAGAGTTTAATATTTTCATAAAATATTAATTTTTTGTTCCAAAATCCGTAGTTATGATTATTAATAAAAGAGGTTTAAAGTGTTTCATTCTATAATTATATAAGTTTTGCACCAAACCAGCCGAAGACTTCGTTAACCAGCCGTGTATTGGGTTGCATAATATGCAATATTACTGAAGTGCCTTGTTGAAATATTCAATAAAACAATATTGTAATATTGTCCGTTTATTTTTCAGATAAAATCTTATTAATTAAAAATTCCATAGTTTCAATCTCTCGCATTTGAAACTTATTAGGATTATCAACCATATCAGTAAATATTTCAATTAGGTAGTTTTTAATGTCTAATACTTTATTGGTAGCTATTTTATCAGAATATATTTTATATTCATCATATTGCATACCTGGCTCTATTTTTTTAGTTCCAAGAGGATCCCATAAAGCAAACAAATCATTTATTTTTTGATCTATCGTCATACTACCATCCAGTAAATATACCTCTTAATCCGTCACTAAACCTTATAATATCATAATTACCTTCAATAGTAACAATTTTTCCAGCATTTCTGCCAACTGTTTCAAAAACGACTTTATAATCCCCTAATTTATACATTATTTGAGGAGTGCCATTGGGACCTGTAAACGGTATTCTTTGACCTTCATTTATTATTTTTTGAATATCCGATCCTGAAAATCCCCTGTCCAACATACGAGTTTCTGCATGTGATGTAAACTGCAACCCTACACCCGGCAGGTAGTTTTTTCTCCTGCTGGGTTTGAGATGAATTAGGTTGATAAATCAAATTCCAAGTCAACATTTTTAGTATGACAGTATTTATAATTTTCTAAATCATCAAACAAACTTATAACAAAATCTCTGGAAATCAAAGTGGGTTGTGAACTTAATACGGCTTTATGCGAAGAATATTTCCAATCAAATATATGCTGAGCAAAGCCGGAGGCAACAGGATTTTGATGGATATAGCAAATCAACGTTTTCAGGTAATCCATATCTGATACTTCTTTTCTTCTGAATGTTCTTTTAAACAATGTTCCTGTCCTGCCTTTTACAAAATTATAATGCTTGGCGTACGTATTAAAAAAGTTAGAGCAAACCTGGCTTAATTGTTTTCCGAGATAATTTTCATTTTGCTGCATCAGTTCTTCAATACTAAACTTTCCTTTTTTTCGCTGCTTAAAAAACTCTTTTATTATTTCAATATCTTTAAAACGCAAAACGAGATGATAATGATTGGGCATCAGGCAATAAGAAATTACATCGCTTACCGGTAACAGATATTCTTTCAGCTTATTCAGAAAATAATTATAATCATCATCGCGCTCAAATAAATTTTCTTTTCCTACTGCGTGATTGTATATGTGAAATATCTGTTCAGGTCGTAAGGGAATGTTTTCTTCGGACATGGTTCGAAGATAAAAAAGATTTTTATTGTAAGGTGGAAGCGTTAAACCCAGCAGGAGAAAAAACTACCTGCCGGGTGGTGGGTCTCACAAATTATTTGAAAAACTATTTGGATTTAAAGACTGTACGTGATACGACACAAAAGAACATCGGTTGTAAGGCGACAACCAAGTGAAAAATCCTGCAGTTGGTAGTAAGAATAATTTTATTTTCTCAGGTTCTTTTCTTCAACAACTCATCAAAAGAAATAATTCCAAATTCAATAGCATAGTCAAGGAATCCGCCTTTTCCCCACCTGCGCATTTTGCTTTTTGCCTGCTTGTAGTAAGTGTTGACGGTAGCAGTGGTCAAATCAATATCCAACCCGATAATTTTATTAGGCTTTCCCTGGAACTTGTGCTTAAGCACTTCTGCTTCCTGTTCGCTCAAAATAATAGTTCCTTTTTTTCCTCTGCTGTTTTCAGGATTATTACTTTCATTTTTCAACAGGTTTAATAAATAAGAGCAGGTATGGCACCCCTCCTTATTATTAACAGCATGATCAATTGCCTTTTCAATTTCATTGGCTGTATTAATTTTATGAATTATTGCTGCAAACTTCAGCGAAAACAGGAAACGCAAACCACTGCTGTTATCAGCCCCCGTCAGCAGCACTATTCCCGTGTCCGGAAATTTTTCTTTAAGCATCTTCAGCCCTTCTTTTCCATATTCATAAAGAGTTTCATCTGTAATGATAACGTAACCGTGCTTTGCCTCCGTAAGACATTCTACAGCGTTATCTAAAGAGTGAGCAAAGGAAAATTCTTTATAATTTTTACTTCTTATCAAATCTTTAATGCCACGGCAGGTATAAGGATACTTGTCAGCAATAACAATAGTGATTTGATGATTAGAGAGTGACATACATTAAAAATTTAGTATTAAGAATTAAAGGGTGCATCACGCTGATAAATGAATAATAGCTAATGCGAAATAAAATGATAAAGTTTAGTTTACAAAGAACTTTTTCCGGCATTTTTCAAAAATTATTAATAATGAATTGTTAAAAAGTGTGCTCCAATGAATTTCCATTATTAATTCAGTACCCCTGAAATGAGGTACTGATATACCCCTGAAATGAGGTACTCTTCTTACTCTGTTCACTATGAAAAGCAATGGACTATATGCGCACAGCTATGTGCAAAATAAAATTCGCCAGCAACCAAATCCTGTTTGCATAAGTACAAATAGTCCGTAGTGCAACGGCAACTACACACGTTCTTTGACATATAGTAAATTTTGAGTTTCGGTTGGCGCTGTGCAAAAAACCAACCGCAACTGATAGTACCGGTTTTACATCTTATTTAAGGTTTCCGGCACAAAACCGAAATAGGAAGTTGGCTGTCACCTTTGACTAAAACAGCAGATTTCTTAATTCTTTCACACAAAAACCACAAATACCAATGAAAAAGTCCTTGTCCAGTACCCGTAACATGTATCAGATTGTATTAAATATATTATTTTTTTTTGATGCTGTCTGGTCGCTGTCAGCTTCAGTCGCTTCAACCGTCACATCCTTCCGGAATAAAACCCTGGAGATTGACGACACAGCCGAAGCCCAGCAAAATTCTTTAAAAATGTATTCTCAGAACAAGCGCGAAAAGAAGAGAGCAATGGCTGAAAAAGCTCTTGTAACGCGTGGTAAAGCTGCAGCATTCGCCTCAGTAACTGGCGATACTGTTTTATTTGGAAAATTGAAAATATCCTTCACTAAATTATTCAGGCGCAAGGATACCACCTCAATCGGTTATGCCGAAACTATTTATGATGCCGCAGTGGCTATGACACCGGCACAGAGAATTGCTTACGAAATAAGTGATCAGGAAATTCTTGAGCTGCGTAAAGCAATAGACACCTTTATTAATTTGCCTTCTCCCATCCAGATGAGAGCGGTAAGAAAACAGCTTACAGCGCTGCTGCCTGAGTTATTTAAAGAAGGCACCGCGATATTAACCGATCAATTGGATGGTTTGATGGAACAATACAAAGAGTCGAATCCTGATTTCTACAACCAATATTTTAATGCAAGACGCACTTTCGACAGTCATCGTCACACAACCATCGAAGGCATAGTTGTAGATGAAACAACGGGAGCCGATCTCCAGAATGTGCAGGTAATTATTACTTCGGATGATGAAACCTTTCAGGACATTACCGATGTGCAGGCAAAATTCAAACAGCAGATTTCTCCTGAAGTCAACTACAAAGTGAAATTTGTTTTCCCTGACTACGAACCGCAGGAATTTGAAAATGTTAATTTAACTCGCGGTGAGCATGAGAGATTATTAGTGAAATTGAAAAAAATCTAAAGCGGATACAATAAAATCGCACTAAACGAAAGCCTCCTCAAAAGGGAGGCTTTTTTATTAGACTTCTTCGCCATTAAATCACAAATGCACCAAAAATCACCAATAAAGTTTTAGTGGCATTTTGTGTTTTAAGTGGCTTGGTGGCATACTTTTCTTCTAAACTCTTGATAAAAGCCTGAGTGGAGTAGTGTGGGTTTTAGCCATATTTCAAAATTGTGTAAAAAAAACAATAAATTTTTTTGTTATTAGAATTTTTTGTTATTTCGCATGTTCAATTTAAAATCTACCTGTTATGAAAAATTTCAAAAACAATAAAACTTTTTACATCGCTGCCGCTCTGATGCTGATTCCGGTAATAACGATTTTTGTTTCCTGCCAGAAAGATTTAGCATTAACCCCATGGGAACCGGGTGCAGATGTGCTTAATGCGAAAGCAAAAATCATGTTCATTAATTCAAGTTCTTTGGAGCAAACAATAAATATAGAACATAATGGAAGTGGAATCGGTTCTTTAAATTACAATGATAAAACGGGTTTTGTTGATGTGGCTACTGACGGGCATTCCAATGATTTTTTCAGAGCTTATACGAATGCAGTTCTTGATTCGGTTAGCACCCGTATAGATACTGTTATTACCTCTGATACTATTCCGCCCAATCCTGATACTACTTACGTCCCAAAATATACCGATTGGTGGAGCCCGAATGAAACTGGTGAATTTTTCAGCTTGTACAGTGCAAATTTAGTATTTACACCCGGGGAAATTTATACCTGTTATTTAACCGGAGGACCTTATTGGGCTAAATATTTAAATATCCCGAATAATACTCCACCGAGTGAAGGTAATTGTACTGCAAGGTTTATTAATTTAAGTCCTGATGCTCCTAAAATCCTGGTTAAAAAATCGGGCGCTTCGGATACATTATTTACTGCGAAGGCGTTCCTGGATTTTTCTCCTTCTACCAGCCTGCCGGGCGGTTCTTATAATTTTGAATTTTATCCGACAGGCAGCACTTCTACCGTGAAGACATTACAGGTAAATCTTGAAGCCGGAAAAATTTACAATATTAACCTGAAAGGATATAATGCAGGCGGCAATGCTCCGTTGGATGCAGAATTAATCCAGGTGAACTGATTTGTTCCGAATTTTTACTTGAAATACAAAAGAGGCGTAACTTAAAAATTGCGCCTCTTTTTTGTAAACCCTGAATTTTGGTAGTTAACTTATGTTCCGGCTGAGTTCTCCACCGAATAATCTCTAAAAAAGTCCGGGCTGCATACGCTCTGCTGATTAAGTCCCAATGCCTATACCAGTTGAAGTTTTAAAAGTTTTTAATTAGACCTCTTTCATAATTCATAGTTAATAATAGCAGCAATCAAGTTTAATCTTAGGGTAAAACGCCTTCTGCTGTTTCTTCTTGTTAATGGCTTTTTCTTTGAGTTTTTCTTTGGCAAATCTGAGTTTTGGTGGAGCTTTTTAATTCCCTAATAACCACTGTCAGCAGGAACTTTTACAGTTTCTTTTATCCGCACTTTACTTTTTTTGAACACATGAAAGTCATGTCTTCTGCCTTGTCCTACTGTGCTGCAAATTATTCTACCGCTTTTTTTATCAATCACCAACTGATATCGATACGGTATCTGTAATAGTCCAATGAGATTGGACTAAACCGCTACTCTATCGGCAATATACCGTTTTATGTTTGGACTAATTTGATGTAAGTAATGGTATGACTTTTTAAAATACTTTTTCTTTTAAGGGTAGGTGGATAACAGATGCAACAGCATATCCGCAAAACATCAGGTATCCGACCGACTTAAATTTATTGAACACTGCAATAGAAAAATCAGAAGATTTGATAGATGTTTTATATTCCTCAGACAAACAACCGCACAAAAACAGACCAAGAACCTATCGGGAGAAAGCCACAAAAAGCATATAAAATAAAGAAAATTTTATTTCTATTTCATCAGCTTAGCATGTCCGTACGCCAATGCTTCCGGGTATGCAATCACCTCCTTAGGAAATATTTCAATAAACGAGGCATTAGCCTTGATGCCTTTATCAAAAATTGCTTTAAGATGTTGTTGGTCGCAGGGAGGGGTTTTCAGGCATGAAGGCTCTCCCATATCAGCCTCTTCAAGCTGGTAGCCGAAAGGGATGTGAAATTTGGTGCACCATGCCATCAGCTTTGGAATACCCGCATCCATCTGAAGTGAATTCCATTGCACCACCAGTTTGTCTTTAAATTTAGCTTGCGCTTTTTCAATGAGATCTTCAGTAAAATCGCGTGCAACATTTTTAGGAACTTCATTTCCATTATCATCCAAAGCAGGAAATGCTTTTTTGGGAATCACGGCAATGCTCACATATTTATCGCTGAAGTTTTGCTGAAACGCATCAGTGATACGATCCCATGCATCGCGTATTTTTTGGGGCCTGTAACCCGCATTCCGCCATATTCCGGGGGCATCGGTGCTTGCGCCTTTTTCGTTTTCAATTCCTTTTTGTGCCGGCAGCCTCACTTCAATGGTGGTTTCATTAATGCCCGTAAGTTTTACTAAGGTAATGTTCTGATAAATTCCAGGTTTTGATTTTAAATGATCAGCAAAATCTTTTATAAATCCTGTCCATATATCTAAAAATTTTTGATTCCAAGGTACAGGGACTTTAACGTTAAATTTTTTTCCATTTCCCTGCTTGCGGAATTCTTCAAAACTAGCTGAAGGAACGCCAGCACCATATACCCATTCAGGTGTGTGTGAACCGGCAGCCACGCCAATAGTTATTTTTTTTCCTGCATCTGAAATCCGTTTCAGCTCGCTGTCAAGAAAAGCCCAGTCATATTTATTGTCGGCAGGTTCGAGAAGATTCCAGTGAAGACGGAGAAACACACCATCCACTGAAGGACTTTTTAAAACATAATCATCCACCGGTTTGTTCCATCCTGAAGAAGCATAAATTCCTTTAAACGGCCCGCTCACTGCCGAGGTGAGTGCGCTCAAATCATCCTGGCCGACATCAGCAACTGCAATTTCTTTTTTGTTTTTCTTTCCGCCACTGTGGTTTTTTTGAGCAGTACAGGAAATGGAGTTTACCAACAGAAAAAGAGGAAGAACTGTCAGGGTTAAAAAATTTTTTTTTGTTATCATGGTTTTAAAATTGTTAAATGAAAGTGTAAAAAAAGTCATGCCAGGTGAACTCTGAGTGAACTAAAAGCATACATCCGTTTTAATGTTGCACAACAAATTTACCAAATTTCTTTTCAACTGCGCATAACAATTTCTTCTTTCTTTTTTCCAATCCCATGATAAAATTTCCGTCTAATTTTGGTGCATGTATCCTGAGGTCCGGTACAGCCGCTGATGCCCAAAAAATTCCTCTGAAATTGATTTCGATTGTGAAAAGTATGTCAGAAATTTTTCCTTCAGGTGTTGCATTTATACCGATATTAAATAAAAATAATGATCCAGGAATAATCAGGGAAATAATTTTATTTTTCATTGTTTTTTATAGTAATTAAGAAATTTTATATTATTAGAAACCTATTTGGAGTTGTGCACCGATAATATCGTTATTAACTATTGTACCTGATTCATTACGACTGGTATAATTCACCTGGAGTTTTGCCCAATCGTTGAAATAATAATT
>JBDSOU010000065.1:0-42249 GCA_039914625.1 Bacteroidia bacterium | reverse complement strand
GCTTAAAAGCATGCATCCATGTATTTGTTAAAAAACCAGTAATGCACCAGAGAATACAGAGCGGTTCAATTGCGCGTGCTGCCTCTGCTTTTCCCATATCTTCAATTTCCCATCCGAACTGATCAAGGATTTCTATAACTTCTTTTTTTGCACCATCATTATTTCCGCAAATAAACATAGTGGGTTTTCCGCCCGGTAAATCCGGATTTACCATCAATGCATTTCCTACACTGTTAAATGCTTTTACAAAATTGGCAGCAGGAATTGCTTTTTGCAATTGCTCCATTAGTGAATAATTCAAATCTGTATAAAATTTCAGCACACCATTTACAGGTAGTTCATCAGCAATAGGGTTGGTGGTATCAATTATAGTTTTGTTAGCAAGGTTATTTATTCCTGCAAGTTTCAATGCTTCATCAGCAGCGTTTCCTTTTACTGCGAGAACAATGATGTCTCCGAATTTTGCAGTGTCTTCAACACTGCCGGTTTTTACTTTATCTCCTGCCTTGCTTTTCCAGTCGCTTAGTTTGGCAACATCGCGTGTACCGATCATTGCATCATAACCATGTTTAACAAATCCTGCAGCAAGCGCTTTGCCGACAGCTCCTGACCCGATGATTCCTATTTTTTTCATTTGTTCAATCTTTCTTTTAAATCTAAATTATGTTTCCGTGCGGTATCTAAAGCTATATCATAACCTGCATCTGCATGGCGGATTACTCCCATTGCCGGATCGTTATTTAAAACACGTTTCAATCTTTTTGCAGCATCATCTGTTCCGTCAGCAACTATTACCATTCCGGCATGAATGGAATACCCTATTCCGACTCCTCCGCCATGATGCAATGAAACCCAGCTTGCACCTCCGGCAGTATTGATCATTGCATTCAATACAGGCCAGTCTGCTATGGCATCGCTGCCGTCTTTCATGGCTTCTGTTTCGCGGTTGGGTGATGCTACGCTTCCTGTATCGAGATGATCTCTTCCGATAACTATTGGTGCTTTTACTTTTCCTGACTTTACTAAATCATTAAAGGCAAGTCCTGCTTTTTCTCTTTCGCCTTGTCCAAGCCAGCAGATGCGTGCAGGTAATCCCTGGAATGCAATTCTTTCTTGTGCCATTTTTATCCATCGCGCTAATGGTTTGTTTTCGGGAAACAGTTCAAGGATTATTTTATCGGTTTCCAATATATCATTTGGATCACCGCTTAATGCCGCCCAGCGGAACGGCCCTTTTCCTTCACAAAACAACGGACGTATATATGCGGGAACAAACCCCGGAAAGTCAAATGCATTTTTCAGTCCCATTGCATGAGCCTGCCCGCGTATGTTATTACCATAGTCAAACGTAATTGCGCCTTTCTTTTGCAATTCAATCATCAGCTGCACATGCTTCACCATAGTTTCTTTAGAACGTTTGATGTATTCCTGCGGATTGCTTTCACGCAATACTTTTGCTTCTTCAACAGTTAGTTTCTCCGGAAAATATCCGACTAACTCATCGTGAGCTGATGTCTGATCGGTTAATGTATCGGGAATAATTCCTCTTTCGATTAATCTTTTTAATAAATCAACTGCATTGCCAACGTAAGCAATGGAAATGGCTTCTCCTTTTTGTTTGGCTTCCACAGCGCGATCAATTGCCTGATCTATATTTTGAAACACCAGGTCGAGATAACGCGTCTGAATTCTTTTTTCGGCACGCCACTGTTCCATTTCTGCCGCAAGGCAGGTCCCTTCGTTCATGGTGATGGCCAGAGGCTGAGCGCCTCCCATGCCGCCAAGACCTGCAGTAACGTTTAATGTATTCTTCAATGAACCTCCGAAATGCTGCCGGCCAACTTCTGCATAGGTTTCATAAGTGCCCTGCACAATTCCCTGCGAACCAATATAAATCCAGGAGCCGGCTGTCATTTGTCCGTACATAGTCAGGTCCAATGCTTCTAATTTGCGGAACTCATCCCAGTTTGCCCAATGCGGTACAAGCTGTGAATTGGAAATTAAAACTCTTGGCGCATCTTTATGAGTAGGTAAAATGCCTACAGGCTTGCCGGATTGAATGAGAAGGGTTTCATCATCATTCAAATCCTTTAATGCTTTTACAATAAGATGAAAACATTCAGGATTACGTGCGGCTTTTCCTGTTCCGCCATAAACGATTAAATCTTCAGGTCGTTCTGCCACATCGGGATCCAGGTTGTTATGAAGCATCCGCAGCGCGGCTTCCTGTATCCATCCTTTGCAGGAGATGGTAGTACCGGTGGGAGTTTTAATCCTTGAGATGTCAAGTTTGTTGGAGAGTATTTCCGGCATGATAATCCTGATATGTTATGCAAAATTATGTAATTGGGGGGATTGATGAAAGGTAAGGTAGTTAATGGGTAATTGGAAAGTAGCAATGGTAGACATAAAATTCTATTCAAATTCTCTTAACTAAACGACATTGCTCTTCATGTGTCAGGGGTTTTCGGGTCTAAATTCATAGGGAGACGCTTCGTTGCACAGCCTTTTAACTCCACCATTTATTGCGGAGAATAAAAGCAACAACGCATTCGGCAGATTTAACGGGTTCTATGATATGGGAAAAAACTTTTGGAGATTCCGCCTCTTATACTGCCAATAAAGTAATCAAAACTTCTGATCCATGTATTATGGGTGGCTCAAAACTGCTCCCTTCAGGTTCCTTAGATGCCTTTGTTTTTAAAGTTAAAAAACAATAAGCTGACAGTTTATCATTAAAATTAATTTATATTTGCTCCAATGTTATTCAGGATAAAAAAATACATTTCACTTTTTTCACTTGCTGTATTTCTTTTTCCTTTAATAACAGAAGCAGCTCACACTTTTAAGCACGAAAGTGATTTTCATTGCACAGAAAAAAACGCAAAGCATTTTCACAGTTCCGAACACCAGTGCCCAATTTGCGATTTTGTTCCCGCCACCTCCGACACTCCAATTATATATGACAAAGTTTGCGTTGATCTAACTTGCGTATCAATATCCTTTCATTTTTTCCAAAACCTTGTAGTTGATAAACACAACTATATTTTTTCGTCAAGAGCGCCACCGGCTATTTCCTGATTTCATTTTTTATTTCTTTCAATGCACTCGTTCAGTTTCAAACTGCATGAGTTGAATTCATTCATTCAGGATTTAGTTTAACTCTTAATTAAAAATAAAATGAAAAAAAGATTCATAGTACTGTTTGCAATCCTTACAGGATTTGCAAACACAATAGTTACCAATAATTGTATTGCCACAGGCAAAACAACCCTCACAGGAAAAATCACCGATAAAAAAACAGGCGAACCAATACCCGGAGTAGCAATTTATATACCCGATTTAAAAACGGGTGCTTCTTCAAACGCAGACGGCAATTATAAAATAGAAAACTTACCACAGACAAAAATTTTAGTGCAGGTAAGTTTCATTGGCTTTAAAATAATTGCCGAAAACATTGACTTGTCAACAACAACTCAAAAAGATTTTTCATTGGAAGAATCCGTTGCAGAATTAAACGAAGTAGTGGTAACAGGTCTATCACAGGCAGGAGAAAAAAACAGAACGCCAACGCCAATCACCACAATTTCTTCCATTCAGTTAAAACAAGTTTCATCAACTAATATTATTGATGCACTTGCAACACAACCCGGAATTTCGCAAGTAACAACAGGTTCAGGAATTTCCAAACCCGTTATTCGAGGATTGGGTTACAACCGTGTTGTTGTGGTTAATGACGGAATCCGTCAGGAAGGGCAACAATGGGGTGATGAACACGGAATTGAAATTGATGAATTCTCCGTAAACAAAGTGGAGATATTAAAAGGACCGGCAAGTTTATCTTATGGTTCTGATGCGATGGCAGGTGTAATAAATATGCTGTCAGGACAAACATTGCCCGAAGGAAAAATTCAGGGAAGTATTCTCACAAACTACCAAACAAATAATGGTTTGTTTGGCGCATCACTAAACCTTGCCGGAAATAAAAAAGGTTTCATTTGGGATATTCGTTATAGCAACAAAATGGCGCACGCATACCAAAACAAATACGATGGATATGTTTTCAACTCAGGTTACAGGGAAAATAATTTCGGAGGAATAATTGGTTTCAACAAATCATGGGGATATTCTCATTTGCATTTCAGTGTTTACAATTTAACTCCCGGTATTGTAGAAGGCGAACGTGACAGCGCAACAGGAAGTTTTATAAAACCAATTGCGTTAAACGATTCAACAGAAGATGTTGCAATTGCGACAGACAAAGATTTTAAATCCTACACACCGTTAACACCATATCAAAAAATCCATCACTACAAAGCAGTTTTCAATAATAGTTTCATAATCAGAAATGGGAGTTTAAAAGCAATAATTGGTTGGCAACAAAATCAGCGTCAGGAATACGCTGACATTTTAGAAGAAAATAAATACGGGCTTTATTTTCTGCTCAACACAATCAACTATGATGTTCGATATGTTTTACCCGAGAAAAACAATTTTAATATTTCTTTTGGCGCAAACGGAATGTATCAGACATCACAAAATAAAGGAACGGAGTTTTTAATTCCCGAATACAATCTTTTTGATGTAGGAGTATTCGGCATCGTAAAAAAATCTTTTGACAAGTTAGATATAAGCGGAGGTTTGCGTTACGATTCACGCAACGAACACGGCAAAGATTTATTTCTTGATGCAAATGGAGAAAAAACCGACACACCCGATGCAACTTCCTTTCATCAGTTCATTACGTTCAATACAGCTTTTACAGGTGTTTCAGGAAGTATCGGTGCAACGTATCAATTCAATGATAAAGTTTTTACAAAACTAAATGTGTCAAGAGGATTTCGCGCACCAAACATTGCAGAAATTTCTGCAAACGGTGTTCACGAAGGAACTATTAATTACATTATCGGAGTTCCGACTTTGAAAGCAGAAAATAGTTTGCAGTTGGATTATGCACTTGGATTAAATTCTGAACACATCACAGCCGAAGCGGATTTATTCAGCAACAACATCAGCAATTTTATTTTCTTGAGTAAGTTGCAAAGTCAGTTAGGGGGCGATTCACTCACCGATGGTTTCAGCACATTCAAATATTCTTCGGGACAGGCAAATCTTTTAGGCGGAGAAATAAGCATTGACATCCACCCTCACCCGTTAGACTGGCTGCATTTTGAAAATTCTTTTTCCTATGTGCAATCCACACAAAAGAACCAACCCGATTCAACAAAGTATTTGCCGTTCACACCATCTCCTAAATTTTCTTCCGAGCTAAAAGCAAATGCAAAAAAACTTTCAAAGAGTTTAAACAATGCTTACATAGAAATCGGGCTTGATAATTATTTCAATCAGGATAAATTTTATGCCGCTTACGGAACAGAAACCGCAACCGCAGGTTATACACTTCTTAATTTCGGAATCGGAACAGATGTAGTTTCAAAAACACGAACGCTATTATCACTTTACATCAATGTAAGTAATCTTACAGATGTTGCCTACCAAAGTCATTTAAGCAGGTTGAAATACGGAGCAGAAAATAATGTTACAGGAAGAACGGGGGTATTTAATATGGGAAGAAATATAAGCTTCAAACTCATTGTGCCTATTGATTTCAGCAAAAAGAAAACTGAATAAAATTAAAGATGGTTTTTTCACTATTTCATGTTGGAAAGCAGTCGTAAAAAGCTGTTTTCTTTTTTCGCCTCAGTTTGTGATTTCAACTTATATATATACGCTGAACTGATGTAAATGCAGTGCGATCTTCTCCAAATGCACTCCGCATTATTGACAATGCACTCCGCACTTTTGATGTTTCATTACGCACGGTTGATGTTCGTCTCCACGCGACCGATTTTTATCTTTGCTTCATCATTTTTCGGCTCCGCAGGGTTGATGATGGCTTTGTAACAATAGAAACTTTAAGCACAGACGGACAAAAAAAAATGTGGCGGACTTGACATCAAACAATATGACGAAACAACTTTGACACACGAACTTCAAAACGGTTTTGAGAAAATAAAGTGAGTAGCGGAAGACCACACTACACCATTTAATACAACGCAGAACTTTTTGTTTTGTAGTTTCAAACGGGCTGACGGTCGTAGGAAAAGCAATCCAGCAGCTAACAAAAAGTGTCTGTTGCGCAACTAACCAAAAGTAGTGAATATCTTTTTTAAAAAAAAATATACTGAACAATCATCATTAATTAATATTTATTATTGAAATTCCTGTTATAAAATGAAAGACCAAAACTTCTGGAAAGGTGTATAAAAAAGGATGCAGTGTTAAATCAGGGAATCGGACTTCCGAAGTATTATTCGAATTGATTATGGTATTAACAAAGGCAAGATGGTTATTGAGTGATCTATGTATGCTGTAGAATGCCGGGTTTTTAAAGCAATTCTTAGTCATAATGTCCGCGAGGTGACTTTAAACTTTAAACCTCAAACTTATTCCTTCCTTGGTTCTTAATTCACTAAAGTCGTATTTTTGAAAACATAGTTTTCAAAATGAACATTGTATTATCCATTCTTCTTTTAATTGTTGCTGTGGTGATTACTTATTTTGTAACCCGGTCAGGGTTTCAATCGTTGCTCAATGCTTCGTCTGAAAAGTATAATCAGTCGGATAAAGAAAAAGCAATTGCATTTTCAACATCAGAACAGCTTAAAGAGCAATTAAAATCTTTCGAAAAGAATTTGGATGATGAAAGGTTGAAATCAACTAAGCTGAATTCTGATTTGAGTGAAGCGAGGACAATGAACCAGAATTTTGAAGATAAGCTTAAAACGCAGAAAGAAGAATTAAACGATTTGCAGATACGGTTTACAAAGGAATTTGAAAACCTCGCCAATAAAATTCTTGAGGAGAAGAGTTCCAAATTTACAGAGCAGAATCGCGCTAATCTTGATGTGATCTTAAACCCGCTTAAAGAAAAAATAAAAGATTTTGAACAAAAGGTGGAACTGGCTTATAAAGCAGAATCGGCCGAACGCAATACATTGAAAGGTGAAATACGGAATCTTGTTGAGTTGAATAAGAAAATAAGCGAAGAAGCAAATAATCTTGCCACTGCATTAAAAGGAGATAACAAGCAGCAGGGGAATTGGGGAGAAGTGGTTCTGGAAAAAATTTTGGAACGATCGGGTCTTGTAAAAGACCAGGAATACAAAACACAATTTGTAACAACCAATGATGAAGGCGACAGAATTAAACCCGATGTGGTGGTGTTTCTTCCTGATGAAAAACATATTGTGATTGATTCAAAAGTTTCACTCGTGGCGTATGATGCGTTTGTGAATTCAGCAGCAGCAGAAGACCGGGCGAGATTTCGGAAAGCGCATATTGATTCTGTTAGAAGCCATATAAAATTATTAGGCGAAAAAAATTATCAGACGGCTTCAGGCTTAAACACTCCTGATTTTATTTTACTCTTCATTCCGATAGAATCTTCTTTCAGTGTTGCCATACAGGCTGACCAGGAAATATTTAACTATGCATGGGACAGGAAAATTGTTCTGGTAAGTCCGTCCACTTTGCTTGCAACACTGAGAACTATTTCTTCCATCTGGAAACAGGAACGCCAAACACGAAATGCTTTGCAGATAGCGGAAGAAGGAGGAAAACTATATGATAAGTTTGTGGGTTTTGTTGAAGACCTTGTGAGAGTGGGAAGGAAAATGGATGAAGCAAAAACTGATTATACAGAAGCTATGAAAAAACTAACTGATGGTACAGGAAATTTAGTTAAGAGAGCAGAAAAGATGAAAGAGCTTGGCGCGAAAGCAGGCAAATCATTGCCACAACAAATTATTGAAAGAGCGGAATGAATCGTCAAGCATTTATAAGTTTACCCGTTCTCATTCGCTTTTCTTCCATCATGGTTTGCTTTTTTGTTATTAATTCCTGCAATCCAACCTATAAAATCAGCAATCAGAATTTAGCTGCACTTTATACCCCTGAAAGTAACTTTTTGCATCCTCAATTTGTGGTCTTCCATTTCAGTAATGACAGTTCAAGGCTTTATGTTAAATTATTCTCGTCTGAATTGCTGCACAGGAAAGATGATGCCGGAACAATGGGAGCACAAGTTACTATTTCATATCGCCTCTTCAATGATTTTGAATCAAAATTTGTTGTTGATAGCTCTTCGGTAATCGTAAATGATTTTGATGAAAGCAATTCACAGGGAATTTTTATTCATTCATTAAATTTCAAAACGCCCGGTTTGGTAAATTATATTCTTGAAGCAGAAGTGAGAGATGATTTCCGCCAGCAAGTGGTGAAGTCATTTATCAAAGTGGAGAAAGAAGGAAAACAGTCCGCACAAAAATTTTTATTAAAACTAACGGGTCAGAATATTCCGTTGTTCAGAAATTATGTTAAGTCAGATGAATCATTCAACATTTTACCTGATGATTTGACTTCGCATCACATGCATGTAAGGTGTTACTTCCGCAATTTTCCGTTAGCGTTTCCGCCATTTGCGGAAAAAGTCCCCGTTAAATTTAATTATGCAGCAGACAGTATTTTCACTATGGAAATTTCACCGTCAACAAATATTCAGTTGCCCAAAAGAGGGATTTATCATTTCCAATATGATAGCACTTCGAAGCAGGGGCTTACAATTTTTAATTGGGATGATGATTTTCCGAAAATTACCGATGCCATGCAATTAATTGAAGCATTAAGATATTTGACAACAAAACAGGAATATAATGATCTGCTTTCGGCAAAAGATAAAAAAGCAGCCGTTGATAAATATTGGCTCGAACTTTCCGGCAATGCAGAACGCGGAAAAGTTCTGATACGTAAATATTATTCTCGCATACAGGACGCAAACAGGTTATTCACTTCCTATCTTGAAGGCTGGAAAACAGATCGTGGGTTAATTTATACCATTTATGGGCCGCCATCAACGGTTTTCAAATCAGGAACAACGGAAGACTGGACTTATGGAAATTTTAATACAATTAATTCCACCACCTTTACTTTCGAAAAAATTTACAATCCGTTTTCTGATAACGACTATATTTTAAGACGCTCTCCGGTATATGAAACTCCCTGGTACAAAGGAGTGGACCGATGGCGGAATGGAGCCGTAGTGAACGATTGAGTGCATCAAAGAATACGAATTTACGAATCTGGAACTTTATTTTTTTTACACAGGACTGCTTACTGAATTCTCACATTATCAACTCCAACCTCACATACGGCATTCGTCCTGTGATTGAAGCCATTCAATCAGGAAAAGAAATTGAACGCATTTTTATTCAGCAAGGATTGAATAATCCTTTGATGAATGAACTAAAAGTTTTATTGAAAAAAAACAATGTTGTTTACATGGCTGTTCCTGTTGAAAAATTAAACCGTCTCACAAGAAGTAATCATCAGGGA
This sequence comes from Bacteroidia bacterium, assembly GCA_039914625.1. Classification (GTDB taxonomy): domain Bacteria; phylum Bacteroidota; class Bacteroidia; order AKYH767-A; family OLB10; genus DATEMK01. The sequence continues at coordinate 32,856 of JBDSOU010000065.1, read as the reverse complement.
GTGGTGTGTTACCTTTCTGACATTACCTATTTTAAAATTGAAGAAATTGTTCCGCAGATTTTTGAAGAAGGAAAAAGTCCGCTCATTTTGATTCTTGACCGGATTACCGATGTAAGAAATTTCGGAGCTATTGCACGAGCTGCTGAATGTGCCGGTGCTGATGCAATTGTTATTCCGTCTAAAGGTGCGGCACAAATTAATTCAGATGCAATAAAAACTTCAGCTGGTGCCTTGCACAGAATAAAAGTTTGCCGTGAAAATAATCTTAAAGAAGTGATTGAATTTTTAAAGCAAAGCGGCATTGCAATAATTGCCTGTACTGAGAAAACAAATGATCTGATTTATTCAGTTGATTTTTCTTCTCCGGTTGCAATCATAATGGGATCGGAAGAAGATGGTATTTCAGGAGAATATTTGAAACGGTGTGATCAGAAGGTTAGAATTCCCATGTCCGGAAAAATTTCATCGTTGAATGTTTCAGTTGCAACAGGAATAATTCTTTATGAAGTGATGAGGCAGAGAGCATACAAATAATATTTAATGGAACAACCGGATAAACGGACCGAAAAAATTCTGTTAGCTGTTATACTTGTTTTAGCTGCTTCGCTCCGGTTTTATAATTTTTCGGGATTCTCCTTTTCAAATGATGAATTAAGCGCACTTGCGCGATTACAATTCAGCAGCTTTTCTGAAATGATTGAAAAAGGAGTGTTGATTGATTTTCATCCGGCAGGAGTACAAATATTTCTTTTTTACTGGATAAAACTCTTTGGCATTTCAGAATTTTCTTTTCGGCTTCCATTTGTAATTTTAGGAATTGGTAATGTTTATTTAATTTACCTGGTCGGAAAAAAATGGTTTAACGCTGCAGTCGGGTTGGTTTCCGCATCAACACTATGTGTGCTTGAATTTCCAATTCTGTACAGTCAGGTTGCCCGCCCTTACAGTCCCGGATTATTTTTCACATTGCTTACATCTTATTTCTGGACTGAAATTTTTATTGATAAAATAAAAAATGAATTTACTGTTAGCAAAGGAAAAAGAAACTTATGGAACTATGCAGGATTTATTCTTTCAGTAAGTGCGTGTATGTTTATGCACTATTTTGCTTTGTTGCAGGCAGGATTGTTTTGTATTGCCGGTTTATTTTTTCTTTCGAAAGAAAAAATAAAACCATATTTTATTTCCGGGGTAATTATTCTCTTGTTATATGTTCCGCATTTGAAAATATTTCTGCATCAAATGTCCATAGGCGGAGTAGGAGGGGAGCAGGGTTGGTTGGGCAAACCGGAACGTGATTTTTTGTGGAAATACATTCAGTATGTTTTTAACAATTCCATCTTGCTGCTATTGTTTTTTACACTGATCTTTATGCTGTCATTAATTATTTTCAGGATTAACAGAAGCAAAAATAAATTTCGTTTGCTTTCGTTTTTATTCTTCATCTTGCCCATTCTTATAGGATATTATTATTCGGTTTACAGAAACCCAGTGCTTCAATATTCGGTTTTATTATTTTCATTTCCTTTTTTTATTCTATTTGTATTCTCATTTGTTACTGAATCTGTTCAAACAAAAATTATCATTACTACAGTATTATCCATTCTTATTTTTGGCAGTTTTTCAACAGTGTATCAAAATAAATATTATTCCACGAACCATTTCGGAGTGTTTAAAGAACTTGCTGAAAAGACAGTTGAGTTTGATAAAAAATATGGTGAACAAAATGTAACAAGGACATTCAACGTAATTAATCCGTATTATATTAACTATTATTTCGACAAATTTCAAAGGAAGGAGAAATTTGTGCATTACAATTGCAGCGACTATAGTTTGGTTAATGATTTTGCAAAACTTGTGGGACAATCAACAACAAATTATTTTGTGCATGCCTGGTCAAATACTTTTGACCCTCCTGAGTTGGAAGAAGTAATTATTGAATTTTACCCGTTTATCATCAGCAAAAACTATTACTTTAATTCAGGAATTACACTTTATTCAAAAAAGGCAGAAGAAGCACTAACAATACAAAAACCAAATTGTGAATTGTCTCATGATTTTGAAAGTGTGAAATGGCAAAACGATTCTTTGTTTTTTAATGATTCAATTTTTCACTCAGGAAAACAATCGGCTTTTATGAGTGAGAAAAACGAATACGGACCAACTTTTTCAGTGACAACAAAAAACATTGAATTAAAGAAGGGGGATACCATTAAAATTAGTTTTTGGTTTTACTCTTTGCAGGAACAACAGTCTGCAAAACTTGTATTCACGATTGATGAAAATGATAAATCCAAAGTCTGGATTGGAAGAGAATTTAAAATTTATCAGACAAAAATCAATCATTGGCAGCAGGTATTTTTAGATTTTATTGTAAATGTTGATTTAAATGATAACGACATTCTCAAATCTTATGTTTGGAATGATAAAAAGGAAACTTTTTTCCTCGATGATTTTAAATTCCGAGTATTCAAATAACATTTCCAAAACCCAGGCACCAGCAGACAAATAAATATCCCTGAAACAGCGTAAACGCAATCACAAAAATATTTTGTAATTTATATTTTACAGCAACACTGGCAAGTAAAATAAAAAGTGGAAATGCTGCAAGCATCATTCGGGGCATGCTCATCATTCCGTAAGACATTGGAATAAACAGAGAGTACGCGACAATGATATGAAAGAGCAATTGGAGGTGCTTATAAAAAAGGAGCCAGAATAAAATAAAAATAAAAGTAAAAACTGAAATAAAGGAAAAGGTAAAATAATTGTTGGTCAATCCTTCATAAAGATTGTGCAGAGGATTTGAAATCGTACTTGTGTATCCTGGATGGTGAACAAACATTAAGGGATCACCAGAATTAAAATAATTCAGCAGGAGGAGAAAAAATACACCTGTTGGAATGAAAAATAGATTCAAAATGCTTCTGTCGGTCTCCCTGAGCTTAAATTTTTTATTTTTATAATATATAAAAACAAGTGGAAAAAACACAAAAACCCCAACAGGTCTGCATAATATTAAAAACATTGCACACAATCCTGAAACAAACCATTTTTCAGTTAAAGAAAAATAAATTGTGCCTAAAATTAACATCAGGTAAAGCGATTCAGTAAACACTCCGGAAAAAATAAATGAAACAGGAAATACGTACATAAAAATTACTGACCAAAGTGCAATATCTTTATTGTAAATTTTTTCAGCCAGGCTATACAAAAACCATCCTGAAATGAGGAGGCACAGGTTGCTGATCAATAGGCCAACTATGAAATAATCAATACCAGTCATGAAATGAATCAAACGGATTAAACCAGGATAGAGAGGAAAAAATGAAAATTTTTCAAGCCCAGAACTAACCTGTGACTTATGAATGTCGGGATACCAGTTTTCAGCAATATTCAAATACCATCCTGTATCAAAGTTTCCCCATGTATTTAAGAGTGCATTATCGTAAAATGTAATGGTGCTTTTTTTCTTAATGCCGTACAGCCCAAATTCATTAAGGACACAATAACTGATCAGTATTAATAGAATTCTTGTAGCAAAAAAATAAATCAACGAAATCCTGAAAGCGTCACTTTTGAAAATTTTCATAATTTTTTTAAAGCTGAAATTTGAATTGTTAATAAGAAATGGGAAATATTTTCATAAAAATTTGGTGGTTAAAAGTAAAAGTTTTTGCTTTGCGGCTTATTTAGAATGATTCTAAATAGCTAACAAGACATTGAGTTACAATATGCGTATAATATCTTTATCCGGCTTGCTTATTTTAAGTTCTCAACTATTAACCGCTCAAAATTTATCTTACGAAGACTCACTGCAAAAAAGGTTGTTTCAGGATGAAAAGAAAACCATTATTTCCGGGTATGGTGAAGCAAAGTTCAATTATGATTTGCGATACAAAACAGGGACAGCAAATTTCACACGGCTTGTTGTGTTTGTCGGTCATAAGTTTAATGAGAAAATTTCATTTTTCTCAGAAACAGAAATTGAAGATGCTAAAGTGGAAGGCGGTGAGCCCGGAGGTGAAATTGCTATTGAGCAAGCGTATCTTAAATTTGATCTGAATAAAAATATGTATTTACAGGCCGGATTGTTTATTCCGCGTATTGGCATACTAAACGAAAATCATTTGCCGACAACATTTAATGGTAATGACAGAACTTTTACTGAACAACTTTTAATTCCTTCTACCTGGCGGGAACTTGGAGTGGGTTTATACGGATCATGTGAGAAATTTTCAGGATTAAATTATTCACTGGCCATTTTAAACGGACTAAACTCATCAGCATTTGAAAACGGAACCGGCATTCGCGAAGGAAGATATGAAGGTCGTGATGCTACCGCAACTAACCTGGCAATAACCGGTTCGTTGCAATATTTTTTTAGTGATATTAAATTGCAGTTATCAGCATATTATGGGGGAAGTGCAGGATTGAGCCAACGCGAAGCAGACAGTCTTCAACTTAACTCCGGAATTTTTGGAACTCCCGTTGCCTTAGGTGAATTCAATATACAATATAATAAGGACAGGTTTTCATTACGTGCGCTGGGTACAGCTATTCAAATTCCTGATGCAGATAAAATAAACCGTGCTTACGCTAACAACACTGCCGAAACATTGATTGGCGGTTACGGTGAAATTGCCTTCGATTTGCTTGCCGCAAAAAATAAAAAACTCGATTTATTTTTGCGTTATGAAAACTTTAATCTCAATAATAAAATTCCCGAGAACGGAATTGAAAATGGATTGTTAAACCAGCAATATATAGTAACAGGTTTAACATTTATTCCAACAGGAGGTGTAGCAATTAAACTGGATTATGTTTTCAAGAAAACAGGCGATCCGAATCCTGCTTTAGTGATAAATCCTTTTCCGCAGGCGCCTCAGTATTATAACACAAACAGTTTTATAAACATAGGAATAGGATATAGTTTTTAAAAATGAAATCGCGCAGAGAATTTATCAAAACAACTTGTAACGCATGTATGAGTGCAATTGCACTAAGTGTTTTTGCATCTCAGTTGAGCGGATGCAAAACAATTGCCATTACAAATGCACCGGTTGAAAATAATACGATTAAAATTCCTGTTTCATCTTTTGCGAATAAAAAAATGCAAATTGTAAGGAGTACAACTTTGAATGACGATATTCTGCTCATAAAAAATTCTGATTTGCAATACACAGCTTTGCTGATGCTTTGCACTCATAGAAATAATTCTTTAACAGTAAGTGAGAGCGGCTTATATTGTTCAGCACACGGCAGTCGTTTTGATTTAGAAGGAAATGTTACTTATGAGCCTGCTACACAACCGTTGAAAAAATTTACAACCCAATTGCAAAATGAATTTATAATTATTAATCTTTAAATATGCCAAACTCAGATGAAGCAGATAGTAATAGTGACGGAATTCCAGGGAAGCCAAATTATATTTGGGATGCAGTGAAACAACAAACTATCTTAGGAAGATTCGGATGGAAAGCAAAGAACCCGAGTCTATTTATACAGGCCCAATGTTCTTTATGTCACAGTTCAATGATGAAAACCAAAACAAATGTTTCTTTTCCTGAAATTTCCAATCAGATAATTTTTCCTTATACCGATATGTTGCTACATGAAATGGGAAATGAATTAACAGATAGCCATCCTATTTTTCTGGCAGCAGGAAGAATTTTGCAAAATCAGAACGTGATGCACTGATTAAATTTTTAGAATCTCTATAGAAAGATTGCCACTGATTTACAGATTAAAAAACAATGAATTCTTTTATCTAATCTGTGAATCAGTGGTAATTTATTTTTTACTCTTCAACAACCGCTCCGCCTTTATAAAGTTGCTTCCGGTATTTTAGTGATGGAGAAGAAATAAATTTTCCCAACCCGAGTTTGCCCCAGATTTCATCAACACGCTGAATTGTTTTTTCATCAGATGCAAGAATATTTGGCCATTCTCTTTCAAAACCATCAAGCTCTTTTGTTTTTCTTGTGCCGTCAAAAGCAACAGCCCCATCCTGACTCGCCCCGCGGGGGAAGGAGAAAGCATCACGTTTCGGATCAACATTATTTGAGAATCTCCAAACAGCGTTTGCAATGTCGCTGATGTCAATTGTGTGGTCAAGATAAATTAAAATTTTTATTTGTTTAAATTCTTCAAGAGAAAAAAGTTTTTCTGTCAACTCTTTCAAATGATTTTTTCTGTTTTTTTCAACAGCAATAAAAACAATTGAAATTCTTTTTTCAAAAAGTGATGAATTAATATCTTTTATTTCAGGGAATATCTGTCTGATATTATCCACATTTATTTTTTTCAAATCGTAAATCGTAAATCGTAAATCGTAAATCGGTTTTTCTTCCGGAAATTTCTTCGTTGCATCCATTCCCATTTTTCCGCCAAATGCCATTCGTGAACAGGAATGATCCAAAACATCTGTAGGTCCTTGTGTAAAAATAATATCGGTTGAAGGATTTACATTTTCAGAAATATATTTTGCCACTTCCACATTGTCATGAATATTTACATCGCCATCCACAACAATCATCATTTTAGTAAACATCATTTGGCCTGCGCCCCACAACGAATTCATTACTTTAATTGCCTGGCCGGGATAATCTTTTTTTATTTTAACAATAACCAGGTTATGAAACACTCCTTCGACCGGCAGCACCATGTCAACAATTTCAGGAACCATGGTCATTTTAATTGGCGCCAGGAAAATCCGTTCCGTTGCTTTGCCAATCCACGCATCTTCTTGCGGAGGAATGCCAACAATGGTTGCAGGATAAACTGCATCTTTTCGGTGAGTGATTGTTGTTATATGAAAACGCGGATACAAATCTGCAAGGGAATAATAACCTGTGTGATCTCCGAAGGGTCCTTCCAAAATAAATTCTTCATCCGGATCAATGTATCCTTCAATAATAATATCTGAATCAGACGGAACAAACATTTCTTGAGTCAAACATTTCACCAATTCAACTTTCTTCTTGCGAATAAATCCTGCAAGCATAAATTCGTCCACGCCATCAGGCAGGGGAGCTGTAGCAGCGTACGTATAAGCAGGGTCACCGCCAAGAGAAATTACAACAGGCATTCTCTTTCCGAGTTTTTTGTATTCATTAAAATGCCGTGCACTCACTTTGTGCCTGTGCCAGTGCATAGCGGTGAGTGTTGGTTCAAAAACTTGCATGCGATACAAGCCAACGTTACGCATACCCGTAACCGGGTCTTTTGTTTGAATAACGGGAAGTGTGAGAAACGGTCCTCCATCTTCGGGCCAGCATTTCAATACAGGAAATTTTGTGATGTCAGGATGTTGGATCACCACTTGCTGACATTCGCCACGACCTGAAATTACTTTCGGCATCCATGATGCGATTTCGCCAAGCTGAGGAAGCAGTTTTAATTTGTCAAGAAAATTATTTTTTGGTGAGGTTAATGTTTTAAATAATTTTTCAATTTCAACAGCAATGTCATCTAATCTTTCAACACCCAAAGCCATTGCCATTCTTTTTTCTGTGCCCATGCTGTTGATGAGCAAAGGATAATCAGTTCCAGTATTTTCAAACAGCAAAGCGGGACCATAATTTTTTGAAACACGATCAGTGATTTCAGCAATTTCAAGAATTGGATTTACATACTCTTTTATGCGAACCAATTCTCCCGCTTCTTCAAGAGTTTGAATAAAATGTTTAAGATTTTTGTAAGCCAAAATAGAAGTTGTATAAAATGTCTTGCAAAGTTAAAGACAATGGGAGTAATGAAAATTTAATCTTAACAGGAACTTTAAAAATTTAAAAAATGTTGTTGCAAAATCCGGGTTAAAAATCTGTTTATTTCTGAATAGCAATTTTCATTTCTCATTCTGCAAATCATGCTTCGTTACAGGAGGTACGCGCCCTGATGACAGTGTTATTGACTACTTCACCGGTAATAAAAATTTCAGTCTCAATGTACGAACCAATTTCAGGCAGCGCATAAATTTTTAAATTTTTAATTGCACCGATGAATCCCAGCACCGGTTCAATGCCTTGTAGTTTTGATTCGTATCCTCCTTTCAATGCCCCGGTTTGCGCCATGTTTTCAATAATGCCGGCTTCATTCAGCCTTCCATTCTTTACAAAAATATTTTCTGCTTCAATCTTAAAACGTGATACTGTTTTTTTGGCATCACAATACATCAATTCATCTACCATCACCATCGGTTCCTTTTGGGGAATAAATTCTGTAATATATTCTTTGCTGATCAGAATGGCATGTAAATCGTGTTGAGTCATGTGAGTAATGTAAAGATAAAAAAAAAGTAATTTATTTACTAATAAGTTCAAATAGCTTTTAACTAATTTCGCTGCATATATTCTCATTTGTACAACCGCGTTCAGAAAAAAACGCAGATATTTGATTTTTAGAAAACGTTCAATTTTGCAATGCTGTTTCCTGAAATGGTGAAAAAATTTTGCAGCATTAAACACCGAAAATGAAAATAGTTATTATTGGAACAGGCAATGTAGCTGAGCAAATGGGAATTGCTTTTCTAAAAGCAAAGTATGAAATTATTCAGGTGGTTGGCAGAAATACTATTCATTCAAAAGCGCTTGCTGAAAAACTTCAAACTGACTTTACCACGAACCTGCAAAAAATTAACCGGGAGGGTGAAATTTATATTGTGGCAGTTACCGATGCTGCTATAACAAAAATTTTAAAGGAACTTAATTTAAAAGAACAACTTGTTGTTCACACATCAGGAAGCGTTTCAATAACTGTTTTTGGAAAAAAGTTTTTAAATCACGGTGTGTTTTATCCTGTTCAGACTATTTCGAAAAACAGTTCCGTAAATTTCAGAACCGCGCCCATTTGTATAGAAGCAAACAATAACAGTTCACAAAAAAAATTAGTGCAGCTTGCAAAAAGCATCAGCAATGAAATAGTTCTGATCAATTCAGAACAGCGAAGCGTGCTGCATCTTGCTGCTGTCTTTGTAAACAATTTTACCAATCATCTTTTTACTGTCGGAGAACATATTTTGAAAAAAAATAATCTTTCTTATAATTTGCTTAAACCATTGATCAACGAAACCATAAACAAAGTAGAAAATCAAAATCCTTCAGAAGTTCAAACAGGTCCTGCGGTCAGAGGAGATAATTTAATAATTGAACGTCATTTAAAAATGCTCAAAAAATACCCGGCTTATAAAAAAATTTACAAAGACATTACGGAAAGTATTCAGCAAATTAAAAAATAAATTTTCTTTCCCTGAATAAAATCATTTTGATTAACCTTGCAGCAATGACAAATTTTAAACAACTGTTAAAGCAAATTAAATGTTTTGTTTTTGATGTGGATGGAGTTCTTACGAATAGCGCTTTGGTGATAACTCCCGAAGGAGAATTTCTGCGAACGATGAATATCAAAGATGGCTATGCGCTGCAACTCGCAGTGAGAAAAGGATATAAGGCAGCCGTTATTTCAGGAGGTCATTCAAACGGAGTTCAACTAAGAATGAATCGTCTTGGCATTGCAGATGTTTTTATGGGTGTGGAAGATAAAGTAAAAGTGTTCAAACATTTTATTTTAAAACAGCAGTTGAATGCAAGTGAAATTATTTACATGGGCGATGATATGCCTGACATTAAAGTGATGCAGCTTTGCGGAATAGCTGCATGTCCAAACGATGCCATTCCTGATATCAAGAAAATAAGTACATACATTTCACCTTTTAACGGAGGTGAGGGCTGTGTGCGCGACATTATCGAACAAACCATGCGCCTGCATGGAAAATGGGAATAAAAAATGGCTATGAATTTTTTGAGACTTATTCGTTTGCCGAATCTGCTGATCATCGCCTTAACTCAATATCTTGTCCGTTACACCATAGTTCTTCCTATTCTTACCGCTTATCATCTTATCAGTTCGGTTTCTGAAATTAATTTTTTTCTTCTTGTTTTCTCTACTGTATTAATTGCGGCAGGTGGATATTTAATTAATGATTATCACGACTACCATATTGATCTGATCAATAAGCCTTCAAAAGTTATTATCGGAAAGCAATTCAATAATAGACAATGCATGTATTCTTATACAGTACTTTCTGTTACGGGAATTTTAATTGGAGTTTATCTTTCTTTTTTTCAAAACATTTTTCTTTTGTGGCAGATTGATATTCTTTGCGTGGTATTATTGTTTCTTTATTCTTCTGTTCTAAAAAAAATTTATTTAATCGGAAATGTTGTAATTTCCATTCTGTCAGCGCTATCAATTTATATGCTGTTGATTGTTGAAAAAAAAGTGTGGGTAAATTTTTTAATGCATCATAACATAGCTATAAACGCGCTGCCTTATTTAATTTCTGCGTATTCGATTTTTGCATTCGTCATAACATGGATCAGGGAATTAATCAAAGACCTTCAGGATAAACGGGGTGATTCTGTTTTTAATCGAAAAACACTGCCCATAATTGCAGGGGACAGATTTGCTAAACTGTTTACTGCATTTCTTATTTTAACCGTATTATTTGCTTTAGTATTAATTCAATATAAGCAACAGCAATGGCAGGATAAAGTTTCTTTTATGTATGTTGTTACTGGTATAGAACTGCCCTTAATTACTCTATTAATTTTTCTTCTGTTTGCTAATACTAAAGAAAAATATGCTGTTGCCAGCCTGTTGGCAAAAGGAATAATGGTGACAGGGATTTTATCCATGCTTGTATTTTATCTTCGCTATAAATAAAATTTTATGACTTTATTATCCGGAAAGCTGGAACAGTTTGAAATTCTTCTTGCTTCTAAATCACCGCGCAGGGAACAACTTTTAAAGGATGCAGGAATTAAATTTAAAATTATCACAAAAGATGTGGACGAATCATATCCTGAACATTTAAGAAAGGAAGAAGTGGTATTGCATCTTGCAGTGAAAAAAGTAGAAGCATTTTCTGAATTAATGAATCAGGAAAAAGTCATTGTCATTACAGCGGACACCATCGTTTGTCTCGGAGAACAAATTATCGGTAAACCGGTTGATTTTGATCATGCAGTTAAGATACTGAAATCATTATCCGGAAAAATGCATGAAGTGTTTACCGGAGTTTGCATCAGTTCCCAAAAAAAGAAGGAGTTATTTTCTGTACGATCCGAAGTTTATTTTAAATCTTTAAGTGAAGATGAAATCTATTTTTACCTTGAACATTTCAAACCCTACGATAAAGCTGGCGCTTATGGAATTCAGGATTGGATCGGATTGATAGGAATTGAAAAAATTAACGGCTCCTATCATAATGTAATGGGTTTGCCTGTGAAAGAAGTGTATGAATGTCTTTTGAATTTTTGAATTTACTAATAACGAATTTATACAAATTTGCGAATCTTATACTGCTGGCTTCATTCTACATTATTTACTCCAGGCTGCTAAAAACCAACAGCCAATAGCTAATAACTTGTATAAATGAAAAAAGCATATTTACAAATGCATCTTGCAATTCTCCTTTGGGGATTTACAGGGATTTTCGGTAAAGCAATCAACATGAATGAAGGGATGATTGTTTGGTATCGTATGCTGATTTCCTCTATCGGATTATTAGTTATTCTTTTTCTTAACAGAAAATCAATTGCACTTTCAAAAAAAGATATGCTGAAAATTTCTGCCGTTGGAATCATTGTTTGCCTGCATTGGATTTCTTTTTATGGCGCAATTAAAATTTCAAATGTATCCATTACACTAAGTTGCTTTTCATCCATTACGCTGTTTACAGCAGTACTGGAACCGTTGTTTGCAAAAAGGAAACCTCATTTGTCAGAACTTCTTCTTGGAGTGGGTGTGATGATTGGCATTTATATTATTTTTTCATTTCAGCATTTTTATTTTTGGGGAATTATTGTTTCGTTGTTGAGCGCTTTTTTAGCAGCAGTATTTTCAGTAATAAATAAAAAATTAGTTGCCACACACGAACCCGAAATAGTTACCTTTTATGAATTAAGCTCCGGGTTTTTATTTCTCTCTTTGCTGCTACCATTTTACTTGCATATAACAAAACAACATTTTGAAGTTCCATCAAAGATGGATTCAATTTATTTATTACTGCTCAGTCTTGTGTGTACCACTTATGCATTTACCATTTCCTTAAACGCTCTGAAAAAAATAAATGCTTTCACCATGAATCTTTCTGTAAACCTTGAACCGCTTTACAGTATTATTCTTGCCATCCTGATTTTTAAAGAATATAAAAATCTCAATGCCGGTTTTTTCATTGGGACCTCAATTATCCTTTCTGCTGTGATTATTCATTCATGGTATGCATTTAAAAAGCATAGAAAAAATACTGTGACATAAATACATAAAAAAAGACGGGCATTTGACCCGTCTCTCTTTTCAATGTGGATTATATTATTAATTGGTTTTAATCAATTTAGTTGTTTGTGTCAGGTTGTTGCCTTGAGTGAACTGAACAAAGTAAATTCCTGCGTTTAATTCGCTGCCGAATTCATATTGGCTTTGTGAAGCATCAAACTGTGATGAACTGACTTCTCTTCCTGACAGATCAAATATCTTTACAACCACAGGGTTTTCGTCAAGCGTAAAAATATTTGCAGTGAAACTTGAATTGGACGGATTCGGATAAATGTTAAAGTTCAAACCATCTCTTACAGTAATTGCTTCTCCATCTTCGTCATAAACAACTCTTGTTGCACCGTTTCCACCTGCAACTCTTGCAGTTGCTACTCCTATCTGGCAGAAATTTCCATAACAATAACCTATTCCATCTACAATACCTCTTACACGTACATTGTAAAATTTACCGACCACCAAAGATGGGGTAACATCAGATAATTTCAACCAACGTGTCTGTAATGCCGAGGCGGTGAAAATGTTGGTCGGATTAGTTGTTTCTGTAAATTCAAATTCATAATCAGGATCTGAGCCGTTGTAAGACAATATCAGTCCGCTCTTAATGCTGTCAGCTGATAAATCCATATTGAAGTTAGGACAAAAAGCCGAAATTAAATTAGGTTCACGAATTGATCTTATTACAATTGATCCCGAGGTAAAAGAACAAAGACCGTTTAAAGTAACAGTAAGAGAAACTGACATAGTATCAAGTACAGCCCCTGCTTGTGAACCATCCAATGTGATAGTAACAGAACTGGTAGTAGCACCGTTTGACCATAAATAATCTGAAAATCCAGGATCGGCAGTTAAAGTTACACTTCCGGGCTTACAGAAAACGATTGGTCCGTCAGCAGTAAATTTAGGTTCGTAAGCGGGGTCAAGAACTTCAACAGTCTGGGTTGCAGTTCCCGAACAACCCGAAGGATCAGAGATAGTGACATCATAATTGCCGCTTGACCCAGCCGTGATAGTTTGCGTAGTTTCACCACTGCTCCATAAATACGTACTAGAAGATGTTCCTCCATTAGCGGTTAAATCTACGGTTTGTCCCGGACATAATGTTGTTGGTCCGCTGGCTGCAATTGATGCAACAATATTTGCAACGGTGACAGTTACCGGAGCTGAAATACCGGCACATCCCGTAATGCCAGAAGTGATAGTTACTGTATATGTTCCTGCAGTAGTTACATGTATTGCTTGCGTAACCTGACCTGTGCTCCATAAGAAGGTACTGAAAAAATTTCCCCCTGTAGCAACTAAATTAACACTTCCTCCTGTGCAAAAAGTGGTTGGTCCACTCGGAGTAATGGTTGCATTAGGTGCAGGTAAAAATAGAAAAAACCTGAATGGGCTTTGAACTGTTTGCAAATTACCTGATGCATTGGTTCCGACAACTGCTACCCTCAACAGACTGTTATTGCTAATAGTTACTGTAGAAGTAGTTGCTCCATTAGTCCAAAGATATGCATACGGTGCTGTCAATCCATTGATGTTAACTGTAAGTGTAAGGGGAGTGCCCTGGCAATTGAGTGTCGGACCTACAATGTTGGCAGATTGTCCGAATGATTTAAAGGCAAACGATAAGAATATTAATCCTGTGATTAATATTCGTGATTTCATTAATTTTGTACTCATTTTCATAATTTTGTTGGTTTTAAGATTTGATTATATTTATTTATTTTTTTAATTTATTTCAGTTTATGTTCTATAAATTTTTTAATTTGCTCCGATTCAAAAGTAAAATTAATAATTTATCCATTAAAATTAATTTGACCAATTTGTCAAAAAGAGCGGTGAAATTAAGATAATGAAGGGTAAAATTATTCATGCTTTTATTTTTGTCATTTTTAAAAAGCTTTTGAAACTCGCTCTGCATCATGGAATGAAGCAAACAAATATACGGATATTTTTAATTCTCCAAACATTTTCAATAAATTTTTTATTTGCACAAAAATATAATTTTACAACCTATACGGTCGCTGACGGGTTGCCGAACAATCAGATAAATGATATTTTCCAGGATCAAACAGGTAAGTTATGGATAGGAACCATGAATGGAGCCTGTACTTTTGACGGCAAAAATTTTACAAAATTCAGCCAGGATAATATTCTTTCTAATAACTCAGTAAAATGTATTACTTCCGATAGGAAAGGAAATATCTGGTTAGGAATTAGTCGTAAAGGTGTATGCATGTTTAACGGAACTGATTTTCAGTTTTTAACTCTGAATGATGGTTTGTTGAGTGACGTTGTGAATGCTATCTGTGAAGATAGCCGGGGAAATATCTGGATCGGAACACAGGATGGTCTCAATAGGTATGATGGAAAAAAAATAACGAGTTTTACCACACGTTCAGGCTTGGTGAACAATACGGTTTATTCAATTTACCCTGATGATGCAGGAAATATTTGGATCAGTACCATTAATGGTATCAGTAAATTTGATGGAAAAAAGTTTACCAATTATACCATTGATAATGACTTGGTAAACAATATTTGTTACTGCATCACCCAATCACATGATAAAAATATCTGGATTGGTACCAAGCAGGGAATTTCACGCTTTGACGGAAAAAAATTTACAAATTTCTTTTCGCAAAACGGACTTGGAGATAATGATGTGAAGGATATTATAGAAGACGCAAAAGATCGTTTATGGTTCTCATCAGACGGTGGTGGGGTTAGTTATCTTGAAGATTCAGTGTTTATACATCTGACACATCAAGATGGTTTGTCAAACAATAATGTTTTGTCATCCATTTTAGATGTAGAGGGAAATTTTTGGTTTGGAACTACCAACGGACTTAGCAAATATACCGGGGATCGTTTTATTACATTTACCTCTAATGATGGCTTAACCAATAACAGTATTCTTTCTGTATATGCTGACTCATCAAATAATATTTTTTTCGGAACTGTGACAGGCGGAATTAATTATTATGACGGAAAATTAGTTCATACGATAAAAACAAATGAAACCATAAACGCTACATCTGTCAGAGACATCTGCCGCGATAAGGAGGGATATTATTGGCTCGGCACCACGACAGGTCCTGCGCGTTTAGACCTTAACAAGAATGAAATTCAATATTCGATTCCTTATCTGATTGGTCAGAATACCTATTGTATCTTCGAAAATCGGAATGGTGTGTTTTATTACGGAACAGATAAAGGAATTTTTATCCGAAGAAAAAATGATCTGAAAAAAATAAATGCTCTAAATGGTTTGATGTGTGAAAACGTCCGGAAGATTTTTGAAGATAGTAAAGGAGTAGTTTGGATCGGGACTTTGAAAGGGGCTTATTATCTGAATGGGGATTCTGCTGTCAGTTTTAATGATCTATACAACCTTCCCAAAGCACCTGTTACTTCCCTTATCCAGGATGATGAGGGAAATATGATTATTAGTACATACGATTTTGGAATCATAAAATTTTCCAGGAATAATAAATCGGAACCTATTACTCAGATTAACAGAAGCAATGGGCTCATTAATGATAGAGTGTTTTTCAATTTTTTAGATAATAACAAAAATCTATGGCTTGGTACCCCAGAGGGAATTGACTGCATCAATTGGGCTTATTATCTTAAGGAGCATAAATTATTTATTGTTCATTTTGATAAAAGCAACGGATACTTTGGAGTTGAAACCAATGCAGCATGCGGTGACCGCGATGGCAATGTTTGGTTCGGAAGTGTCAATGGCGCTATCAAGTATAATCTCAAATCGGGAATCGGAAGGCAGTCAGTTCCTTTAGTAAGCATTACCAATATTCAGTTGTTCCTTAAAAATGCAGATTGGAAAAAAAAACATTTTGCTCTCAATATCAAAACTGGCTTACCCGAGAATCCTGTTTTTAAGTATGATGATAATTACCTCAGCTTTTTCTTTTCAGGAGTTTACCTCACTCAACCGGACGAGGTACAATATCGTTTTATGCTCGAGGGATTTGAAGATGACTGGTCGCCACCAACCAAGCAGATGATTGCAAATTATTCAAACATTCCTCCAGGCAAATATATTTTCAAAGTTAAAGCAAGCGCTAATTTAAAAGACTGGTCCAATCCTGTTTCTTACGATTTTGAAATTACTCCTCCTTTTTGGGAAACAAATTTTTTCTATTTTCTTTGTTTAGTGGCTTCTGCAGGAATTGTATTTTTATTTCTCAAATTAAGAACTGCAAATCTAAAACGTTCTCAAAATCTGCTTCGGAAAAAAGTCGAATTGAGAACTCAGGAACTGAAAGCAAAAAACCTGGAGCTGGCTAAACTTTCATTAGTGGCAAGCGAAACCGATAATGCCGTTATGATTTATGACGAAAATAAAGAATTGGAATGGGTGAATGAAGGGTTTACAAAACTAACAGGCTACAACGTTACGGATTATAAAAAAGCAAAAGGCAAAACTATTTTTGAAGTTTCCACGAACACAGAAATAAAAGATGTGCTTGAGGATTGTATTTCCAAAAAACATTCTTCTGTTTATGAATCGGTTTTAAATAAAAAAAATGGTGAAACTGCTTGGGTATCATCCACACTTAATCCAATTTTTAATGATGAAGGAAAACTGAGAAATATTGTTGTGATTGATACAGATATTACTTATCGGAAAATGATGGAAGAGCAGATCAGAGAATCGCTCAACGAAAAAGGAATGTTATTAAAAGAAATTCATCATCGGGTAAAAAATAATTTACAAATCATTATCAGCCTGTTCAACCTGCAATCGAGCTATATTACAGATAAAGAAGCATATAAAGCATTCAAAGAAGGGCAGGACAGGGTGAAATCTATGGCGTTAATTCATGAACGGTTTTATCAGTCGGACGGAACTTCTAAAATTGATTTTGATGAATACATAAAAAGACTGACCGAAAATTTAGCTCTTTCGCTCGGGATTAAACAGACTCAGGTAGAATTAGTAATTGATTCTGAAAAAATATCCCTTGATATTGATACCGCTGTTCCCTGTGGACTTATTCTGAATGAACTGGTCACGAATTCTTTAAAATATGCATTTGAAAATAAACAGTACGGAAAAGTGTTTATTAGTTTTCATGAATTAGAAAATAACTATTGTCGCCTCGTGATCCGTGATAACGGAATAGGGTTTCCTCCAGAATTCATGCTCGAAAACGCAGAATCATTGGGAATGCAATTGGTGCTGGCTTTAACAGATCAATTGGAAGGAACTATTAAATTAGATAAAACAAATGGTGCTACTTTTATAATTGAGTTTAGAAAAAAAACATGATGAAAGAAGAGGTTCCTCATTCTAAATTGCAGGTTTAATGCTTGTTTTATGGAATGTGTTCATATCTTTAATTGAAAATTTAGTTTATTTTTAATTTTTTTTTTCGATAATTGCATTCATTAATATTCTTAACCTGATTAACAAAACAAAAACATCCATGAAAAAAACAAAAATTCTTGTTGTGGAAGATGAAAATATAGTGGCTAAAGATATTCAGAATACACTGATTCGTTTAGGCTATGATGTCCCTGCCACAGCCTCTTCTGCCGTTATTGCATTTGACAAACTGGATGAAGTGAAACCCGATCTTGTTTTTCTCGACATCCGTCTGAAGGGCGATATGGATGGAATTCAAATTGCGGAACGGATAAAAACTGAATACGACCTTCCGGTAATTTTTTTAACCTCTTACGCTGACAAAACCACTGTTGAACGGGCTAAATTAACAGAACCTTATGGTTACCTGATAAAACCATTTAATG
Organism: Bacteroidia bacterium; assembly: GCA_039914625.1. GTDB lineage: Bacteria > Bacteroidota > Bacteroidia > AKYH767-A > OLB10 > DATEMK01. The sequence continues at coordinate 14,742 of JBDSOU010000065.1, read as the reverse complement.
AAGCCGATTTGCTTTCAACTGTTGAAATGGCACTTCATAATTTCAAAACAGTGCAGCAATTGCGGGCCAATAAAAATCTTTATGCAAATGCTCTCACTCAATTAGATGAAGCCATTCTTATAACAGATAATGAATGTAAAATATCATTCCTGAACCCTAAAGCTGCAAGCATTACCGGTTACGGTGAAGAATCATCAATGGGAAAAGAAATTTCTACATTGATACGTTTTGCAAACAATGAAAAACAGTTTTTCAACCAGGAATCATTTCAAGAACTGTTGAAAAGTGGTTCCATGCTCAATCTTGAAAATGTAACCCTTACGCTTCCGCGTGACAATTCTACATTTAAAGGAACGGTTACTTCTTCACCTGTTAAAGATGAAAAAAATCATTTGATCGGAAGTGCATTTGTGATAAGACAAAATGTGTCCGGTGAAACTGCTGTTGCAAATAAAGAGATTGAATCTGCAGCACAGTCGGAAATAATTCCCTTTGATAACCTGGTTATTCAAACTTCGTTTTTCGTAAAAAAGGGCTCCATGCTCGTGAAAGTCCATTTGGAAAATGTGCAGTGGATTCAGGCAATGGATAATTATGTAGTTATCCAGACCAACGATGACCAGTTCATTGTTCATTCTACCATGCGTGATATCGAAATGAAGCTGCCGCCAAAAAAGTTTTTACGTGTGCATCGTTCTTACATCATCCCGATTGAAAAAATAAATGTCTTGGATGAAAATACGGTACTGATAGGTGATAAAACAATTCCTGTCGGAAAATCTTATAAGGATGCGTTTATGGATCGATTGAATTTCTTGTAGAAAGACTTAATATCTTATTTTTAATGTCCTGAAAATCTTTGGGAATTGCTGGCTTAGAAAGCCTTAATTGAAGCATAACCTATAAAATAAAAAAAACCTGCCCCCATGAAAGAGCAGGTTAACTCCAAAGAAAAGCATTTACCAATTATTCCCGGATACCAACCATTAACTTTAAAGTTTTTGATTGGACACCATAAGATATTTTTACAAAATAAATACCGGAGGGGAAAGTTGAAGCATCAAATTTCACTTCATTCTCTCCTTTATTCATTATTAAGTTTTCAATCAACACATTTATTTCTTTCCCGATTGCATCATAAATTTTTATGCTTATTGTTTCATTAGAAGGCATGGATATTTTTAACACGGCATTTCCATGTACAGGATTTGGACTAATAACAGCTCCAAACGCGCTTTTGCTTTCATTTTCACTATCAATCAATTTACAATTAATTGTTACAGCGACTGTAGACGAAACTTTTGTACATCCAAAGGCATCAGTAACTTTAACTTTATAATTTCCCCCTGTTTTAGCTGTGTAATTAATGTCCGTTGCATTTGGAATATCAGAAGTGTGTTTTTTCCATTGATAGGTAAAAGCACCGGCATTTGCAGACAGCACAACGCTATCTCCGGCACAAAATACTGTAGGTCCGCCAGGAGTGATGACTGCAGGCACAGTCCGATAAACAACTTTTTTAGCTGAAGATGTCCTGTTGCAGCCTGTTGTGGTGCGAGTAACCCTTACATTATATTTTCCCGAATTAACAGCATTGTAAGTTTGATTGGTGGCGCCTGCAATTTCAACACCGCCTTTTATCCATTGATACCCAAGACTTGCTCCTACATTCGCACTAAGCAGAACTTGTTGATTAGAACAAACCGAATCAATACCTGAAGGGCTTATAGAAGCATTTGGCCGCACATTGATAATAATATAACCTGATTTTGTGGTAGAATTACTTCCACGAGTGCTTGTAGCCGTTAGTGAAACATCATAAGTTCCTCCTGTGGGATAAAGAACAGAAGGATTCTGCAAAGTTGACGCGGAAGGATTTCCTCCGGGAAATGACCACGACCATGAATCAGGTAAATTAGAAGATGAGTCTGTAAAATTTACTTGCTGACCAGGACAACCTGTAGTTATATTTCCTGAGAAATCGGGTACAGGCGGATCACAAGCAGGATATAATATTCCCTGAACAGTAGTTGCAAGACCAATTGGATCTTTTACTGTTAATTCAATTCTATAATAGTAAGTGTTTCCATCACATCCAACAGGAGATATTACCGTTGTAGTAACCCTATTAGTATCTGAAGATTCCGGATGCTCATGATTATTATGATGCAAAAATGTGGTCCAGCTATAGCTTAGATCATGGTCCGGACTCTCACTATCAAAAACACTTGCCTGCAAGAGCTTATTTGTTAAATGAGACATGGTGAATAAATCACCATTATTAAAACTTGTTATAGAAACAACTGGGGGAGTATCGTTTACATAAACCTTCAACGTCTTTACTGATGTTTGTCCGATGTTATCTGTAACAGTCAGCGTCACAGTAAAAGCAACAGGGTTGTTTGTTAAAGGATTAAATGTATGAAAAGTATTTGCCGAAGCGCTGTTAGCAGTGCCGTCACCAAAATTCCAGGAATAAGTCAGCGCTTGATTTTCAGGGTCGGTGGAATTGCTTCCTGTGAAATTTACAACCAAAGGTTTCATTCCATATATAGCATCCTGAGAAGCGACTGCTGTAGGAGGATTGTTAACCGAGATATTGTAAGTCAGTTTATAAATATTCGAAGGGTACTGCACATAATAAAGCCATTGATCTTTTGGATTGTATTCAATAAATACAACAGGACCTAAATTATCTCCGAAAGTTTTAACTGAATCAGGCGTGATGTTATTAGCTTTGAATTTAATATTCTTTATCCAGCTTTGACCATAATCAGCTTGGAAATAAGTGTTCTGATATACAACCGGATATTTTGTTCCTGTGTACCATGCACTCCCTGCAGCGGCATTTCCCGGAAAAACAGGACCCGGAACAGGAGAGCCTGATTGGTTCAGATCAATTTGTGAAGCGCTGGTTCCGTTCCATATTCCTGTTCTCGCATGAGATGAACCATGCTGATAATCTATTGCAGGACGCGCATGCTTAAACCGGTAAAGCGTGGATGGAATTTGCTGCGATGAATTGCATGGATTCCGCCACGAGGGATTTGAGGTGAGTGTATCCTGAATCAATAATTCTTTGAACTGAAAATATTGTTGCGTACATCCGCCAACACCATACAAAGGGTTAGGAGCATCCTGGTTATATACGGTTGATGCCTGATAACCTGAATGAATAGTCAGACCTTCAAATTTTGGCCAACCGAAATTCAATCCTGGTCCGTATGCCACATTTACATCTTCAAAGGTACCCCAGCCTACATCACCAATGTAAAAAATACCCGGGTTGCCGGCTGTAATATCTGTGGTTCCTGTACCCGTTTTGAAAGTCATTCGGAACGGATTTCTCAATCCCAGGCACCATACTCTTGATTTCGCTGAACGCGGATTGGATGGATCATAATATGGGTTTGTCGGCAGCCCGTCACCTGTTGCAGGATCAATTCTCAGCAACTTGCCGTTTAAACAATCCACCATTTGAGACCGGAAAGCTCCGACATTTTCTTTTGGACGTATAATCGAATCCGTTAGTCCCTGGCTCCAATAAGTATCGGATGAACTTCCTACATCAGTCACATTATAGCTTGCACCGTCACCAGTCGTAAGCAGCAAAGAGCCATCTGTTCCGAAAGCCAATTGTCCGCCACTGTGCGATTCATGCAACAAAGGGATACCGGTTTTTCTTGTTTCACCGATCAGCACCAATCGGCTTCCTGCTATCGTAGTAGTGAAGTTAGTTGCAGCATTAGCTGTATATCTTGTTACGCGAATTATTGTAGCATTATAATATTCATTGGTAGTTGCATTGTAATTTCCAGTGCCGTATTTCATGAGGTAATGACGATCCACTGTATATTCGAGATAAAAATATCCGTTGGTTCTGAAGTTAGGATCAAGCACGAATCCATTTAAGCCGTGATCGCGCCATCCGCCAACTTCTTCGCTGATATCAAGTAAAGCGGGAGTAATCTTTATTCCGTTTGTATCTACCACCCAAACTCTTCCGTCTTTTTCCCAAACATACATTTGCCCGGTCAAATCAAAACGGAATCCTTCTACCGAGTTCCATCCTCCCATGAATAAAGAGGGGCTGAAGTTTGACGGAAATGTTTGTGCAAAAAGTCGCACATTTGAACACATCATAATAAGACTAAAAGCAGCGAAAACCGAATGCTTTCTGAAGTGATAACAAAAAGAAGAATTGAATTTTTTGTAAAATTTAAATTTCATCGGGTAAATGATTTTAAAATAAGTTCGCAATTTATGTGTTCATATATCTCAAATGATAATATATTTGGTAAACGGGCAGAAAATATGGGTAAAAAATGCTTTAAGTGGCGTAAACATTGAAAAATATAAAAAACATTTTACAAGTAGCACTTATTTCAGGTAAGTACATTGCACTAAGTTATAATTTATGACTTAGTGAACGAATATTAAATATATCAGATATAAATTGGATTTAATCTTTAAATTGATTTTGAATTCAGAAATTACGGCCCTCAAAACAATCAAAAACAAATATTCTAAATTTAATAAATTAGCGTTCTTGTTAAAATTATCATCCATGAAATCACAAAACTTAATTCTCGTTTCTTTTAGCATTAGCAGTTTCTTTTTATCGTGCAGCAAAGATGATACTGCACCGGTAATCACAATGCTTGGCAAAAATCCGGATTCATTGATTGTAAAAACTGTTTCCACTTATGACGATCCGGGAGCAACTGCATCCGATGATAAAGATGGAGATATTACAAGCAAGATTGTGGTTGCCTCAAATGTAAATGTTAACCAGCCCGGTCATTATTTAATTTATTACACGGTAGAAGATAAAGCACATAATCAGGCAACCAAGCTTTCAAGGGTAGTTGAAGGGGTAAAAGCGGATGGAAATTACAAAATAGATGCAACATGCAATAGCGGTGCAAATTTTTCAGATACAATGCAAGTCAACACAAATTCAACTTATGATACTCTGACATTGAACACATTTTATAACATTGTAATTAAAGCTGTCTTAAGTAATGGGAAATATATTTTTAATTCAGCTATTACAAATGGGATAGATTCTGTAGAAGGTGAAATTACAGTTTCAGGAACTAATCTTACAATTAATTTTACTTATCATCCGGATATTGGCTTGCCAATTACCTGTAATGCACCTATGGTAAAACTTTAGTTTTAAAAAACTTTTTCCCCGTTCAAATAAGTTGCTTTTACTTTTACTGAGAAAATTTTTTCGGGAGCGATTTTCATAATATCATCTTCAAGAATTACAAAGTCGGCAAATTTTCCTTTTTCAATGCTTCCTTTTTCTTTTTCTTCAAAGTTTGCGTATGCAGCCCAGATGGTCATTCCTTTTAATGCTTCTTCCCTTGTTAAAGAATTCTCCATTTGGAAACCGTTTTCAGGAAAATTATTCTGATCTTTTCTGACTACAGCTGCATAAAAACCAAAAAGGGGATTAATGCTTTCAACAGGAAAATCACTTCCGTTTGCAATCATTCCATTTTGTTCCATTAATTGCTTGTATGCATTGGCACCTTTCATTCTTTCTTTTCCCAATCTTGTTTCAATCCAATACATGTCAGAAGTTGCATGTGTTGGCTGCACTGAGGGAATAATAGAATACTTTCCGAATAAATCAAAATCATTTTCATTTATATTCTGACAATGTTCAATCCGCCAGCGCCTGTCATTTTTTTCTTTTAAAACTTCTCCATAAACATTCAGCATTAACCGATTTGCAGAATCACCAATGGCATGTGTGCACAATTGAAATCCATTATCGTAAATTTCCCTTGCAGCATCTTTAAAATAATTTACATCGTGCAATAACATTCCATAATAATCCGGCTTGTCAGCATAAGGTTGAAGCAAACAAGCGCCACGCGAACCAAGCGCTCCATCAGCATAAATTTTAAACGAACAAATATTCAAGCGATCTGTTTTGGATTTTCCTTTTGCGAAATAATATTTTTTATCGGCATCTTCAAAAGAGATCATTGCATAAATTCTGATTTTTAATTTTCCTGCTTTTTGAAGTGAATCAAGTGTTTCAAGACTGTCGCGTGGCAGCCCCGCATCACAAACCGTTGTCAAGCCAACTTCAAAACAATTTTTTTCACCTCTTTCTAAAGTTTCGGCAATAACCTCATCGGTAAAATGAGGAATAAATTTTTTCAAACTATCAACAGCATTATCAATTAAAATGCCGGAACATTTTCCATTTTCTACTTCTACGCTTCCCCCGGCAATTTTTGTTTGTGGAACAATACCTGCAATATCCAATGCTTTTTGATTGCAAAGAGTTGCATGCCCATCAACACGCATTAGATAAACAGGAGTGTTAGGAAACAAACTGTCGAGAATTTTCTTATCAGGAAATTCTTTTTTATCCCAATCATTCTGATCCCATCCTCTGCCAAGAATCCAGTTGAATTTATTTGTAATCGAAAAAGATTTCACTTTTTCTAACATATCCTCAAAAGATTTTGTTCCATACAAATTGCATTTCAACATATCAGTTGAATACCCATAAAAATGGCTATGCGGATCAATAAATCCGGGATAAACCGTTTTTCCATTCAGATCAATTTTTTCTTTTGCATCATTTTTTTTTATTTGCTCATTTGTTCCCACATCAATAATTTTTCCATCTGTTACAGCAAAAGCCTGTGCAATAGTGAAACTGCTGTCAACCGTATAAACTGTTCCGTTATAGTAAATAACATCAGCCATTTTTTTTGAATTGCAGGAGAAAAGGAACAAACAAAATATCAAAAGAAAAATAGTTATTGGTAATTTGAATCGCATAATAATTTTGTTAGAGAATATTTCAAAAATTTTAAAATGAAAAACTTAAACAGGTTTCTTTAAAATGTACGAAGTATTCGCTTGTGCAGTAGGAGTCATCACAATATCATTCAAGCAAACGTGAGCAGGGCGTGATGCAGCAAAATAAACTACCTCAGCAATGTCTTCTGCTTTAAGCGGCTCATATCCTGAATAGGTCTTTTTTGCACGTTCAGCATCACCCTTAAATCGTACTATGGAAAATTCTGTTTCTGCAGCTCCCGGACTAATAGAGGTGACTCTTATTTTATGCTCCAGCAAATCAATACGCATGGATTTTGTGAGGGCATCTACTGCAAATTTTGTAGAGCAATAAATGTTTCCCTTCATGTAAGCTTCCTTTCCTGCAATGGAACTTAGATTGATGATGTGACCCTTTTTATTAGCAATCATTAAGGGCATAATAGCTCTCGAAACATAAAGCAACCCTTTAATATTTGTATCAATCATAACTTCCCAATCATCAATATCCCCTTCTTGTATTGTGGACAATCCCTGTGCAAGTCCGGCATTATTTACCAGCACATCAATATTTTTCCAGTCATGAGGTAAATTATGAATGGATGCTTCAACAGCATTTCTGTCACGCACATCAAACGGAAGAGAAAAAACTTTTACACCAAACGTGTTCTTTATTTCATCTTCTAATTTTTTAAGCTCTTCGGTTCTTCTTCCATTTATTATAATATCATAACCATGCTCAGCGAATTTGATGGCAATGGCTTTTCCAAATCCGGCAGTAGAACCGGTAATAAAAATAATTGGCATAATTTAAATTTTCAGGTTATTGACAACAAATAAAAATGACTTCCATTACCACTTTGGCTGTACAAAATATAATGTTGTTCCATCAGGATCTTTGAAATGAAGATAAATTCCAGACTTGCCGTCATCCTGCTCGGTAGCCGGAATGTTTAGTTTCGTCAGCATCGCTTTTGTTTCTTCACAACTATCAATCATAAATCCGATGGAAATGCTTCCTGAAGAAGATGTTGAACTTCCTCCGGGATGAATTCCCAATGTAATGCCGGGTGCTTCAACCATGGCGTAGTGATTGTCCCATCGTTGTTTTAATTTTAAACCGATGGATTCATAAAATGAGATGGATGTATCTATGTCTTTTACCATAATGGTAACATTGGAACCGTTTAGTTTCATTTTTTAATTTTTACTTTTTTTTGCGTGAGAAAAATTGCTTTTTTTTATTTTTTGAATCCGAATCAGATTTTTTATTTTTTGAAATTGATTTTTTAGAATTATCAGATTCTTGCAAAATTGAAACTGTATTATCTTCAAATAAAACATCTACAGTTTCTCCAATTGATTTACCGATTGCATCACGGACTTCTTTTTTAACCGCAAACCAATGTGATCCATCACCGCGAGGTTGTAATGTTCCTTCTATTGCATAATTGTCAATAGTTCCTTTAACAGGAATATTTGTGTTAGAACCAAAAACTTCAGAGGCATCTCTTACTACTAAATAAGTCCAGGCGCCTTTGATGTCTTCGCGGTGCAGTCGGGTTTTGAGTTTTAGTTGTGGCATTTGAATCAGATTTTTTAATTTTTCAACTGATTATTTTTTTTAAGATATATATTTTTTTTAATTAAATTTTTGATCCATTAACTTCTATCAGATTCCTTATAAATAAATCATCAAGTTTTTTTATTTTAGGTTTATTAGAGAATTCAAATTTTTCCAAAAAGTCAGAATAATAATTTATTTGTTCTTGAATAAAATCATTCAGTATTTGAATGCGTGGTTCATCATTTAACTCGTCACCTTTTATTTTTCTTTTCAATAGATTTTCGATTTCTGATTTCAATTTCTGATCTTCAATCTGAGTATCCATCAATATTTTAAATTCCATAGGTGCCATGTCATTCGTTCGTTCAATCCAACGGCAAGCAAGTATTGGTCTAAGAACATAAAAATATTTTTTTACCCGGACAGTTTCTTTTTGCAAGTACATTTTGAAATTCCCTTTAGCCATGTGAAGGTAATGATATAAGCATGATTTTGGATTAAAATATTCTGCCGAAAGTTGACGAAGTTCTTGTGCAGTAGAATATGTTTCCTTATAAATCAATGGACTTCTCAACCATTCAAGCATTGGCGGATTTGATTTTTTAAAAAGATTTAATGCTTTCCTGATTTCCCATCCGGCTAAGTCAATTTCATTTGGCAATATCTTTTCTATGTTATCTTTTTTGTCACCAATTGACAAGTACCAATCTGTTTTGTGAATATAAATAAACCTTACATCCCAATCACTATTTGTAGATGCAAACCCCCAAGCCCTGCTTCCACTTTCAACTGCGTAAAGAATTTTAATTTGTTTTTGTTCTTCCAGTAATGAAAGCTCATGTAATATTTCAATTCTCATTTACTGCATCTTCGAATATTATTTCAATTTGTAAATTGCTATATTTTAATTTTCTCAGATGGTTACATATTCCTTCTATATTGCCCCCCCACTTCAAACAACGCATTTGTTATCTGCCCAAGAGAACAATTTTTTGAAACCTCCATCAACTGCTCAAACATATTGTGATTGGCAATTGCTGCGTGTTGCAAATCGTGCAGCATTTTATCCTTTACAGGAGCATTTCTTTTATGCAATTCTTTTAAAGTAGTAATCTGTTCTTCCTTTTCTTTTTCTGTTGCACGGATAACTTCTCTCGGAAGAATGGTTGGTGACCCTTTACTTGATAAAAAAGTATTTACACCGATGATGGGATATTCACCGGAATGTTTTAATGTTTCATAATACAAGCTTTCTTCCTGAATTTTTCCGCGCTGATACATGGTTTCCATCGCGCCAAGAACACCACCGCGTTCTGTTATTTTATCAAACTCTAACAGTACAGCTTCTTCAACGAGGTCCGTTAATTCTTCAATGATGAAAGAACCCTGCAACGGATTTTCATTTTTTGCCAAACCTAATTCACGGTTAATAATTAACTGAATTGCCATGGCTCTGCGAACACTTTCTTCAGTTGGTGTTGTGATTGCTTCATCATACGCATTCGTGTGAAGTGAATTGCAGTTATCATAAATTGCATAAAGCGCTTGCAATGTAGTTCGTATATCATTGAAATCAATTTCCTGTGCATGTAATGAACGTCCTGAAGTTTGAATATGATACTTCAGCATTTGAGAACGTTCGTTGGCTTTGTATTTTAATTTCATTGCCTTCGCCCAGATTTTTCTTGCCACACGACCAATAACTGAATATTCAGGATCAATTCCATTGGAGAAAAAGAAAGATAAGTTTGGTGCGAATGCATTGATGTCCATTCCACGGCTTAAATAATATTCCACGTAAGTGAAACCATTGCTCAATGTAAAAGCCAATTGTGAAATTGGATTTGCTCCGGCTTCAGCAATATGATAACCGGAAATGGAAACAGAATAAAAGTTGCGGATATTTTCATCAATAAAATATTGTTGCATATCACCCATTAAACGCAGAGAAAATTCTGTGGAGAATATACAAGTATTTTGAGCCTGGTCTTCTTTTAAAATATCTGCCTGAACAGTACCACGAACTTGTGACAACGTTTTCGCTTTAATTTTTTCATACACATCTTTTGGAAGAACCTGGTCACCTGTAACTCCAAGAAGCATTAATCCTAAACAGTCATTACCTTCAGGAATTTCGTAATTGTATTTTGGTCGTTGCGCTTTATTCTCTTTATAAATCGCTCCAATTTTTTTCTCGACTTCTTTTTCCAAACCATTTTGTTTGATGTACAATTCGCACTGTTGATCTATAGCTGCATTCATAAAATAAGCTGCAATAATTGAAGCGGGACCGTTAATCGTCATAGAGACAGAAGTAGCCGGATTGCATAAATTAAACCCGCTGTATAATTTTTTTGCATCATCCAGGCAGCAAATGCTCACACCGCTGTTACCTATTTTTCCATAAATATCAGGACGATTATCAGGATCGTGACCATAAAGCGTTACCGAGTCAAATGCAGTTGATAATCGCTTTGCATGCAAGCCAAGCGAGACATAATGGAAACGTTTGTTGGTTCTTTCCGGGCAGCCTTCGCCCGCAAACATTCGCGTGGGATCTTCTCCTTCGCGTTTGAAACGGAACACACCGGCAGTAAAAGGAAATTCCCCGGGAACATTTTCCTGCAAAATCCATTTCAATAAATCGCCCCATGCTTTATATTTTGGAAAAACAACTTTCGGAATTTTATTTCGCGAAAGCGATTCTTCAAACGTTTTTATTTTTAAAACTTTTTCCCGAACTTTAAATTCATAGAAATCTTTTTTATAAGACTCAACTTTAGAAGGAAATTCTTCGAGCAATTTTTTATTATTACCATCAAAACTTCTTTCAAGTTCAGCGTATTTATTTTTTAACTCTGAAACAATTATTGATTTTTCTAATAATTGAATTGTTTCATAAAGAGAATAAAGTTGTTGAGCAAGGTTACTTTGCTCCTCTGCCCATTTATCATAAGAGCGATTGTTTTCAGAAATTTCGGAGAGGTAACGTGTGCGATGAGGAGGAATGATGTAAATTTTTTCACTCATCTCTTCAGATACATGATAATTGCTTTTTAGATCAGAACCTGTTTTTTCAGCAATAACATTCATCACAGATTTGTAAAGTTGATTCATTCCCGAATCATTGAATTGCGATGCAATGGTTCCAAAGACTGGAATTTTTTCATCAGGAATATAAAATAATTTATGATTTCGCTTGTACTGCTTTTTTACATCGCGCAAAGCATCCATTGCTCCGCGTTTGTCAAATTTGTTTAACGCAATTATATCTGCAAAATCAAGCATGTCAATTTTTTCCAATTGCGTTGCTGCTCCATATTCAGGAGTCATCACATATAATGAAACATCGCTGTGATCAGTAATTTCGGTATCACTTTGACCAATTCCTGATGTCTCAAGAATAACCAAATCATAATGTGCAGCTTTTACCACATCCACAGCTTCTTTTACATGTACACTCAAAGCGAGATTGCTTTGACGGGTAGCAAGAGAACGCATAAATACACGCGCATTGCGAATGGAATTCATTCTTATTCTGTCTCCTAATAAAGCTCCGCCAGTCTTTCTTTTAGACGGATCAACCGAAATAATCGCAATTGTTTTTTCTTTGAACTCTAATAAAAATCTTCGAACCAATTCATCAATAAGAGAAGATTTTCCGGATCCGCCAGTTCCTGTTATCCCAAGTACAGGAGTTTTGATTTTGGAATCGGGAGATCCGTTTACAATTTGTTTTTGAATAGAAGGATAAAACTTTTCAAATTCTGCATGATTGTTTTCTGCACAGGAAATTAAAGTGGCAATTGCTTTCGGATTTTTTCTGATGAGTTCATTCGCTTCACCGTTAAGATTTATTCCGGTTGCAAAATCACATTTCATCAGCATATCGTTTATCATACCCTGCAAACCCATTGTACGACCGTCATCAGGATGATAGATTCTTGCTATTCCGTAAGCCTGCAATTCCTTAATTTCCTCTGGTAAAATGGTTCCGCCTCCGCCTCCGAAAATTTTTATATGACTGCAACCGCGTTCTTTGAGTAAATCAAACATGTATTTAAAATACTCTACATGCCCTCCTTGATAAGAAGTCATGGCAATTGCATTTGCATCTTCTTGTATAGCACACTCAACAACTTCCTGGGCGCTGCGATCATGCCCCAAATGAATTACTTCTGCGCCACTTGCCTGGATTATTCTTCGCATGATATTAATGGAAGCATCATGCCCGTCAAATAAAGATGCAGCAGTTACAATACGGATTTTATGCTTGGGCTTATACGTTTCAACTTGTTCCATTTTCTTCTTTCTTTTCCTTCATTTGCAAATATAAATAATCGCCAGTTGGTTTTCTGAATTAATTTCAGTGCAAGTTTTGAGCATCAGTTTTATTGAGTTTAAAGCATAGGACACAATGTGTATGAGACACATTGTGTCCTATTGTAAAACTCTTACCTGATAAGGTTTTCAGTAATCCAGTATTGGAGGAGTGGGTCATTGAAATGATAGCTGCTGTCTTGTTTGTATATGATTCCGTTATTCACCAGTTTTCGCAATGCACGTGAAGTATTTACAGGATGCCTCGCTGTAGCGGTGTATATGGATTGTTGCTTTGAAGCGAGCGCCAAAAGAACCGGAACAGATTCTTTTATTTTGGAAAGCTCTTCCCATGTTTTTTCAATGTAATTCATTTCAATAACCAGCAGGTCTTTTTTAATTTGCTCCACCTCCTTTTTATCAATTACTTTTTTATCCTGGTAAAAAAGAACTATTTGCTGTAGCATAAGTTGCGTATAGTACGGATGCCCCACGGTAAAATCATAAAGAAGATTCAGCGCATCATCAGTAATGCTCTGCTTATTCTCTTTCAGTTTATTGATAATATGCCCTGACAACGTATCTTTATTAATTCCACGCAATTGGATTATGCGTGCAAAGCGATAGAAGGGCGACCGTGGTGAAACAAACAATTCATTCATTACCGATTCATAGCTGCCGGAAAAAATATATGTTGCATGTTTATGTGTCTGCATTTTAGAGCGGAATAATTTTACAATTTTGTCACTTCCGTATTTTGCAAGATCACCGAATTCATCAAAAGCCGTTATGATGTGTTTGTCATTTTTTTTTGCAAACCGTTCGATAAAATCAACGCTTTCTGAAAGCAGTTCGTTGGCATTATGATGCGGGTTATTAAAGTGAAGAATAAATTCATTCTGATCAACCTCATGACGGAATTCTACATTCTTTACAATTTCTTTGATGTTTTTCATGAATTGACTGAAAGCCTTATCAAGCCTCTTGTTTGATAAAACTTCCTGAGTAATATCAGCTGCCAATCCATCCATGGTAGGGTTGGAAAACAAATCAATATATGATGTATAAAATCTTTTATTGTCAAGGCGTCTTAGAACTTCACGGACAAGAGATGTTTTTCCATACCTGCGCGGAGCAATAAGTACAATGCTTTGTCCTTGTGCCAATAATTGGAGCATAAGCTTTAATTCTTCTTCGCGCCCGATAAAGTCTTTACCTGTAACAGGTTTGCCTACCTGGAAATTTTCAAAATGCATGTGTGATTAATTAAAATATGAGCTAACAAAGATAATAAAAAAAGCAATAGGACACAATGTGTCTCAGACACATTGTGTCCTATTACATAAAAATATTTTTGCGGGTTAAACAATAATATTTTTTATGTTTGCCGGAATAGAACAAGACTGCATGTTTTTTATCTTCTCAAAAATTCTTTATTTCATTTTCTCTCCTTTAAATTGGATCATTGCTTTTTTATTAATCGGAATCTTTATCAGAAATTCAAAGCGAAAAAAGAAATGTATCATCACCGGTATTCTTTTATTGATTGTATTTTCCAATCCATTTATTTTAAATCTTTTTATGCGGGCTTGGGAAATTCCCTCGCGAAGAATTGATTCAATCAATAAGCCTTATGATGCAGGAGTATTGCTTGGCGGAGCGATGCGATATTATAACTCTGAAATGGACAGAGTGGTATATGGCTCCGCTGTTGATCGTTTTATTCAATGCATTAAACTTTATCGGGAAGGTAAAATTAAAAAGATTTTTATTTCAGGAGGAAGTGGCTTATTACTTGATCAGAAGTATAAAGAATCTGAGCTCCTGGAAAAAATTTTATTGGAAATGAATGTTCCCGAACAGGATATAGTAATTGAAAACAAATCAAGAAACACAAGAGAGAATGCACTGTTTAGTGTCGAAATCTTGAAAAAGGATTTTGCAGAGCAAAAATTTTTGCTGGTTACATCCGGGTATCACATGCGAAGATCGCTTGCTTGTTTTAAAAAAGCGGGCATTAAAGCTGATCCTTTTTCTGT
>JBDSOU010000077.1:0-7054 GCA_039914625.1 Bacteroidia bacterium | reverse complement strand
AGATCAAGAATGATGTTTTTGATACGAATATTATTTTCCTTCTGCATACTTTGGCAAATTGGCTGCAAATATATAATTTCGCAATCCCGAAAAAGGAAACAATTCCGGGCCTATAGCTCAGTTGGTTAGAGTAGCTGACTCATAATCAGTTGGTCCTTGGTTCGAGCCCAAGTAGGCCCACAGGCAGGAATCTGAAACCCTTGTCCCGATTAATCTGGACGGGGTTTTTGATTTTTTGGGTGAAACATAGGTAAAACATTTTTATCTTTATGTATTGCAATATTAATGACAAAAGAAAATCCTCAAAAATTAATTACTCATCCTCTTGACAAATCACGCTGGAATGATTTTGTAAAATTATTCGGGGAGCGTGGTGCATGTGGGGGTTGCTGGTGTATGAACTGGCGGTTAAAGAGTAGTGATTTTGAAAAAATGAAAGGTGAAAAAAATAAAAAAGAAATTCAAAAAGTTGTGAATAGCGGAGAGCCCGTTGGTGTGATTGGTTACATAAACGATGAACCTGTTGCATGGTGTGCGGTTGCGCCAAGAGAAAAATTTTTACGTTTGGAGAATTCAAGAGTATTAAAGCGGATAGACGAGCTGCCTGTCTGGTCGGTCACGTGTTTTTTTATCAATAAAAAATTCAGAAGACAAGGAGTGTCTGTTCAAATGTTAATAGGAGTGATTGATTACTGCAAAAAGCAAAAAGTAAAAAGCATAAAAGCATATCCTCAAGAGCTTAAAAAAGATTTACCCGATGTTTTTGTTAGGACAGGAATCGCTTCTTCTTTTATTAAAGCAGGATTCAAAGAAGCAGCACGGAATTCTGAAACACGGCCCATCATGAGATATTATTTGTAATTCCGTTTATGAAAATTTATTCACGGCTGGTTTCAATCTTAAAGCTTATCGGGCAAGGTATTCGCGGAGTGCAAGCCGATATTACAGGTGGCAGCATTGATCGTGCTATTATTTTGCTATCCATTCCAATGATCCTAGAAATGGCAATGGAATCATTGTTTGCCGTTGTGGATATTTTTTTTGTAAGTAAAATTGGAATAGATGCTGTTGCCGTTGTCGGGCTGACAGAATCCATACTTACCATTGTTTATTCTCTCGGCTGGGGTCTTGCAATGGGAGCTACTGCAATAATTGCTCGAAGAGTGGGAGAAAAAAATAATGAAGCAGCAGCAGTGACTGCCGTGCAAGCAATTTACATCGCTTTATTCGTTTCATCATTAATCAGCATTACAGGAATATTTTTTTCGGAAAATATCTTGCATTTCATGGGAGCATCATCTGAAGTAATTCAGCAGGGAAAAGGATTTACAAAAATAATGCTGACCGGAAATTTTGTAATCATGTTCATTTTTCTCATTAACGGAATTTTCAGGGGAGCCGGTAATGCAGCGCTTGCTATGCGTTCGCTCTGGCTTGCAAATGTCATCAACATCGTTCTTGACCCTCTTTTTATTTTTGGTGTCGGGCCATTTCCTGAATTGGGTCTTGAAGGGGCAGCAGTTACCACAACTATCGGTAGAACCGCAGGTGTTATTTACCAATTATATCACCTTTTTAAAGGAAAAGGAATTATTAAAATAGATGCTGACAACTGGAAAACTGATTGGACAATTATTAAAAGCCTCATCAATGTTTCAGCAGGAAGTACTGCTCAATTCATTATCGCATCGGCAAGCTGGATTTTCCTGATGCGCATTATGGCGCACTTCGGAAGCATAGCTCTTGCAGGATATACCATTGCAATTCGTGTAATTATTTTTACAATTCTTCCTGCTTGGGGAATGGCAAATGCTGCTGCTACAATGGTGGGTCAGAATCTCGGAGCAAAGCAACCTGACCGTGCTGAGAAATCCGTCTGGAGGGCTGGATTTTTCAACATGATTTTTATGTTCTTTGTGATGGTTATTTTTCTGCTCTTTGCAAAACCAATCGTTTCATTTTTTACAGACGAAACAGAGGTGATTCATTATGCCGCACAATGCCTGACAATTGTATCTGTCGGATACATTTTTTTCTCTTACGGGATGATCGTTGCTCAATCGTTCAATGGTGCAGGTGATACACGCACACCGACCATTTTAAATTTTTTCGCGTTCTGGTGCATCCAGATTCCACTTGCTTATCTACTGGCAATTACCTTAGGCTTTGGACCTACTGGGCTTTTTTCCTCCCTTGTAATTTCCGAAACTCTGTTAACCATAGCCGGGATACTAATTTTTAAAAGAGGAAAGTGGAAAGAAGTAAAAATCTAATTGCAGAAAAGTATAAATGAAAAATTATTGCTTTTTCATATTCATTTCAATTTCGGATTGAATCGAATCGCCCTTCATGGAAGTATTTCTGTAATCATATTCACGCATGCTTTTGAAATCATAAGAAACATTTTTGTTTATTTCTGTCCCGGTAGTGTCGCTGACGGAACAGTTCAATTCAAGATGTTTGGGGCTTTTCCAGATGCCTTTATAGAAATCAGTCGCCCCCTGGTTGTCCACTACATACATATAGGTGGTGTCACCTGTGAGGCTATAGCTGAAAATTTTAACCGACATGTACCTGCCTTTATCAGGAAGGTTGGCGGTTTCTGAAATCTGTACACCCCATCCTCCCGCAACCTTTTCGGAAGTATGAGCAATTTTTGTTTTTATTTTTTTCTTGTTTTTCAGTTCAGCGAATTCTCCTTTCCATTCGCCATTAAAAGCCGAAAGCATTTTCATGCGATCGGGCGGATGATTCATTGTTTGGGATAAAGCGAAAAATGGAATCATGAAAAATAAGTAAGAAATGTCCGGCAAAGCGGGTTAAGTTGTAGTTCATATTTTAATTTTAATCTATGCAAGAATAAATAATTTTCTCAGATCATTTGCACACATTAAAATGTGAGATTGCTGAAATAAAAAATGAGCCACATTGCAGTGGCTCATCTAACTAAAGAAAAGCTAACCCTAAAAACTTAACTCTTATCTTTAATATAATCATCCAGTTCGCGGATGCTGCTTTCAAAAGTGAACGCATCGTTCACCCTGAAATAATTTTCTTTGTCAACAGTTTTGTCAAACGCAAACTTTGCAAGCTCTAACTTTGATGATTCAAAAGTGAGCAGGTCCATCAGCTCCTTTACCTGCAGGGTGCTCACATATCGCTGTGACACCACCTGCTTAGCAATTTCCATGCGGGTACTTTCAAAACTTTTGCTGTCAATAGACTGTCGGAGATTATCGAAATCATAATTACTCATAGGCATATAGTAAGGTGCAGGTGGAGGGCATGGAGGCGGAACATTATATACAACCGGTGCAGGACAAAGCGGTACAATATTCAAAACCTTATATTTTCCGAAACGGTCAATCTTTGCTGATATTTTTGAACGTACAGGAATGTTCACATAACCGCTGAAAATTACCTGTCCATAAGGATTGGGATAGTACGGATTGTATGAATTGGTCATCACCTGCAAATAGTGAGTGCCCGGTTCAACATCAGTAATGCGATACTTATAATCAGGTCTGTTGTAAAATTGATTATCCAGACCAACGGTGATCAGGGTATTTCCGTAAGCATCCAGGATTAATTCTGAACTCATGTGATTAGCCTGCGCTGAAAAACCCATCATTGCAATTGCGAACACGTAAACGATTTTTTTCATTTTACTATCCTCCTTTTTCTTTTAGTGTTAAGTGTGAATTTGTTTTTCCATTGAGAATTCAATGTCTGTGCCAATAAAGAAAAGGTTCATTTGGACTTCATTAAAATCTTTGCTCGTTCTTTATAGAAATTAAAAGTTTACTTCTTGCAGAGTTGATGGAATAATAGAATTTTGGAATAATGAAATTGCTATCTCATAATCCGAAAATTTAACAGGTGTTCTTAATTAAATCGCGATTTTATTTTCAGATAAAAATTCTTTTGCTTTTTCAAGATAAGCAGCATCCCTGAATTTATACCATTGCTGCAATACTTCATTATCTTCTTCGAGCACGAATCTGAAATTATGAAAAGGTTTTGGTCTGTTCAATGCACGCACTAAATTATTCTGCAATCGCTCATCACTCAACTGCTCTGTAAAATCCTCCATGATTTGAAATGCTTCATGAGTTGGCGTGCGGGGAATTTCAATGAATTTATCCGGCTCATCATTAATTCTTTTTATATCCTGAAGCAACATTTTATCGGTTTCATTTTCTTCTTCATTAATTTCTTCATCAGTAATCATTTCATCCAGCCATGAAACATAATCTTCCGGAATAAATATTACTTCCCTTTTTACACAATCAAGATAATGAATCATCATATTTTCCTGCATTGCATCTGCAACATCCCTTGAAATTGATCTTTCGTACTGCATCTTTTTTTAATTTTTACCTTAAAGAAACAAAAAAAAATTAAATCCATTTATGGAATTCATTCTTTTCTCTCATCTAATTTCAAAAATAAAATTAATCAAAAGTTTCATCATAAAAAAACAAACATCATGAAAAACAAAAAAATGTATGTATTCACTCCGCTCCTTATAATTATAATGGGCATGAGCATGTTTTCATCCTTTAAAGAAGAGTTAAAAACAGAAACAGTAATTGCAAAAGAAAAACCCGCATTGCACAAAGAAAAAGGCTGTGTATTCCGCACATTATTCGGAGAAGAAAGCAGCGACTCGGCTTTCATTTACAAAACACCGGCAAAAGTAACTGGGAGCATAGACGAAGCTCTTGAATTTGTTTCAAAAGCGCAGCTTACCAATGGCGGATGGGGTGCCGGCTCACATGCACGGCAGGATGTCTATGATCCTCATGCAGTGAAAGCCGATCCTGCTACAACTGCTATGGTTGCAATGGCAATGCTGCGTTGCGGAAACACTCCTACTACCGGAACTTTTGCGACCAATTTAGCACTTGCAACAGATTATCTTATTGCACAAGTTGAAAATTCTTCCGGTGAATCGTCAAACATTACTGATGAAACCGGCACACAGCCTCAGATTAAGCTCGGGCAAAATATTGATGTAGTATTGACCACGCAATATTTCACCAACCTCATAGATCATCTCAGTAATAATCCGCAATTAAAAGGAAGAGTAAAAAAATGCCTTGACAAATGTGTGACAAAAATCCAAAACGGGCAAAGTACTAACGGAAGCATGAAAGGAGCCGGGTGGGCAGGTGTGCTGCAATCATCATTTGCAACTAATGCATTGGAATCAGCAAAAGATAAAGGAATAAAAGTGAACGAAGAAAAGCTGAACAATGCCCGCAACTATCAAAAGAAAAACTATGATGTGAAATCTAACAGCATAGCAACTGAAGACGCTGCCGGTGTGATGCTTTATTCCATCAGCGGCACCAGCCGTGCAAGCGCAAAAGAAGCGGGTGTTGCAAAAGATCAGATAGAAAAAGCAAAACGCGAAGGAACTTTGCCTAAAACAGCGCCTATTACTATAGAAAACCTGAAGAAATCCGGATTGAGCGATTCAGAAGCCATGCGCTACGGAGCTGCTTATGAAATTAACGCTGCCGCAAAACAGCAGGCGCAGCGGAGTGATGTGATGGACGGCTTTGGAAGCAATGGCGGAGAAGAATTTCTTTCTTACCTGCAGACAGGCGAAGGCATGATCATCAGTAAAGACCAGGAATGGAAAAAATGGTATGATAATATTTCTGGAAGATTGATAAAAATTCAAAATAATGACGGAAGCTGGAACGGGCATCACTGTATTACCAGCCCGGTTTTTTGCACAGCGACTTCTTTGTTGATCTTATCTGTGAATAATGATGTGGCGCAACTGACTGCACAGGGAGCGAAATAAAATCCCGGTAAAAATATAAGTAGCATGAGAACGCAGTTATACACTGCGCTTTTTTATTGAAAAATAAATTTGCTTTATATTGTTAACAAAAAAAATGTTGGTTATTCAAAAAAAAGCTGTACATTTACTCACCTTTTATAAATAAATTAAATCAAATCAACTTCTTATGAAATCAGCATGTAATACCGGCTTCAGGCATCTAATGAAAATTATTTTTGTTTCCTCACTTCTATTCTTTATTAAAATTGCGAATGCACAAACAATTGAAAATGTAACAGTATTAAAAAACGTAGAAAGTGACCGCAATACTTCCGGTAATAATATGGTTCCGTGCAATCCTCCCGGCTGGAATGTTTGGTTAGGAAATACGGACGACTGGAACACAGGTTCAAACTGGTGCAGTGGAGTTCCTACAATTAACTCTGATGTATTGATACCGCAATTGCCAGCCGGGGCTTTTCATCCCGTAATTAAATCAGGTGTAATTGCCAAAGCAAATAAAATCAGGATCGAAAACGATTCGCTTGAAATAAATGCTCCCGCAGCCGGATCATTAACTATTAATGATTCACTTTTCATAAGCAATAGTTCACTCTTAAAAGTGAACTACACAACTGACAGTACTATACAAGTCGGCAATGGAGTGTTTACCAATACTATTTATGTTCCTTTCAGGGCAAGCTGGAAAGAGCAAAAAATGCAACTCATGTATAAGGCTTCCGAATTGCTTGCATTGGGATTGCAGGATGGTGATATAATAAATGAGATTTGTTTTCCGATCCGGTCGCGCAAATCAACACAACCTTATACAAATATGACGATTACTGCTTATTATGCACAAAGCGGGGGATCTTATCCAAGCTTTGCTACAACAGGGTATATAGCTCCTGTTCCTGCTGTCAATGCCCTGGCATCTGTTTACCCAGCAGTACCCGCAGCTTATGGTACTTTTCCACAGGTACTTTATTCCGGAGTTGTTGATATGAGCACTATACCGCTTAATGCTGCCGGAACGAAAGTAATACCTCTTGCCGCTCCGTTTAAGTTCTGGGCTTCGGCAACCAATCCGCTTATAATAGAAATATGTTATGATATGGTTACTACATCAACTGATGATCAGGTATGGCAAACCCAGACTGTCGGGTACCGTTCGGTATTGCTATTGGCGCATCTTTCCAGTGCGCAGGGGTCCGGTTGTACATTTGGGGCTTCAACAACAGCGTTAAATCAAAAGCT
>JBDSOU010000033.1:0-18725 GCA_039914625.1 Bacteroidia bacterium | reverse complement strand
GAAATAAATTGAATCAGCGGTTGAAAAATATCGGTATCATAATTTGATTTTTTATTTTGCAAAGCCATGCACAAACGTTCAAACCCCATTCCTGTATCCACATGCTGTGCCGGAAGTTTTTCCAATGAACCATCCGCTTTGCGATTAAATTCCATGAACACATTATTCCAAATTTCAATAACGAGCGGATCGCTTTGATTTACTAATTCTTTTCCATCTGTTTTATTTCTATCATTATCATCACGCAAGTCAACATGAATTTCAGAACACGGTCCGCAGGGTCCGGTATCACCCATTTCCCAGAAATTATCTTTTTTATTTCCTTTCAGGATTCGATCTTCTGCAATCCAACTCTTCCAATAATTATATGAATCAGTATCGAAAGAAAGCCTTTCTTTTTCATCGCCTTCAAAAACGGTGACATACAATCTGTCTTTCGGGATTTTATAAACTTCCGTTAATAATTCCCACGCCCATTCAATTGCTTCCTTTTTAAAATAATCACCGAACGACCAGTTGCCGAGCATTTCAAACATGGTGTGATGATAGGTATCCACACCCACTTCTTCCAAATCATTATGCTTTCCTGAAACACGCAAACATTTTTGTGTATCGGCAACACGTTTATATTTCGGAACAGCATTGCCAAGAAAAAAATCTTTGAACTGATTCATTCCCGCATTGGTAAACATCAGTGTCGGATCATTTTTAATAACCATTGGAGCAGACGGAACAATCTCATGTCCTTTATTTTTAAAAAAATCAAGAAATGTTTTTCTTATTTCTGATGACGTCATCTTGGTTTGAATGTTATTAGCTTTTATGTGTTAGTATTTCAGGAAATCTTAATAATTAACGGGGTAAATTTTAATTATTTTTGCTTGGAAAGATCGTAAAATTATATTTTCCCGTTTACTCTGTAATGCCAAAAGCAAAATATTATTTTAATACCCATTCGCTGAAGTATGAAAAGGTAGTTATTTCATTAGGGAAAAGGCTGCTTCGTGCTTTGGGATGGCTTGCCACTGCGCTTGTTTTCAGCGTGATTATTATGCTCATTGCATACAACTCCATTGATTCACCAAAAGAAAAACAACTGAAACGTGAAATCAACGATCTCACCTTGCAATATGAAATTCTCAAGCAGCGAGTGCATCAGTCCGAAATTGTTCTGAATGAACTGGAACAGCATGATGACAATATTTATCGTGTAATTTTTGAAGCCGAACCCATTCCGGAAACTGTGCGCGAAGCAGGTTACGGAGGAGTGAACAAATACCACGAACTTGAAGGATTGGACAATTCTGACTTAATAATTGAAACAAGCAAAATGGTTGATAAGCTGACGAAGCAGCTTTATATTCAGTCAAAATCATTTGATGAAATATTTGCTCTTGCAAAAAATAAAAATCAAATGATGGCATCTATTCCCGCCATACAACCTGTGAGCAACAAAGACCTGAGAAGAATTGCTTCGGGATTCGGTTATCGCATTCATCCGATTTATAAAACAACAATGTTACATACCGGCCTTGATTTTACTGCTTCAGTCGGAACAGATATTTATGCAACCGGAAGCGGAGTTGTTGAAAAGGTAGAATATTACGGACGCGGTTATGGAAACAGCGTGATCATCAATCACGGTTATGGTTACGAAACTTTATATGGCCACATGAGCAAGATTAATGTAAGGCAGGGCCAAAAAATAAATCGCGGTGACGTAATTGGATTTGTCGGCAGCACCGGAACTAGCACTGGTCCCCATTTACATTATGAAGTAATTAAAAACGGAAATAAAATCAACCCGATCAATTTCTTCTACAACGACCTTACACCGGAAGAATATGAAAAAATGCTGATCATATCTACCCAACAAAATCAATCGTTCGACTAAATCAGTTTAAAGTTCAAACTTTCTATTATGCCATACAAAGAATACGAAGAAGTAAAACTCTACTACTCCATCAGCGAAGTAGCAGACATGTTTACAGTAAATGCATCACTCATCCGGTTTTGGGAAAAAGAGTTTGATGTAATTAAACCTGCACGGAACAAGAAAGGAAACCGCATGTTCACAAAAGAAGATTTAGAAAATTTTAAATTAATTTTTCATTTGGTGAAAGAAAGAGGTTTTACTCTTGATGGCGCCAAAGCCAAATTGAAAGGCGATAATCTTCAGCTTAAAGGCGATATTGACTTGCATGATTCGCTTACCAAAGTGCGAAATTTTTTAGTGGAGCTGAAGGAAACAATTTAGGTTATTGAGTTATTCGGTTATTCAGTAAAATGGATAACTAACTAACCAAATAACTTTTTTCTCTCAACTTTCATTATTGCCGCCTGTTTTGAATGAAAATGATTTGTGAATTACAAAGCTCAGAAAACCAACTGTTACTGCTGAAACCGCACGTGCAATGGTGGGAAACCATTCAAGTATTTTTATGAGGAAGGACATAAATCCATAATTCAAAAATAAAATTAATACGGCTACCATTACATAACGCATCAACTGGTGATGTCCGCGAAGATCAGATTCTGTGAACACAAAATATTTTGAGATGGAGAAATTGGTAACCAGTCCGCAGGAATAAGATAAAATGAGTGAAACAGTTGGCGCACCTAAAACAAGTATCGGTAACACATGAACATCTTGTTTTTTAAAAATATAGTTAAAGGCGATAAAATAAACACTCACATCAACAGCCGTGGCAATTGCTGCTGCCATTCCGTAGCGTACAATTTTCATCTGAAAAATCTTTTTGATCATAAATCAGAAATATTTTTCTGTGAGCAAGAAATTTTTGACATAATCACTAATACCATCTTCAAGCGAATAAAACTTTTGTGAATAACCAATTGCTTTCAGCTTATCCATTTTTGCTTCGGTGAAATATTGATAAGTATCTCTTATATCTCCGGGGATGTCAATAAACTCAATAGCAGCTTTTTTATTCATAGCATTAAAAACTGCGGCTGCAAGATCGTAAAAAGTTCTTGCTTTACCGGTGCCGAGATTATAAATTCCTGAATCTTTCCGGTGATGCAGAAAAAAATAACAGACATCAATTACATCCTTTACATAAATAAAATCACGAAGCTGCAAGCCGTCTTTATAATCCGCGCGATGCGAATGAAACAGTTTTACTTTTCCCGTAGTCTTAATTTGGTTGAATGCATGAAAAATTACAGAAGCCATTCTTGCTTTATGGTATTCATTGGGGCCATACACGTTGAAAAATTTGAAACCAACCCAGAAATAAGGTTTCCTTTCCTGTTGTAAAGCCCATTTATCAAAATCATTTTTTGATTCACCGTAAGGATTCAACGGTTTTAGTTTATCAGTGAAAGAATGGTCATCATCATAACCAAACTCACCCGCCCCGTAAGTTGCTGCGGAAGAAGCATACACAAGAGGCAATCCAAATTCAACACAGGTTTTCCAGACTTCCTTTGAGTAATTCAGATTGAGACGATCAAAAATTTCTTTATTAAATTCAGTTGTATCCGTTCGCGCTCCGATATGAAAAATAAATTGCACCAACTTGTGATTGTTCTTCATCCACGGAATAAATTCTTCGCGGTCAACCTTTTTTGAAAATGTTGTTCCTTCGAGATTTTTATTTTTATTCTCATTTCTAAAATCATCCACAAGAACAAGATCCAAGAACCTTTCATCATTTAACTTTTTCACAAGACAACTTCCTATGAAGCCTGCGGCACCGGTAATGATTATCATTGGATCGGATGTACGATTTTTGATTTACGATTTACAATTTAGACTTCAGGACACAAAGATTTGATTTGGAATTCCGGGCAGCAGTCCGGCTTCATTTCCTTTTTTTAATAACAGTTCAATTGCTTTTTTGCCTTCTGTGCCCAAAGTTAGAGAAAACTCGTTGACATAAAGTTCAATGTGCTGCTGCATTACTTTATCATTCATTTCCTGGGAATGAACCCTGACGTAATCCATTACTTCTTCAGGATTCTCAAAAGCGAAAAGAATGCTTTTATAAATAAGTGAATCAATTTTATTTTGCAGCGTGCTATCAATGTTTCTATTTACAGCAATACAACCTAAGGGCAAAGGAGTCTTTGTTTTTTCTTCCCACAATTCGCCCATATCCAAAATTTTCTTTAATCCCTTTTGCTGATAGGTAAACCGATTCTCATGAATAATCAACCCTGCATCAACCGTTTCATTCAGCACAACATTTTCTATTTCAGAAAAAACCATTTCTGTTTTGTTAATTGCTTCAGGAAAAAAAATACTCAGTAAAAGATTTGCAGTAGTGTATTTTCCGGGAATTGCAATTTTTAAAGACCTCACCCCCGACCTCCCGATAAATCGGGACAGGCTCTCTCCGAAAGAGAGGGGAGAAAAATCTTTTTTACTGATCAGCAATGGTCCGCAGTTTTTTCCCAATGCACTTCCTGAATTAAGAATCAAATAATTTGCTGAGACCTGCGCATACACACCAAGACTTAATTTAGTCACATCCAAATCTCCTCTCAATGCTTTTTGATTCAGCGTTTCCACATCTTCAATAACAGGTTCAAAAAATAAATCTTCACAGTCAATCAACCTGTTCACCAGGGCACAAAACATAAAAGTATCATTGGGACAGGGAGAAAAGCCAAGGGTGATTTTTTGATTCATAATTGCAGGGTGCGAAATTAGGAAATTACCGATTTTGGAAAAAACCGAAACCAGAAGAAGTTACTGCACAATCAATTTCTTTACAGATTCTTTTTCTCCATCCCTCACTTTCACAAAATAAATCCCTGCACCCATGTTTTCAAGATAAATTTCTTTTTCTGAAACATTAGTAACATTCTCTACGAATATCTTTTTACCAAGAACATTATAAATTTCAATCACTCCTTTATTAATAGTGTTTGGAAAAGTGATAGTGAAATTGCTTGCAGACGGGTTAGGCGTGATGGCAACTCCCTCCCCTTCGTGGAGTGCCGGGGTGGGGCTTATCCCCACCGTTGTGCAAAGTGTTGTAACTATTCCCCCGCTTCCAACTATAGTAGGCGGATTGATAACATTGCCTCCTGAAAAAACAGTTGTTAAAGGGTTTACTACCTGTGTTGCAGGTGTAGTTACAATAGTTGCCGCATTTCCCTGGTGGCATCCGCTGTGGCCCAGGCTATCGGTCTTGATTAAATACATATCTAAGCTTCCTGCACCAAAATTTGGTGTTTGCCCGGCTATAATATATCCTCCATCCGCAGTTTGCTCAACAGAACTACCATAATCAGCACCTGGTCCACCAAATGTTCTTGACCAAAGGCAATTCCCGTTGGTATCAGTCTTGATTAAATAAACACTACTAGGACCTCCACCGAAGCTGGAGGTATGGCCGGTAATAATAAATCCACCATCCATAGTTTGTCTGACGGAATAAGCCTGGTCATCAACAGCGCCACCAAAAGTTTTTGTCCAGAGAGAATCTCCGTTGGCATCGGTCCTGATTAAATAGACATTGTATATACCTGCACCAAAATTTGAGGTGTATCCGGCAATAATATATCCGCCATCGGTGGTTTGCTGAACAGAATAACCTGCATCATTAGTGTTTCCGCCAAATATTTTTGTCCAAAGTAAATCCCCATTGCCATCCGTCTTAGCTAAATAAACATCATAATAAATAAGAACCGGGTTCTGAGATTCTCCGGTAACAATATATCCTCCATCAGTGGTTTGCCGGACACAGAAGCCAGCCTGAACACCAGTTCCGCTAAAGGTTCTTGTCCAAAGCGAATCTCCGTTAACATCTGTTTTGATTAAATAAGTACTGAAATTATTAACACCAAAGCTTTGGGTAAGACCTGTCATGATAAATCCTCCATCCGAAGTTTGCTGAACGAAATTTCCATATTCATCGTCTCCACCTCCAAATGTTCTTGACCAAATCAAACTTCCATTAACATTTGTCTTAATTAAATAAAAATCAGCATAGCCTGCACCGAAGCTATAAGTTGTGCCGCCAATAATAAATCCTCCATCTGTTGTTTGTTGAACTGAATTTCCTATATCAGTATCCGTTCCACCAAAAGTTTTTGTCCAAATTAAATCCCCGTTAGCATCAGTCCTTACTAAATAAACATCAGTATCAAAACCAGAACTATCAATGGAGCCTGCAATAATATACCCTCCATCTGTGGTTTGCTGAACTGAAAAACCCCTGTCATAACCTGTTCCGCCATATGTTTTCTGAAAAGTGATCTGCTGCGAAAAACAATTTCCTGCTGCAACCATCAAAAAACAAAGATTAAATATTTTTTTCATCCAACGAAAATAATCTTTTTTCAGATCATTAGAATAATGTCTGAAAATAAAATCATTTCCCTTTTCCAATGTTTAATTTCATTTTGTTCCGTCAAATTTCTGATCTTCCTCAATTCATCTTCACCGGCAGTTGTAAACCAAAACTTAAAACCCAAAACTTCATTAAGTTTGCATAAATTCATTAATGTACATTCTTAAAATAAAAGGCAAAGCAAAAATTCCTGATTATGTGCAACTGCGTGATGATCATTTTACTTTGCTTGCCTACTTTCGTGTTGACCGTCCTGAAAAGGCATTGACCAAAATCGGGTTGAAAGAAAAAATAGAATATATAAGAGGAATGATTGAAAAAATTCCTTTCGGAAAAATGCAGAAGCTCGAAATATAATTGTACGAATAGCGAATTCCGCAATACTGCGGGATGAATTTACGAATCCTGTAACCTCAAACTTTAAACTTTAAACTTCAAACTTTAAACTTTAAACTTTAAACTCCCTTGCCCGATTCAATAATACACCTTGAAAATGTTAATATTTATCAGCAAAAGAACCTGATATTAAGTAATGTTGCCCTCAGCATTGACAAAGGGGAGTTTGTATATCTGATAGGGAAAACAGGCAGCGGAAAAAGCAGCCTGCTGAAAGTTTTGTATGGTGAAATAAAAGTAACCCAGGGAGAAGCAAAAATTGCAGGATTCGATCTGGTAACACTTAAAACCAAACAGGTTCCTTTCCTGAGAAGAAAGCTCGGAATTGTTTTCCAGGATTTTCAATTACTGAGCGACCGCACCGTAAAAGATAACCTGCTTTTTGTTTTAAAAGCTACCGGGTGGGACGATTCAGGCAAAATACAAGAACGGATGAATGAAGTGTTGAATCATGTTGGTCTTGAAACAAAAGGTTTTAAAATGCCTCACGAACTTTCGGGCGGAGAAAAGCAGCGGTTAGTTATTGCACGGGCTTTGTTAAATCATCCCGAAGTAATTCTTGCCGATGAACCCAGCGGCAACCTTGATCCGGAAACAACAGGAGAAATCATGAACCTTCTTTTTGACATCAGCAAAGAAGGAACTTCTATATTGATGGCAACGCACAATTATTCTCTTTTTGAAAAATACCCGGCAAGGATTATCAAATGTGAGCATGGAAAAATTTTTGACCAGCCCA
This sequence comes from Bacteroidia bacterium, assembly GCA_039914625.1. Classification (GTDB taxonomy): domain Bacteria; phylum Bacteroidota; class Bacteroidia; order AKYH767-A; family OLB10; genus DATEMK01. The sequence goes on along the minus strand of JBDSOU010000033.1, from coordinate 11,264 downwards.
CAAGAATTAATAATTAAGAAAACAAATCCTTCTTTTCATTAAAGAGTTTTTCAATAAGCAAATCAATATTTTTTTTGTTTGAAAAATTTGCCTGCAAAACTTTCTCCCGTAATTTTATATCTGAAAACTTGAATTCTGTTTTAAAAACTTTTTGCAATCCTTCTTTCATTTCCGTTGATGAATCTGCAATAACGCATAATCTTTCAAGCCCGGTATTTTCAACCATCATATTATTTACAACACAAAACCGTCCGTTATATAAAGACGAAAGTAATTTTAATTTTATTCCTGTCGGCTGAAATGTAGGGAGCACGTTCACATGAGCATCTGCAATAAACTGGTGAATCTGTTTTGTGGTGGGATCGCTGATGAGCGTTACGTTATTCCTTTTTTTTACCGAAGCAAGCAACTCTTCCGAAGGGCGATGGCCGGCAATAATCAGGGGGAGGTCCAGGATCGAAAAAACTTCATTCACCAGCCATAGTCCCGCTTCATTATTTTCCCCGATGCCAAGATTTCCGTGATAAAATGCAAAAGATCCTTTACCGGATTGAATCTCCACATGATCATTTGAATGAAAAGCCGGCAGGTAAAAAGCATTGTTATATTTAGACTGAAAATAGCTGGTATCGTTCCTGGAAATTGCTGCGACATAATCTGCATTTGTCAAAACTTTCTCGTATGTTTCAAGCTTTGTTGCTTCATTGTAAAAATAATATCGTTTGAAAATATTGCTCTCGACTTTAGCGAGATTATTATAATAATCATGTTCAATATTGTGAGTACGCACAAACTTTTTTCTGTCTTTTAACAGTTCATCAGGCAAATAATAAGAAGAATGCAATCCTTCAAACAAAACGGGGTAATTATCCTTTGATAAATTTTTTATTAATTCTTCAGAAGATCTTGAAATAACAATATAAGGCAGCTTATTAAACAATTGCGCTTTGGCAACATTCCTGGGATAATAATTTGCAGAAATACAAAGCCGTTCTAAAATTTCAGAATGTTCACGTCCATATTGAAAGCAATGCAAATGCACTTTGATTCCTTTACCATGCAATGCCTGTATTTTATAAAACACATCTATCACACCGCCATAATTCGGAGGATACGGAACATCAAAGGTTACAACGTGAATATGTTTTTCAGAAGAGTCCATCAAAAACGTTCAGCAGTTTTTTTTCTTCATTGCTCCAAGATAATTCTTCCGCAGCAAATGCAAGATTTTTTTTCCACAACATGATTCTGCTTTCATCAGAAAGCATGTATTTTATTTTTTCAGCAATATGTTCCGGATCATGATTTTCAACTACGGTTCCTATATTATATTGTTCAATAATTTTTTTCACTTCAGTAACCTGCGAGCCCAGCACCGGCACATTTGAATGAATATAATCAAACAATTTGTTTGGAAGGCTGTTTTGGTAATTAAGGTTTGTCGTTTTGTCCAGTGTTAATCCCACATCGGCAGCGCGGGTATAATTAAGTAGCTGTTCAAACGGCATTTTATCTCTGAAAATCACCTTTTTTCCCAATTTATTTTGTTGGACAATTTCTTTTAAAAAAGGCATTACATCACCTCCACCAATAATAAGCAGCACCGCTTCATCAATATATTTCATCGCTTCCACAGCTTCCTCCGCGCCCCGTTCAATATTAATTCCCGCACCCTGGAGAATGATAATTTTCTTCTGTAGGTATATGCCGATGTCATTTTTAATCTTCACCGGATTATAATTTTCACTCTTTTGCGGAGCATCAGGAATATTTCTTACCACAGAAATTTTTTTATCATATTCCATTGCATACAATGCAGCAATTGAATCGTTAACCGTGTAAATGTATTTTAGCTTTGGAAAAATAAATTGTTCAATCGTTTTCCATATTTTTTTAATGAACGGGCGATGTTCCAATTCCGGTACTTCCGTAAAATACTCGTGGCTGTCATAGACTAAAGACCTGTTTTTTAATCTTGCCGCGAAATAATTTGCAGTTAACGTGTCAAGATCATTTGCTAATAATATATCCGCACGGTTAAACATCAGGAAAAAGAATAATCTCAGGTTGAAAGTAGCATAAAACATAAAACCTCTTTCAAACCACAAATTAAAGCGAACTGTTTTATAATCTCTTTTTTCAATGGGAAGACTCTTTTTTAATTTTCTTCCGACAAGAACAACTTTGTGACCCTGCTTTGTTAAAGACATTGCAGCACGGTGCACACGCTGGTCTGTAATAAGATCGGTAATAACGGAAATGATAATAACCTTTGGCACAAATTATTTTAAAAGGGGCTAAATTAGAGAAAAAGGGTAATCCGGTATTGCGTTACAAGTTATGTTATTGGATATTTCTTTTAAATAGCAAAGTCTTAACAATTTTGACTATCAATTAACCTTTCGTTAACCTTAATTAACCATGCTTTAACTTCTAACGTCTTTAGATTAAAATATTTTTGCAATGAAATAAAAATTAAATAATACAAACATGAAAACAATTATTCAAAACAAAAAATTTTACAATATGGCATTAGGTGCCATATTGTTATTTGCATCAAATCTTTCCAATGCCCAGAATATTGACAAGAACGAGAAGGATTCAAAAGAAAAAAAGAAAAAAGTAACACGCATTGTCATTTACAAAGACGAGGATGGGAAAACCATTCAGGAAGATACCACGATTGTAAATGGTGAATTTTTTGACTGGGATAATTTTTCTAAAAATTTTGATTTCAAATTTGATTTTGATTTTCCTGATCTGGCAGATTTGCCCGAACCTCCCGAGCCGCCAGAAGCGCCCGAACCCCCCATGCCTCCTGATGCTCATGGTCATCATTTTTACTATTATCACAATGGCAGTAAAATGACCCCTGAAGAAAAAGCAAAAATGAAGATAGAAATGGAAAAGGCAAAAGAAGAAATGCAGAATGCTCAGAAAGAAATGGAAAAAGTCCGTGATGAAATGAAAAAAGTAAATAAGGATGACCTGAAAAAACAAATGGATGACCTGAAAAAACAGATGGAGGAATTAAAGAAGGAACTTCATAAAACCAAATAAAAAATTCAACCCCGTTTTTCAATTATACCATTACTTACATCAAATTAGACCAAACCTAAAAACGGTATAATGCCGATAGAGTAGCTGTTTAGTCCAATCTCATTGGACTATTACAGATACCCTATCGGTATTAGATTGACTGCCAATAATCTTTTAAACTGATTTTAATTGTAATTTCTCTTCTTTTTCATATACGGCTTTGGTCAGCCCACTTTGAAAAAACAGGCTGATTAAATAACCGTGGCGAATGATCTGCCTTGTAACCAAAGTGTAATTTTTTAGATCTTTGCGTTAAATTTTATTTTTTTTAAAAAATATTTTCGCCCATTTAATAGTTTTTCTTATACTTGCCGTTCTAAAAAAGAAAAACAGTCCAACTTTCAAAGTTCAGGGTTTCGTTAAAACTCTGTGAATCCTGAACCTAAAACCTTAAAATGTCAAATTCCTTATGAGCAACTCAACCAAATCAGGCGGAAATTCAAAAGCTATCTTTGCAGCAATAGTTATTCCGGCAGCGCTAATTATTGCATTCATTATTTTCAAAACAATTCTCGGAAATCCCTCCAATTTCATGGAAGGCAATAATGAAAACCTGCCCTTGCCGGGAAATTATCTTGGTACAGTATATAAAGGAGGATATATTGTTCCTATATTAATGTCATTGTTGATGATTGTCATCACATTTTCCATTGAAAGATTCATCACTATCAATGCTTCAAAAGGAAATGGTTCGGTTGAGAGCTTTGTAAGTAAAATCCGTAGCCTTTTGACCAAAAATGACATTAATGCTGCAGAAGCAGAATGTGACCGCCAAAAAGGCTCTATTGCAAATGTAGTAAAAGCCGGTTTACACATGTACAAACAAATGGAAGGAGATAAGGAACTGGATAAAGAACGTAAAATACTTGCCATTCAAAAAGAATTGGAAGAGGCCACCACACTGGAATTACCCATGCTGTCAAAGAATCTGGTAATCATTTCAACTATTGCATCTATTGCTACTCTGCTCGGTCTGTTAGGAACGGTAATCGGAATGATTCGTGCCTTTTCTGCTCTTGCACAGGCAGGAGCGCCTGATGCTGTTGCACTTTCAACAGGTATTTCAGAAGCCCTTATAAATACTGCTCTCGGTATCGGAGGTTCAGCTGTGGCAATCATCATGTACAATTATTTCACTAATAAAATTGACACCATTACCTACGGCATTGACGAAGCAGGATACAGCATAGTACAAACATTTGCATCACATCACAAAGTTTAGATTCAATGATCAATTACTAATCAATGTTCAAACATTGATTAGTAATTGAAAATCGGAATTTGAAACTTGGTAATTCAACTTTGAAATAGATGCCCAAAATAAAAGTCCCCAGGAAAAGCCCGTCATTGGATATGACTCCAATGGTGGATCTGGCATTTTTGCTGGTTACGTTTTTTATGCTCACCACAAAATTTCGCCCTGATGAACCGGTTATTGTGGACACACCGCATTCTATTTCAGAAAAAATACTTCCTGAAAATGTAATGATGCTTACCGTGGATTCTGCCGGCAGGGTTTTTTACAATATAGAAGGACAATCGGTGAGACGCGATTTAATAACACGACTCGCTACAAAATATAAAATTGAACTGTCCGAAAGCGAAGTAAAAAGATTTGTATTATTATCCACCATTGGTGTTCCCATGCAAAAAATGAAAGAATACCTTGGCGCCAACGAAGAAGGCCGTAAAAAACTTAACAAAGCTACTGGCGGAATTCCTATTGATTCATTAAACAATCAGCTCGCTGACTGGATTGTTACGGGTTGGCGTTCTGCGGTGGAGGATAAAGATTACTCAAAAAAGAAAATGGCAGGCAAAGAAATACGTTTTGCCATCCGTGCTGATGGCGGAGTGGATTACACTTACATCAAACGCATCATTGATATATTCCAGGAAAACAAAATAAACCGTTTTAACCTGATCACCAATCTTGAGGCAAATCCGAATGGGTGAAATGGTCAATTACCCAATGTCAAACACCCATATTCGTAGCTGGGAATTGGAAATTGGAAGTTGAAACTTGATAATTAAAAGATAATGTCAGAAGTACAATCCGGTGGGGATGATGGAGGAAAAAAAGGCAAGCATTCCAAGCTGCGTGCCAAGAAATCGTCCACTCACATAGATATGACACCTATGGTGGACCTGGCGTTTCTATTGCTTACCTTTTTTATGCTTACCACAACATTCAGCAAGCCGAAAACGATGGAAATTAATATGCCGGTGAAGCCTCCCCCCGGAACCGAAATACCGAAAATAAATAATGCGATCACGGTAATATTAACTGATAAAGACCGGATTTTCTGGTATGACGGGGAATTTAAACCGGATTCCTCTAAATTACAACTGAGCAGCTTTGCGCCTGACGGAATCCGTAAGATTTTTATAGAAAGAAATAAGGATGTAATTGAAAAAGTGAATGTTCAGCAAAAGAGATTGGAAAGGCGCGAAATAAATGACAGTACCTTTAAGGTGATGAGAATGGAAATAAGAGGTGATAAAAAAGCATTAACTGTTTTGGTGAAAACTGATGATAAAGCGAAATACAGAAATGTGGTTGATCTGCTTGATGAACTGAATATTACAAACATTGATAAAAAAGCTATTGTTGATATTTCTCAACCCGAATTTGACTTGTTGAAAAAGACAAAAGGAGAATAAAAACGGTTGAACGTTTAAAGTTTATGGAATATTTAGTAAATTAGCATCTAAGGAATAATCAGGAAAAATATTATCAGTAATAAATAAAATGGCAAATTCACTTTTTACCGGATGGGATAATCCGGAATTCGAAAGTAGAAATGAAATTGTATTTGCTAACCGTAATAAGGATTACGGGGCTTATGTGATTCGCAAACTGTATGATAAAAGAGTTATAAGAGCCTTTCTCATTGCAGTTACAGGTTTTTTATTTTTTATCAGCCTCCCTTTAATAATAGATTGGTTCAGCGGAAAAATTGAAGATGCAAACAAAGTGAGTCAGGAAGTTGTTGTTGATTTAACTGCCCCACCTCCTGTAGATCCTGCAGAACCACCGCCACCACCTCCACCACCACCTCCTCCCGTTCAGCAGACTATTAAATTCGTTCCTCCGGTCGTTGTGGATAAGCCTGTCGAAGAAGAAACACCTCCTCCGCAGGAAAAATTAGAGGAAGTCGCGGTAAGCACAGAAACACAGGAAGGTACAGGCGAAGAAATTGCTCCGCCAGCTGAAGTTGTAGCCGATCCGGATGCAGGAAAAATATTTACGGTGGTTGAAGAAATGCCCCAGTTCCCCGGAGGTGGAGAAGCAGCGTTGCTGCAATACCTGAAAAACAATATTAAATATCCCCCGTTGGCCCGTGAAAACGGAATTGAAGGAACTGTGTATGTCACTTTTATTGTTGATAAAGATGGTAAGGTAAAAGAGCCAAAACTCCTAAGAGGGGTAACCGGGTTAGATGATGAAGCATTACGTGTGGTAGGGCACATGCCGGATTGGAAACCTGGTAAACAAAACGGGAGAACTGTTGCTGTTCAGTACAATCTTCCTATCCGGTTTACGTTAAGATAATCTGATAACATTCTTTTCAATTGCAGGAAAACCCTTCTCCTCCTAAATTATTCTATTGGTACAATATTGTAATGACTGTGCTTTATATCCTAATCGGAATTTTTTTTATTCTGATTAAAGATAACATGATTCTTTCAGGTTATTATCAAAGGGCTTTAGGGATATTATTTATTTTATTCGGCTTTTTCCGTGTGTACAGGATAAAAAAAATGTTCGGTGGAGTCAATAAAGATTCTTAAAAAAATGAATGGTACAGGAAAATTTCCGGCACTCCTGGTCTTGCTAAGTTTTTTTTCGTGCAACAGGAGTAATTTCACAGCTGACCTGAGTGATACCCCCACCTCAGGCAATTTAAAAATAAGTGTGGATGCATCCTATCAACCTTTGATGGATTCGGAAGTAAATACGTTTACATCGTTATATTCGCTTGCCAGGATTGAAGTAGCTTACAAACCCGAAGCCGATGTGATTAATGATTTGCTGAATGATTCGGTGAAGGTTGCTATTGCAAACAAAAAGCTCTCCGATGAACAGGAAAAATATCTGAATAGCAGGAAATGTTTTCCGCGAACCACTAAGATTGCTGTGGATGCCATCGCATTTCTTGTGAACAAAGAAAATCCTGACACACTTTTATTGTTATCACAATTAAAAGAAATTCTGACGGGCAATATCAGTACATGGAATAAATTAAATGCTAAAAATAAACTGGATTCCATCCGTATTGTTTTTGATAACAACAGTTCGGGCAACACACGTTTTCTGAAAGATAAATTTTTAGGTGACAAAAATTTTCCTCCAAATTGTTATGCAGTAAAAACAAACCCGGAAGTGATCAGCTATGTACAGGATCATAAAAATGCATTAGGAATAATTGGTGTAAACTGGATAAGCGACAGCGATGATGAGGCAGCAAATAATTTCCGTAAAAACATTAAAGTGGCAGCTTTGAAAAATGATACTTCATCTCAAAATCAGGAATATTATCAGCCTTTCCAGGCGTATATTGCTTTGAATCAATATCCTCTCACGCGTGATGTGTATTTGATTAACCGTGAATCGCGCCACGGACTTGGCACCGGCTTTGCATCTTTTGTAGCAGGTGATAAAGGGCAGCGGATTGTAAGATTAGCAGGCCTCCTTCCCGCAACAATGCCGATAAGAATAGTAAAGGTGGAGTGAAAATAAAATTAAATTCTTCTTTTTTAAACAAGAAAAAAAAATTAAATTCCAACAACCGATAACGAATTACAAACAAATCAATTCCCAAATATGTTACGCAACATAAAATTTTTATTACTATTTTCTGCAACAGTATTTTCATTTTCCACGAAAGGGCAAACGCTCAATGATGCTTTACGGTTAACCGATAATGAACAATATGATGTGGCTGAAGGAGTTTACCAATCGCTTATTCAGAAAGAACCCGGCAACGGAACCAACTGGTTTTATTACGGAGAAAATTTCTGGAAATGGGAAAATCCCGATTCGGCTAAAATATGTTATGAAAAAGGATTGCAGGTGGAACCGGCTAACCCGATCAATTTTGTCGGCATAGGTAAAACATTGCTTGAGCAAAATAAACTTGCCGAAGCAAAAACCAGTTTTGATAAAGCGCTTGCAACTGCCGGAGCAAAGTCAGCGCTGATGCAAATGGAAATTGCAGAAGCCTGGATTACTGCTTCAACAAACAAAGATATACCTGCTGCTTTGGCATTGCTGCAAAAAGCTGCAGTTGCCGAGCCTAAAAATCCGGAAGTGTATATCCTTATTGGCGATGCTTATACCGAGCAAAATGACGGCACTTCGGCTGCTGAAAATTATAACAAAGCGCTTGATTTGAATAAAAATTCTCCAAAAGCGGTAATGAGAAAAGGAATATTGTACAAACGTTCCACCAATCTTGAAGGAGCAAAAGCTGAATTTGAGAATGCCATAAAAATTGACCCGATGTTTGCCCCGGCACATCGTGAGCTGGGTGAAATTTATTATCGCCAGCATAAAATGGAGGAAGCAAAAACAGAATATAAGAATTATCTGGAACTTTCAAAAAATACTTCTGCGGCACGGTTGCGCTATGCCTCCTTTCTTTTTATGGGAAAAGATTATGTCGGCACGCTGAATGAAATTAACCAAATGAAAAAGATGGATCCCGATAACATTTCATTGCTGCGTTTAACTGCCTATACCTATTCGGAAATGGGCGATAGCATAAACGCATTGCAAACTCTTCAGAAAGTTTTTGAAAAGGTGAAAGACGACAATTATCAGAAAGACTATTTATACTATGCCATCAACCTTGCAAAAAATGGACAGGATTCGCTGGCAGTAGTTAATATGCAGAAAGCGTATTCATTGGATTCGAACAACACCGATTTGCTTACTGATATGGCAACTCTTTTAATGAAAATGAAACGTTATGCAGAAGCCGCTGATGTATTTCAGAAGAGAGTGGACCTGGGCAAGGGCGTTTCTTCAACTGATTATTACAATTTGGGGAAAGCCTATTCCAGTTCCAAACAATTGGAAAAAGCTGATTCTGCTTTGGCTAAAGTAAATGAATTGCTGCCTACATGGTCGTATGCTTATATATTGAGAGCGCAGGTAAATGCTAATATTGATTCCACCTCAGAAAGGAATCTTGCTAAACCATATTATGAAAAATACCTGGAACTTGCTTTACCGGACACTATAAATTTTTCAAAATATAAAAACAGCATCGTAGAAGCTTACCGTTACATGGGATATTATTATTACAGGCAAAACCAGGTGAGAGAATCAAAAGAATACTGGAGAAAGATTCTCGATATTATTCCGGGCGACAAACAGGCAACAGATGTTCTTAAAGGACTTGATCAGCCTCAGAAAAAAGAATAAGTTCCTATTATTATAACATTAATAAATAGGAAAGCCCTTGGTGAAAATCAGGGGCTTTTCTATTTATTAACCTGATTTTCAGTTCAGCACGGTTTAAGCTTAAAATTTATTGTGATAAAATTTAAAAGCTGGCTTTGGCTGTTATAGTACAACACATCAAAGTTTGGCATTCTTATACCATTACTTACATCAAATTAGACCAAGCCTAAAAACGGTATAATCCCGATAGAGTAGCTTTTTCCCGATCTTTATCAGGATTACAGATACCGTTTCGGTATTAACAAGCAGGAGAACAAAAATAATTCCCAGGTTATGGGCAAATCAATATGGCACGTTTTTTTAAGTTTATATTTTGGGTTTAATTTTTAGGGTTAGTTTTATCAAAATGCGGGATGTACAGTCCCGCGTTTTTTTTAGACCGCTTTTATAATCTAAAACCTTTTATCAAATCTGAATGAATTGATATGGTGATTAGGTTTGCGCACAGGTCGGTGATATTCTGCTAAAGTTAATCCCTATAAACTACAGATGACTATAGGCTGATTTCATTACCTATCTTGGAAATATGTGCGTAATACCGATCCCGATGCATCGGGAATTCCGATAATCCCGCAATGCTGCGAAACGGGAAACGGCTTCTCTATCGGCATTTTGAGTTTGCAAAATCCCGATTTATCGGGAATACCACTTTCTCTTGGATTATTTTATAATAGGTATTGGTATAAAATTCGTCATACTTTTAGTCCGATTATGATAAAAATCTAATGATAAAAAAAAGCTGCACATTTCTGCGCAGCTTTTAATTTAGTTAATTCTCTTTATTCCACCACCACTTTCGTCTTCCAGTTGTCTCCTGCTGATTTAACTTCCAGCATATAAACTCCTTTAGCCAAATGTGTTAAGTTAAGATCATACGTGTTTACACCTGCTGAACCTGACAGGCTTTCAGAAATAACTACTCTTCCTGAAACATCCATCAACTGCATGGTAAAGTTTGCATTTTCATTTACGTCTATACTTACCGTTACTTTGTCATGTGCAGGGTTCGGATATACCGAGAAAGCATCTGTTGAGCTTACACCTGCACCTTCTTCCCTGCAACCTGATGCGAATGTTTGAGTGCGCGCACTGCTGTATCCGCAGCCATTACCCGCTATCACACTTACTGTTCCTGATCCTGATCCCCAGGTTACATCAATGTTATTTGTGCCTTGTCCTGCTGTGATTGTGCCGTTAGTAACCGACCACGTATTAACTGGCTGTGGAGTTAATGCAGCAACACTGAAATTAAGGAAGGCGCCTGAACAGAATGTTCCTGGAGGATTTTGAGTAATAGTACTCGGTGTATTTGGCTTGCCATAAATGGTAATCGTTCTTGCAGGTCCGGTTCCCGGAGTACACGCTGTTGTTGTGGCTGTTACACTGAGGAAACCGCTGGTGAATGATGAACCTACCGACAACAGGATGCTTGTAGTGGTTTGTCCGCTTGTAATAGTAGTTCCTGCAGGATTTGTCCAGGTATAGCTGGTAGCTCCCGGAACATTTGCAATACTATATTGAACTGTTGAATTACAGATGTTGGTTGTTGGTCCTGACATAGCTCCCGGCTGCTGGGGAACGCTTGATCCCACTGTTTTGCATCTTGCCACGCTTGATGCACAGGCGCTGGTGGCTGATACGCAAACCGGAGGTGCTCCTGTATAATTTGCAGGGAAACTAACCTGGATTGAAG
>JBDSOU010000185.1:0-9728 GCA_039914625.1 Bacteroidia bacterium | reverse complement strand
TTATTTATTCCTATAATTATTTTGTAGTTGCTACCAGGTTTATTTTAATATTGAATTCATCATAAATCATTTTATCCCCTATTCCCGGATCAAATTTAATTGACTGGTACTTTAAGCCATAATCAGTCCGGTCAATATTAAATTCTGCGGAAGCGGTAACGGTTTTGTCATTTAGGTTCGCTATTGCAGGAAAAGTAATTTCTTTAGTGATGCCTTTTATAGTAAGATCACCGGTAACATTATAATTTACAGATCCAGTTTTCGCCTCTTTAATTGGCGACCATCTTTTTATTTTGAATGTAGCTGTTGGAAACTTAGCAACATCAAAAAAAGATTCTGCTTTCAAATGCTTTTCCAGTTTCTCTTTATATTCAGCATTCGTTATATCGGTGTCAGCAATAGAAGTCATATCAATTTCAACCTCTCCGCCATTGAACATGCCTTTATTCCGGTAAATTGCTCCTTTCATAATTTTAACAGTTCCGGAATGTTCACCGGTAACTTTTTTTCCATGCCAGAAGAAAGTAGATTTGGTTACATCTGCATCATAAGTGATTTGTGTGCCAATAGGATTTTCAATTTTCTGTTCGGTTTTTGTATCCGCAATTACCGTTGTGTTTAAATTTTTAAATGCAGTAAATCCGATACCTGCAATCAGCAGGAGTATCAATATATATTTTTTCATAGTATTTATTTATCCTCTTAATTTATCTAACAAACGATTTAATTCTTTAGCCTCTGCTTTTGTAATTCCGGAAAATGATTCTTCCCATTCCTCCTGCTCTTCATCAATTTTTTTCAACAGGCTTAATCCTTTTTTTGAAATAAGAACATCACATGCCCTGCGATCATTTTCATTAGTACTTCTTTCGACCCATCCTTTTTCTTTAAGCCTGTCAACCAGTCTCGAGGCGTTTGACATTTTATCGAGCATTCGTTCAATCAACAGGTTTACCGTGGCGGGTTTCGGATGTTGTCCTCTTAATATTCTCAGAATATTAAATTGGGGAGGCGAAAGATTGTGCTTTCTCAAATGACTTGAATTTAAAGCAGTGATCCAGTTGCCTGTGTAAACAATATTCATAACCATTTTATGATACTCACTTATAAATTTTTTCTGCTGTATTTCTTCCCCTATTGTCCCCATTTGTTTTCAATAATAAAGCAAATATATGTATTTACATTATATGTAGGTACATATATTGCAAGCTGATTTTGTAATCGGCTGATATTAAGAAAGAAATTTCTCAGTAAGTAATCTTAACGAGGGTCATTTTCTTTTTGGAAATGCAGGGAATGACCACTTCGTTTTCCGAAATCTGCTTGCCATCTCTTGAAAATAAAAGCAAATGATCGGCCGGGCGTGTTAAGTGATTTTCGCTTTGTACACCGGTATTTGAAATACGTGCGCCTAAAGTTGTCGCATTCCTGCTGATCTCGTTGTTGTAAATTAAAATAAGCTCATCGGGAGTCAGCACCGGGCAGAATGATGAAAAAGAACCGCCATCGTCTTCTGATTCCTGGTTTTTTCTGACAATATTGAGCCACGCAATGGTACCGTTTGCATTCACTGAAATAACAACAATGTTATTGTAATGGAATTCAGTTCTGCGCGTAAATGATTGCGTGAAATAATCGTAATAAGAATAATCATTCGTGTAAGATGCTTCAGCAACGAGGACAGCACCACCGTCATTTCTTAAAATGATTTTTTCAATAGGATAGTCGGTCAATCCTAAATCAGATTCACGGTTACGCTCCCCGGCTAATTGGACACGCGTTCCGCTTTCAACAGGATTTTCTTTAACAATTAACTGCGAAGGATTATTCATTTCAAGAGCGGCATAAATAATGCCTGCACCGGTGCTGGCGCTTCTGTCGGCATAAAAGCCTGCGCAAACAATTTTGTTATTGATGTTGTCAAAATTCATCGAAGCATTTGTCACATCCTTACCTTTATCCCCTAACACAAAATCGGAAAAGTGAGATGAATCAACAGGAGCCGAGAAGAGAACAAAATCTTCCTGCTTTTTCTTCGCGGCATTTTTATCTTTAATTGTTCTTACACCAAGCAAATGAAAATCACCATTGTTTGAAAGCGAATAATCAGTGGGTATGAAATTTTTAACGTCATAATTAATCACCAGATTTTTATTAAAGAGTAAGCGGAGCATTGAATCCATAACCAGCAAGTGTAAGGTTTGTTTGTGATCTTCCATATATTCATGAATTATCACTCCCGTTAACTGCTGGTTGGCCGAAGTCACAAGTTTTGCTTTTTCAAAATTGCTGCTGCTTACAATCAGAGTGTTTCCGATTTCTTTATTCGCCACAATCTCTCCTTTATTATTCATCCATTGTGCATAAAAAGAAAATTTATTTTGAGATTTATTATCAATGGCGCAAACAATCAAAATCTTTTGCTGTGCAAATAAGACAGACTGGATGTTTGAACCATCCGGCATGGCTTCGATAATTTTTGCCCATCGCTGCATCAGTTCATTGCTGTAATAAGCCACTTTATATTTCCTGTTTTTGAACCCCACATGGTCGCGGTCCAATTCAAATGGAAGATTGCTTTCCAACAGAAAAATTCCATCATCATCCTGGCCGATGACTTTTATATTGTCAAAACTACTTTCCTCAAATGGTGCCGGTGAAATCATAATAGTCTGCGAATAGGCCCGTAATGAAAATAAAATGGCAAGCACAAAAAATAAATTAACAGCTTTTTGAATTGCTTTCATTAATGCAAATTAACCAATTTATAACGAGTTCAAAGTTTAAGTTTTAAGTTCTTTAAAGGGAATCTTTCAAACACAGTTCAAGATTAAAAGCGCCATAGTTCAGTTAGAGTTTGAATCCATTAACACAATCATACTTGCCAACGGCAAGCCGGATTATTCCAGCAACTCATTGCTGCTAACAAATTTTTTTTACGAATGTACATTTGTTGCATAATTAATTCACCTAAAATTTAAAAAATAAAAAAAATGAAAACTAAATCAAAAATAAAAAATGTAAAAGAAATGGTTGTTTTAGCAGTTGTTTGCGCTTCTGTTCTGTTTATGGCAAGCTGTAAGAAAGAAGAAATTGCTCCGACACCTATGCAGAACAAAGCGTCTGATCCTTTAAAAAAAATTCTACCAAGAGTATTTACTGTGCTTAAAATTAATCATTTCGCAATGAGAACAGTTTCACCGGACTACAGTGTTGAGATGACTAATGAAGGATTGGTTACTTATACCGGACGCGATAACGTTGCTGTAAAAGGAGAGGTTCATTCCAACGTTTCGGGAGAAACAGTTTCCCAAATATTTAATCTCTATGCGTCAGTTAATTTTGACAAATACAAAAAAGATCCGGCATCGTATATAATGGGATCATTGGTATTCACTCAATTCGATGACGGTATCCACGGTGTAAAATCAGCGATGGATTTCAGCAATGGCTACCCTGCTGAATTGGTGAGCCTCAGAACTAAAGCAGAAAAATTGCTTAAAATCGGACAATATGTTACCAATCCAATTAAAACTGTAGATACAACTGTTCATGCGGAAGCTTCTGCCAAGTAAATAACATAGAGATAGAAATTAAAACCGGTGCTTAAATAAGTGCCGGTTTCTTTTATTGTTTTTGCTTTATGTACTTACGAATTTCCTCAATTGCTTCCATCTGCGCTTTTTGAATATCAAAAAGATTTTTCATTTGTTCAACCATCAGCAAATCCAGTTTCTGATGCAGGTGACGGATTTCAATTTCTGCTTTAAGGTTAATAAGATAATCATTTTCAGCGCGTGTGCGGTCTTTTTCCTCTTTGCGGTTCTGGCTCATTATAATTACCGGGGCTTGCAATGATGCAATGCATGAAAGTATAAGATTTAACAAAATAAAGGGATACGGATCGAACCCTTTATTTGCAAACCAAAACACATTTAAGCAAATCCAAACGAACATCATTAATAGAGAAAGTATGATAAACCGCCAGCTTCCTCCAAAAGCAGCAACATTATCGGAAAACCGGTCGGCAAATGAAAGTTTTTCTTCTTTCTCGAAAATTTTACTAGCAATCAGGTCTTCTTCTTTCAAAGAATCAAGCACTAAATTGTGCAGCTTTTGAATATGGGTATCTTCAGTTTTGAGCAATTCAGTGAATTTGTTTTTATTCATTTACTTTGAGATTTAAAGTTAAAAAGCAGTTGGATTTAAAACATTTATATATCTCAAACATACTGCAAAAAACAATTCAGAAAATACACAAAGATGACACTATTGATGCATCCGTTTTCTAAAATCGGATGTGTTCTTTGTAGTGTGGAAACAGGAAAAGATAGTGTTGCTAAGAAAAAGTATTGTGTAACAATAAAAATTTAATACTGATCTTTTTTAGTGCACGCTCGTTTTAAAATACATCTCTACCATTTTTCCGTTATCAGAAAAAATAACCTGGTCGGCAAGATGTTTCATTAAAAAAATTCCTCTGCCTGTCGGCTTCTCTAAATTTTCAGGGGCAGTGGGGTCGGGTAAATTGTAATAATCAAAACCGGGCCCTTCATCCAGCACGCTGAACATAAGGTTGTCACCTTCCACTTCATACGTGATGCTTACTTTTTTATTAGGATCATATTGATTGCCGTGCTGGATGCCGTTATTAACAGCTTCGGTAACGGCTACTAAAATATTTCCAAAGCAATCTTCGTGTATGTTATGTTCTTCGCGAAGATCTTCAATAAGTTTTTCTACAATGTTAATGCTTTCGGGTTGTGATACGATTTGCAACGTGTTTGCAAAATTTTCTGTGTTCATGTGTTAGTTCGATTCGAGAGATTGAAAATAATAATTTACAAGATTTTTATAAAATGGATTTAATGATGGCGGAATGGTTTTTAATAATTCCATTTCGCGCATTTTTAATTTCTTATACTCCTCAAACTGCGCCTGGTTAAGGTAATTCTGATCTTTTGCTTCATTACTCTCACGTTTTTCATCCTGGTCGCGCTGGTGTTCTGCTTTTTCGCTTTCGAGCAAACGAGTAAGAATATCCTGTTGGCGGTTTATTGTTTCTTGTGTAATACGTTTGTTTACTAAATCTTTTTCGGTTTGTTCCATGTTCTGCTGCATTTTGCCAAGATTACCAAGCGAACCTTTTCCATCTTTATTTTCTCCATCATTTAATTTTCCCAGTTCGTTGCGAATTGCTTCCTGCTGAGCTGCCATGCGTGCCAATTCCTCACTCATACCTTGACCTTCTTTATTACCTGGCTTATCCCCCGGTTTGCTTCCCGGTTTTCCCTGTCCGTCCATTTTGCCTTTCAGTTCCTTTAGCTTCTGGTTCAATTTCTCCTGCATTGAACGTAATTGTGCAGCAGATGAGGGTTTCCCCTTGCCTGGCTTCTTGCATGAGCCGCTGCTTTTCATCGATTGCATCTGCTGCTGCATCTGCTGCATGGCTTCGCTCAGCATCAATGCAAGATTATTTACAGAAGTCATTACATACTGCTGTTCAGAACGCGCAACAGGAACCAGCCTGTCCTGCAAATGATCAATTGACTTTGCAATATTATCATTTATAATTGTCATTTGCTCGTTGACCACTGATTGAATTTGTATCACCCTTTTGCTCAATGCAAATAAAGAATCTTCCAAAACTTTTGCATCGTCTTTTAATTTTCTTTGCTGCTGAGAAAGTTTTAAATACTGTGGATTATTTATATCCATCGTTTTTAAATCCTGCATCAATGCCTCCTGATCAAAAGAAAAATGTATCAGGTTCTCAAGCAATATGCGCAATGAATTCAAATCTTCTTCCTGCTGTTCCATCTCAGCCTGCTGCTGTTCATTCTGCATTTTTTGAGCCATCTCCTGCATTTTATCAGCAGCACTTTTTTGTTTTTTTGAAGCACTCTTTTTTTGATTCTGCGAAAGCTGCTGTTCGCTTTCATTCATGTCCTGTTTAATATCTTCCTGTTCTTTATCTGTATTGCTCAGTTCCTGCGGAAACTCTAACTCCTGGTTTTTCTTTTCTACGTCTTTTAAATCTTTTGCCAGATCATCAAATTTTTGATTCAGATCTTTTTGTTTTTCCTGCAAATCTTTTGAATCTTCATTTTTTTCCTGGGATTTTTCTGATAATTTATTTTGCTCCTTCGACAATTCTTCAAGCGCTTTTATGTCCTCTTTTATCTTTTGTTCAACTTCTAATTGTTTAAATAATTCAAGCGTTCGATCCAATCGCTTTTCCAAATCTTTATTATCTAATTTCATCTTATCCATCATTTCGTGGATTTTGTCTTTATCTAATTGTGTCAACATCTGTTGCAATTGCTCCATCATCTTTTTCATGTCCTCGCTCATTACTTTATCAAACAGATCCTGCAATTGTTTTTGCTTTTCGGCAATTTCGCTCATCTGGTTTTTGTATTCACTTTCCTTTTGAGTTTTTTGCTGGTTCTGTTGTTGCAACTGTTTTGTTTTTTCTTCGAGATCGCGCTGCTGTTTTAATAAATCTTCAATTTTCTTTTTATCATCATAATTCAGATTCTTTTTCTCCAGCATTTTTTTTGAAGTTTCGCTGATGTCTTTCTGTAACTTCTTTGCCTGCTCAATGCTTTCTTTCAAATCGTCTTTCAGCTTGTTGTTATTCTTTTCCGTATTTTCTGCAAGCTCTTTTGATGTCGGAGCTTTAAAAATATTTGATTGTGATCGTGTGGATTTAGCTCCTGTAACACCATCATTGTCCCAAACTTCAAAAAAATATTCTAATTCCTCACCGACATTAATATTCATTTTGGTTAAATCCCAGTAATAAAAAAATTGGTCCTGGTTAGTGTTTTTATTGATGGCAATAGTTGAAAAAACAGGTTTCTCGTCACGCGGAATACTGTCAGTTGATTTGAGAAATCGGAAGCAGAAATTTAACTTGCTAAAACCATAATCATCTTTGACCATTCCCTGGAAATAAATTTTCTGAGTGGAATTGGAATCATTCTGCTGATCCACTTTAATAGACGGATATAAATCAGGAATAACATTGATGTTATATAACATGGAATCTTTTCCCTGTAACTGATTGTTTGCTGTGATTACAGAATAAGAATTACTTTTATCAAAAGAACGATTAATGCTGAATTCATTATCTCCTGTTTGTTTAACATCAACTGATGTGTCCTGGAAATTCATTTTGAGCAATGCTGTATTCTGTGTATTAAAATCCCAGCGAACTTTTGTTCCTGCAGGGATAATCATATCGCCTGTATTTTTTAATTGCTCTTTCAGCCTGTTAATGTATGCCGGATACTGCAATGAAATATTAAAATTCAATACAACCGGATTGGGTAAAGCAACCAATTCATATTCGCGTGAATTATATCCGTCAGCAAGCAATTCAAAAGTCTGATTCTGCTGGACGTTTTTGAATTTATAATTAAATGTGACCGTGTTTTCTTTCTCTAACTTAAATTGATTGTCACCGATTTTGATATACGCATTCTCAGGAATTTCTATTCCATCCACTTTTACATTCAATAAAAAATCTTCCTGCTGAACAACTTTCAAATCTTTATTCAAAATGTTAAAAGTAAAAGGAGAAGGTTTTTCAAAATATGTTGCATGATGAAGCAATCGCTGTGTTCCGTCTTTCAGCAAACTCGGTGCGGCAAAAATTATTACGACAAGAATTGCAACAGGAGCAATTGCATAACGCAAATAGCGAAAATTTTTTCTGAGATCAATTGCCGCATTAAAAGGGATAGGTTTTAATTGAGAAATTTTCTGATTAATGCCTGCTTCTATTAATTCAGAATTTGGAGAAGAGTTTGTGAATTGTTCTTTTAGCTGAAGCGTATTGAGAAGTTTATCGCTCACATTATTAAAATGCTGCCCGATGATATGCGCTGCCTGTTGATGCGAAATAATTTTTCCGAGCCTGTTGAGTTTCAATAGCGGAATTACAATCAATCTTCCAATGATAAAAACATTTGTTAAAATGAATGCATAAAATAAAACTGTACGTGCTATTGTATTGAAATGTCCGAAATATTCAAACGTTGTAACCAGCAGATAAAAAGCAAGCAATGTGGTAAAACTGTAAATCAAACCACGCAGTAATTGGTTCTTATAAAACTTGCGAATGAATTCATCAAGTTTTTGAATGAGGATGTCGTAATTGGAAGCCATTTTGTTTACCCGCTAAATTAGGTAAATATTGTGAAAGATAAACGGAGATCAGATGAAAATGTTTTAAGGAGAAATGAATTTACTTTTTGGAGGCCTTTTCAATAGAAAAATAAAAAACATCACAATTGGCGATTGCAGAATAATTCTTAACTTTTAAAACCTTTACTTAAACCCAGGAGAATGAATATACGTGCATGTTAGTGCGGAAGTTTTTCTGATTGCTCAAAGGTGGTGGTGGATGTTAAACGAGCTTCCCCTAATGTCGCGTTGAGGGCATTAAAATTTCCTGATGACATAAATTTCCGAATAAAGTTAGTTTAAAAATGAGATAATCTTTCCAGCACTTCAGATTTTTTCCTCACCGAAACATTCACTGATGTGCCATCATCCATCACCACATACCCTCCTTCGCCACGAATGTATTTTTTTACATGATCCAAATTGATCAAATGCGACTGATGCACGCGAAGGAAATTATTTTCCGATAAAAGTTCTTCATACTCTCCTAAAGATTTAGAAACAGTATGTTTTCCATTGATTGTAAAAAACACTGTATAATTCCCGTCTGCTTCGAGGTGTACTATTTCCTTTACATCCAAAAGCGATAAACCATCAGCAGCAGGAACTGCAATTTTATGAATGCCTGTTTTTATATTTTTTAAGTTCGACAATAAAAGATTCAGCTGAATATTTGAATCGGTTTTGTTCTTTTTATTTTCAAACCGCGAAACAGCATTAACCAATTCATCAGCCACAACAGGTTTCATTAAATAATCAAGCGCGCTGAATTTAAATGCTTTTAAAGCATATTTATCAAAACCTGTTGCGAAGATTACTTCAAAATTTATTTCAGAAAATTGCTGCAGCATTTCAAAGCCTGTACCGTTAGGCATTTCCACATCAAGAAAAACTAAGTCAGGCTTTAATTGTTTAATCGTTGTGATACCTTCTGCCGCAGATTTGCATTGAGCAAGGATTTTTACATGCGGACAGTTCTCTTGCAATAAAAAACTCAACGAATCTCTGGCACTTTTTTCATCGTCAACTAAAATGCAGTTTATCATGCGGGTGATTTGGATTACATGACGAAAATATCAAATATTATTGATTCAATAATTATACGCAACAGGAACAGAGATTTCTACCCTTGTTCCGGAAGCAATTCCAAGATTGTCTTTTAAATCGCTTACCCTGACTGTTAATTCTTCATTCTTTCCCTGGTTTAACAGGGCGATTCGCTCTTCTGTTACCTTCATTCCAAGTGAACGATGATCGGTATGTTTATTAAAATTTAATTCTTTTGCTTTTTCTCTTCATATGCCGTTGTCTTCAACAATGCATTGTAATAGATGATCCGCTGCATTTAGTTGTATGCAAATTTTTCCTTTTGTTTCCTTTGGCATTAAGCCATGAAGGATTGAATTTTCAACAAACGGTTGCAGAAGCAAAGAAGGAATAAGAATACTTTCTTTCGGAAGATCATTATCCGCCAGAATTTCATATTCGAACGGAATTTCGAAACGAAGCTGTTCCATTTGCATATATAACTCGAG
>JBDSOU010000272.1:0-19605 GCA_039914625.1 Bacteroidia bacterium | reverse complement strand
TTTTATTCCAAGAGCATTAAAAAGATTTAATACTTCGGCAGCTTGAACAACTCCTGTTCCGTCATCAGATGCACCGGCTCCTAATTCCCATGAATCAAGGTGGCCTCCGACAACAATAATTTGTTCGGGATGTTCCGTTCCTTTTATTTCACCGATTACATTATAAGATTTTTCATCGGGTAATGTCTTGCAAGCCATTTTAAAAAGAAATTTTGTTTCAGGATCTTTTTTCAGTTGCGCGCTTAAAAGATTCGCTCCTTTTGTGCTGATAGCACATGCAGGTATTTTAGGAATTGTATCAACATATCCCATGCTTCCTGTATGGGGATGGTCATCAAGCAACAACGTCATGGAACGAACTACCACTCCGATCGCGCCATAAGGAGCAGCTTTCATGGCGCCAGCCCATCGCTGCGTTACAGCATCACCATAAGCTTCGAATGTATTGATGAAATTGGGGTTCATCGGGCGGTTGAAGAAAACAATTTTGCCTTCAATGTTTTTTCTCCCGAGCTTTTCAAAATCATCGAAATTATTTATTTCAATAACTTTTGCTGTAATGCCTTCAGCAGGTGTGGCAATGCTTCCGCCTAAAGCGCATACCGGAACAGAAATACTTTTTTTTGAACCGGAAGAAACTATCATGGCTGATTCTTTTGCACCCCGCACCCAATGAGGCACCATGCATTCCTGTTTTATAACAGTTAAATTTAATGACCGGAAAACACGTTCTCCCCATTCCACTGCCTTTGCTGCTTGTTTGGAGCCGCTCAACCTTCCCCCGATTTTATTTGATAGTGTGTCAAGCCATTCATACGCTTTACCGTTAGACAATGCATAGTTGTAAATTTTTTTAATGATGATGGAATCCATCGTATAATCACCCTTTGAATTGTCAATCAATGCCACATCATTAACAATCGGTTGAATTACATTTTGATTTTGCGCTTTTGCAAACGAAATAAGAAATGCGAGAAGAAATGAAAAAAGTATTTTTTTGTTCATATAAATTGTAATGAAAGACAAACCTACATTATTTTTTCAAAAGAAATAATAATAATCAAGAGAAAAATTCAATCAACTACGGTCTCACCAGTTTCGCATAACTGTAATCAAAAACCTGGTAGCCGATAATCTTAATATTTTTCTTGCCTGTAAAAGTTGCTGCATTATGCTGTAAAACAATTTGAGCGTAAGCGTCATCAAAAGAATGGTTTTGTGCATTCACATCAAAATAATTTCAAAGAAGGCTCCGCACTGAAAATGACGATGATGTTGATAATTTTACTTTGCGCTTTGGCAGTTGTGAAAAACCAGTTCCGCTTCCGCGTATGGCTGTTACCTGTTTCATTCCAAAGGATGTTTTTGATTTTTTAATAAATTTTGCAAGCGCAGTATTGTTAGAGGAGTTTTGCAATACGGTATTGAGATCATAAAGGCTGATGGTTTTTATTTTATATTTTTTGCACCAGCGCAATAAATTATTTTCCTGTGCCGTGTCTCCTAAAATATTATCAAAATCAGCTACATACAATCCGCGATAAGATGGAGTGGTGCTGATACGTTCTGAGGAATTATCATCACCCGAAGTAGTTTGTAAAATATCGCTTTTCTTATTGCAGGTACTTAACAGACTAATGCAAATGATGGAATATAAAAGGAACAAATTATTTTTTTTCATAAAAAGTTTTTTAAAATCAATGCAAGATAGAATTTTTTTTTGAGAAAACATTTTCATGTGAGAGGCTTTGTTCAGACATGTATATTTATGATGCTCGCAAATGCCTGATAATTGAGGGGTTTTGTACTTTTTACAGCTCCTCAGACCTGTATATTTATGGAACTTTTTGTTTTTACAAAGAGAATTTTTACAACCTAAATTTGTCCTACTAAAAAACAAAACACATGAAAAAATTTACTCACACACTTCTTCTTATTGCATTTAACATTGGTATCTGCAAAGCAACTATTATAACTGTGCCCGGTAATTTCAGCAGCATTCAGCAGGCAATTGACGCTTCCGTTGACGGTGATACTGTAGTAGTACTTCAAGGAACGTATCTTGAAAATCTGAATTTTCACGGAAAAAAAATTCTGCTCACCAGCTTGTTTTACCTGAGTAACGATACTTCTTACATCAGCACCACCATTATTAACGGCAGCCAGCCTGTGCAACCTGATACTGCAAGCTGTGTGCTGATGATTTCGGGAGAAGACTCCACAACCATTCTTCAGGGATTTACCATCACAGGCGGAACAGGAACAAAGTGGTTAGACGAACATGGTGCAGGAACTTACCGCGAAGGCGGAGGTATCCTCATACAATACAGCTCGCCTGTTATCCGGCACAATGCCATCATCTATAATTACGCTGTTGATATTTCAGGAGTATTTGGTGCCGGAGGAGGAGGGTTGCGCATTGGCGACAGCCACCCGCAAATTTTAAATAATGTAATTGCGAATAACGAGGCGAAATACGGACCGGGCATTGTGTTAAATTATACGGGCTGCACGATAAAAAATAATCTCATCTGCTTTAATTCGGGCGGACAATATTATAATGGAGGAGGAGCCGTTTGGGCGAACCATAACCCTGCCGTTCCTGATCCTAAAATAATTGAAAACAATACCATTTATGCAAACCATGCAACTACCGGAACGGGCGGTATTTTATGCTCGGGCACTTCGGTTATTATGAGAAATAATATTATAAGGAATAATACTTCTCCTAACAATTCGCAGGTTTATCCTATTGGCGGTGGATTGGCGGTGGTTACTTATACGGATATACAGGGAGGTTATGCAGGAAGCGGCAATATTGATACGGATGCTCTTTTTACGGATACCACAACTTTTTACCTACTGCCACTTTCTCCGTGCATTGATGCGGGCGATTCATCAGCCATTTATAATGATATTGAAAATGTTTCGCTGCCGGGATTTGCCTTGCTGCCTTCTTTGGGAACCATCCGCAATGACATGGGCGCGTATGGCGGACAGGGCGCTTTTAATTTCGGGCAAGTGCAAACGGTTGGAATAAACGAACAAAATGTGACAGATGAAAACCATTTAAGCATTTTTCCTAATCCTGCTTCGGAAAGGTTTACGGTTTCATGTTTCAAGTTTCGGGTTAACAGGATTGAAATGATAAATGCTGTGGGCGAAATAATTTTTACGGTTAAACCGGAAAATAAAAATGAAGTGACGATGGATGTAACCGGTTTGCAAAAAGGGATTTATTTTATGAAGCTGATGCTTGAGAATACAACTGTAACTAAGAAAATTGTTGTGAATTAAGGATTAATACCGATACAGAATCCGTAATCCCGATAATCCCGCAATACTGCGGAACGGGAAACGGCTTCTCTATCGGCATGCTACCAAATTCTTTTGATGTTTTATAATAGGTATTGGTAAGAAGCGTTTAAAACTATACACCGAATCCTAAATATTTATAATTCCTTTTCTTCAGGTAATCATTAAAAAGAATTCCCAAAACACTTCCGAGTGCATCGGCAACAAAATCAAACCAGCTTCCGCTGCGGTCGGTTAAACAATAGTTTTGCATCAGTTCGAGCAAACCTCCGTAAATAGCAGAAATAATAAAGGCAGTTGTCAGGGTATGTACATGCAAAAATAAAAACTGACCCTGCTTTTTAAAACCGCGTATCAGCAATAGCGTTAGTACAGCAAATAAAAAAGCGTGGACTGCTTTATCAATGGAAAGCAGGTCAGTCCAGGAATAATGAGGAATGGCATAACCGGGCAGAATGCAAAGGATAAAAATAAAAATTGCCCAAAGTAAACCCGCTATATTATGACGGAGAAACATAAAAGAGTATTATTTTCCAATAAGCTCCCGGTATGCTTCTGCTTTCAAAAGATCGCTAACGTCAGAAGGATTGGTCAATTTAATTTTAACCATCCATCCTTTTTCATAAGGATCATTGTTCACTAATTCAGGGTTGCTATCCAGCTCAGGATTGAGTTCAAGAATTTCACCGCTTACTGGCATAAAGAGATCAGACACCGTTTTAACAGCTTCTACTGATCCGAAGACAGCTTCTTTATCAAGCGTTTCTCCTATGGTTTCGACTTCTACGTAAACGATATCGCCTAATTCGCTTTGTGCAAAATCAGTGATGCCTATTTCCGCGTGGTCGCCATCAATGCGGAGCCATTCATGGTCTTTGGTGTAAAGGAGATTGTCGGGGATGTTCATGGTTGTGAATCGTAAGTCGTAAGTTATAAGTTATAAGTTGGTAAATAAGAATTATTGCGCTAAAGTAAATCGTAGCGTAATTCCGAATTCAGTTGTGGTGATCGGGAATGAAGTAGAAATAAGCGGTATGCTTCCGTTGCGTCTAAAATAGGCTTTAACATTAAATCGTTCAGTAACTGAATAATCGGCACCAAAATCAAAACTATAAGAGTTCAAACCCGCTGTGGGCTGATCTATCTTTTCTTGCAGCTTTCGCAATATGGTGCTGTTTTTTCGGAAAGAAATATCAGCAGTAAGATTTAATTCATTGTTCATAGTCTGCGGTTTTCCTCCCAGGTTTAATTTGAATTTGGGTCTAAAACGATAACCAGCTCCAATGGTAATTTCATTTCCTTTTACTTCGGTCAGCTGAACGCCTGCAAAGTCCATAGATAAGTTGCGGTCTCTTTTATATTCAATGCGTGTGGACAATGTATTTTTATTTACTTTCCAGCCAACATCAATTCCCAGCAGGGGGCTGAACTCTTCAGTAATGGATATTTGCCTGAACTCTAATTGTGAAATAAAATTATTAACCTGGTCACGGGCATCTCCTTCCTGCTTGTAGAGCAGGCTTGAAGCATACGAATTAATGCTGTAGGTAGAACGGTAGCCATGCGTTAAACTCACACTTTGAAAAAGCTTTTTTGCAAAAGCAAGTTTCGATAATCCGTCATACGTAATCCTCCAGTTAGGTAAAGGGGTTGAAGGAAAAGCATTTAGCTTGATTTTGTTCGCATCTTTTCCTGAATAGGCAGAAAGAAACGCAAAGGTGAGCACCTGCTGCGATGTGGAGCCGTACCCGTCACGATACACATTGGTACTGTCAAACCCGTTTGACAATGCGTTCTGCTCTGCGAGCCTTTTTGAAATGATTACCCGGTTCTCATTAAATTTAGTAAACACATCCGAAGTATAATCTTTATTGTCCTTAGTGAACGCAGTATTGAAAGTGATCCACGAAATGCTGAAATTACCCGCATCAATGGCGCTGAATGTTTGGTAGCCCGCGTCACCCGATAAGGGTTTAAAATAACGGAAGTATTCCGAGTGATTTTGTGCATAGCTCCTTGTTGCATTTAATTCAATGCGAAACCCATTTGCCGGTTCAACAGTGCTGCGCATGGTAAGGTTCCTGGTAAGGGTATTAGTAAATTGATTATTCAAAGCAGTATCTGGCGTTAGCCAACCATTTCGGGCCGCCCGGTATTTAAAATTGGGGTCCTGCTCGCCAAATGCAAATCCATAACCTGGGGCGGAACTTGACAAATCCTGTCCCAATATTTCCGAAATCTTTATATAACCGGGAAGCAGCGTTCCTTTACTTTCGGTGTAATTAAGCGTAAAGTTTTTTATGCTGAACAATACTTTGGCAATTCCCCTCACAACAGCCCCGTACTCCCTTTCTTTTGGCACCACAGGTTTTTTTACCGCTGCTGTATCTTTCGGAGCGTTTGGATCCACTTTTGGTTTTGGGGGTATTTTTGGTTTTGGCTTAGGCGGACTTAATAACTTT
Organism: Bacteroidia bacterium; assembly: GCA_039914625.1. Classification (GTDB taxonomy): domain Bacteria; phylum Bacteroidota; class Bacteroidia; order AKYH767-A; family OLB10; genus DATEMK01. The sequence goes on along the minus strand of JBDSOU010000272.1, from coordinate 13,828 downwards.
TTAAACAACGGAATTTTATTATATAACGTGGTAAAAGTTACCGTTCCGTTTAGCTGCTTGCTGTTTGAATTTTGAATAGTATTTCCTAAAACAGGATTGATACGGGGCGCATTATTATTAAGCGGATCATACACAAGTGATGAAGCGGTCCAATGGTAATCAAAACCATAACGCAGATTCACGCTCATCCAATCTGTAATAGGTATCTTATTAAGAGGAACATTATAGGTAAGATTTCCGGAATGGTGATAGTCAATATTGCGCCCTCCTTTCCAGAAGTTTGACCATGTGGAATCTCGTTTTTGAGGAGTGTCCAATCGTCCCTGCGGCTCATCAATGCGCGCAATATTATTTGCATTGAAATCAAATTTTATAGATTTGGTTAGGTCCCATGTTAGCGCATATTGGCGACCCATGAGGAACCGTTTGTCAAAAGTGGGGGGAGGAGAATACAACTCATCCGTGATACTGCGCAGCTTCAATTCACCATAATGCCGGTTCACATCAGTCCGGAAGCTGAAGTTGGATGGAACTAAATTAATGTTGAAATCCTTTATTGGCCTTAAATATTTTGATTTCATCCCCTTTGATTTTGCAAACGGGGATAAGCCTTTGGCTGTAGAAAAATAATTGTAGCCGATAGCAGCAAGATAATCTTTTTGTATATCGTATTCGGTGTTCACATTTCGCCTGTAAATTTCGCTGTAACCGTAGCTGAAATTAAAATTCTCCACATCATATATATGCGACTTGGTGGCATTGCCCACTTTATTCTTTTTTACATTGGTGAAATTGTAACTTTTTCTCCGTGCATAATCCTGGGTGATGCTTTTCAATTCATTGCGCTGTATATCGTCTGAAAGATTGTTTAATGCTTCATCAAATTTTACATCCGGATCAAGCGGATTGTAATATGGATTTGCAACGGCTTTTGAATAACCGATATAAAAAGGAATGGATATCCCTGTCTTTTGAGGAAAAAACTTTCCCAATTCAAGCGAAGAAGAAATGTCGTACATTTCACGGTTGTCCTGTTGCCGTTCGTTAATTTTACTTTCGAGCGGACCGAAACCGTAAGTGCTTTTTGCCCCGGAAAGAGTTACTGTACCGAGATCGGCTAACTTTGCCTGCACCCGTGCTGTTGTTGCCCAGCCTCCTTTTTCATTGAAATCGGACATGCGCAACTCGTTTACCCACATTTCAACACATTTTTGCTGTCCGTCATCTTCATTGCTGTAGGGATTATAATTTGCAGCATTCGGATTTTTAATTCCAACCATTATGGATCTTACATTACTCAGGCTTGGGTTTCCAACAATCCTGATCATTCTTCCATTGGCTTGGGGAATGGTATCAGGCGTTGTGTAAGCTATGCCATCGCGATTGCGCTTTAACTTTGCATCAATGAGGGTTTGAATTTCAATATCCAGTTCATTGCCCACGGGCCAGATTCCTTCAGCGCTTGTAGTTCCGGCAGCGGTAATTTTTAACGGAATGTTGTACTCGTAATAGTTTGCGCTGAAATCAGTACCGAAGCGCACAAAGGCAACAACATCATTATCTTTTAAAGTTGCCGGACAAGCAAAAGCGCTGCCATCGCAATTATATTCTTCGGCATGAATAAACATTTTTATTTTCTTGTAGTTTCTCACATCGAATTGCGTGCTTTTATAACCGGCTTTTGCTGCGCCTTCGGGTAAACCGCAAACTCTTAAAGCCAATGACTGCTCATTCAATTGCTGATTGTTAGTGGTTCCTACAGCGATAGCCCTTTCAATGCCCGGTGGAAGCACATAAGGAATTGGCTGACGTTTTCCATTTTCTTCAAGATTTACAACAGAGATATCAAAAGGAATATTATTAGGATCTGTTCCCAATCCTTCCTCCTTGTCTTCGACATTGTATTCATATTTCCTCCATTCGCCTCTCAGTAATTCAAGTTTTCCGAAACGCATTACAACCGGTTTGCTCCACCCTTTCATATACATGCGAATGAAGTTTATGGATTTTAAATTGGCGCCAGAGTTTATTACTGAATCAGCTTCATTAACAGGGATTTTAAACTGATACCACTTAACTGTTCTTCCTTTTCCATCAGGAGTCTGGGCAGTTGCGGTCGTTGAGTCAACAACATTATTCCATTCATTAGAAGGTTTGGTAAAGTCCACATAGTATTCGTTGTAGCTTTCATCAGGCTCCGTCTGAAAATCTCTGTTAATATCTTCATTATCGGGCAGGGTGGTTGCTGAAATAGTATAACCATCAGGGGTAGCCGTATTTGAATTTCCTTCGGTTCCGTTAAATTTTTTATACCGGTCAAGAACGCCTAATTGCAGGTTATCGTAGTGAGAATTTCTGAAGTAAAAGAAATCATCACCGCACGGATCATTTTTAATGGTGTCAATTACTGACTGAGTCACTCCGGCTGCAGTGAGTCGGTCAATATACCTGCTTGCAAAAAATGTATTTTCCTGCGGGGAGGATAACCCATCAAAACCCACATCCTGCAGTTTCCTGGCCTCGTCATTGGCGTCAAAAGCGGTAATAAGATATTCGGTTTTAGGATGCAAGCCCCAGCGGGTACTGTCAACTGTAAAGCTATTAAACCCGGGTGCCGGCAATCCGTTTTCAAAAAACTGAGTGCCATCTCTCATAATGTCTTCTGAAATGGTTCCAAGATCAAAAAACAAATGCCCTCCCACTTTACTTGGGTCAGGATCATTATTTAAGCTTTCAGTATGAAAAGGATCCATGAGCCAGAATTGAATGAATTGCACATTGGATGCTTCGAAATCGGTTGTTTCAATTCTGCGCATTATTCCGCCCCAGCGGGAATATGGATCTAACAATTTGCCGGTTGTATTGTCAATACCTTTTGAAACAGTAGTCTGATTAACATCAAAATTATAGGGACCTTTTTCTTCCGGATAATACGCGACATTGAGGACGGATAATTCGGTTTGAACATTATTGGGATTTTCTTTATTGGGAAAAATTTCATTTTCAAGAACTGCTCTTACATTATTATTGGAAAGGTCGTCCTTGGTAATGTCGGGAGGCAACAGGCTGGTATTGTCCCTGTAAAATACAGTTGGATCAATGGTGTACCATGCAAAATTTGCCCGGTTATATCCGTACGCTAAACTGTCTGCCAGGCCATTCTGAGTTTCGCCAAACTTATAATTTAACAAAGGAGTGCTTGCCAATACCCAGGTGGAAGAGTTGCGGATATCAATAGTAGACTGGCTTCCTTCAAAATCATCAATATAGGCATTGCCTTCGTTTCCGATTGTACTTGAGTGCCCGGGTATGAGCTGCGCAAACTCACCTGAAACGGTGACCGTTGATTTTTCTTTTGTAGCATAAAAAGGCAGTTTATCAATTATTTTGGTAATCAGCCTTGAATCGGTGCGGTAGGTTCCATCCGCTCCCCAAATAGTATTTGAAATGGGTTCATCACCAATGTTTACTTTTTGAGTAATAGGACGTTCGTTAAGATGCAGGTAAGTGCCGCCAATTGTGAAATCTTTTGAAACAGCATAATCAAATCGTGCTCCCACAAGTGTTTTGGATTGTATGCTGAATAATGACTGGCTCTCCACAGATACCTGAATGGGAGTATTGGAAGCAAGAATTCCGGCATTGATAATTTTTACACGACCCAAATTATAATCCACAGTAAAGTCTGTATTCTCAGTCAAAGGTTGCCCGCCAGCAGTAACAGTAACCGAACCCTGCGGAATATTGATGGCGTTCAAAGAAATTTCGGCACCACTTGAGCTCTGGTAACTTCCTGCAATGCTGAATTTATTTTTTGTGGCAAATTGCTGCGCCACGGTAAGCGTTGAATCATACAATTGCTGGTAGGCATATTTGTCGCCTAAAGTCTGGTCGGTGAATTTGGATTTAAGAAAGCTTCCGAAAGGCTCACGTTCGGGAAAAATAATTCTTCCGTTCTGAGTATTGATGGTAATGCCTTCCACAAAATCGAATACTCCATCACCACCGGGAACAAGGTCTTCGGTTGAATTGAGCTGGTCCAGGTTAAAGATTTTGATTAACGGATTACCATTTATTACAGGTTCATTACCCCCCGGAGAAATGTACCTTTTCTTTTTACCGCCATCGGCATCATCGGCATAATATACATCGAGCTTGAAATTTTCTTTTTGAATCTGATAACCGTTGAGGGAGTATATGTTTTTCATCATCAACTCCCATGTGGGTAATTGAGGACTTTGAATTTTACTCCGAAGAAGCTTTAATATTAATGTGTTGGGAGGCTGCACACCGGAAGTGCTCAACTCGCCCACGCGGTACACATTGTTTCCGATTGTATATTCAAAAGATACAGCGAGTGCTTCGTCAGGATTCAATGCAGCATTGAGCGAAAGATACCCCAAACGGTCGTTGTAGTTATATTCCGAGCTGTTGAGCATTTTGGCATTGCGGATTACCACATAGTCCTGCTGCGAAAGAAAATTGGTAGGCTGACCATTTAATCCTCCTAAAACGGAAGATGCATTATCCCCGTTCCTGATTCCCTGATAGGTGGTAAGCATCAGTTTGTAAAGATTATTGGACAAACTGTCGGAAGGGTAAATGGAAGATCCCTGTGAAATTAAATTGTGCGCATAATAATTATACTCTCCTAAATCCATAAATGCAACAATATCGCGGTTAGCTTCGGTGGCGGCTACGCGGTTTGTTTTCCAGACTTCAATCTTGGTAATGTGGATAGGAGAGGTTACAACGGGAAGCGTTTTTAGTGCGTTATCAAAGTTATCTTTGAAATATTGTGCAAGAAAAAAGTGCTTGTTGGCTTCATACTGGTCGGCCTGTATTTCATAATTGTTGATCTGACCTCCGCCCGGTGGAACATTAATGGTAGAACGTTGTCCTTTCTGTTGTGAAAAAACTGTGGTAACATCCATACGTCCGAATCTCAACGCGGTTTTAATTCCGAACAAGGTTTGTGTTCCCTGTATGAGTGTTCCGGTAAGGGGCATGGTGATATTTCCGGCTTCAATCTTCTGAATGATTTCATCTTCTTTGCCCGTATATTCGAGCTTCATTTTGTTTTCGAAATCGAAACCCGCCTGTGTATTATAGTTAACACCGAGCTTCATCTTCTCACCAATATTGCCGATGACATTCATCTGGATATTTTCGGTGAAATCGAAAGTAGTATTGGTGCGCTGCTTGATGGGGATGGCAGGGTTTTCTGTATGCTGAATTTTAAGGCCGAAGGTGAGGTCGGCTGAACCCTGCGGACGTATATCAATGGTGTTCCCACCGAAAATGCGGTCGAAAACATCGCTGCCGACATAAATTTTCGGGTTAAATCCTTTGCGCTGCAAAATGTCGTTTTCACTTGAGCGCTGTTGCCAGTATTTTCGGGTGGAGTTTTTAAATTGCGCTTCTTTAAATTCTTCAAAAGTCATGTATGATGGGTCGCGGTAAAACAGGTCGCCCATACGTTCGTTAATGTCATATTGTTTTTCTTCAGGATTGTACTCAATGGTGGTTTTAATATTTTCGGGGTCATTGAGGTATAACGGGCTGTTTCCGTTCTGGCTGGAATAGGGATCGGAATAACGGTCATCAAAAGGATAATGCAGCTTTGAGGTATCTTTTTTTGAAGTGTCTTCCGGAATAGGAATAGTGCGAGTACCAGTGAGATCACAGTAGGCGCTGAATTTTGCAGGATTTACTCCCCATACCATACTCATAGCAGGAACTACTAATGCAATGCTTAATGTAAAAGGTATAATTTTTTTTAAACGCACTGAGGGAATAAACGGTTTGAGGTTAATGGTTTACTGTTAATGATTTTAGTAAAGCAGCAACGAATTTTTAATTTTTAATTTTCAACATGCAACTTTCGACTTTCTACTTATCATTTCCGAAGTCGGCTAAAATAAAACAAAATTCAATATCATAGAGTGTGAAACCGGAAGTGATTTCAGCCATTTCACTTTCAATTTCTCTTTTAATTTTTCTAAAGATTTCCTAATGCTGATTTGATTAAATCTTCGACACTGAGTTCAGCACCTTTGGACCTGATTGCATTATCCAGTGACTTTTCAGCAGCATTTTTCGCAAATCCTAAAGTAACCAAAGCACTTAACGCTTCATCGCGGTTTGTATTGTGAACAATGGAAATCATCTTTGAATTGGTATCGATTTTTCCGAGTTTGTCTTTGAGATCAATAATAATACGCTGTGCTGATTTGGACCCGATGCCTTTTATGTTTTGCAATACAGGCGCATTGCCGGTTACAATTGCCTGTGCAATTTCTACCGGAGTTAATGATGAGAGCATCATGCGGGCAGTGGAAGCGCCCACACCTGATACGCTGATGAGATTGCGGAACATTTTACGCTCGTCTTCATCGGCAAAACCATAGAGGGTGTGCGCATCTTCTTTGATAGCAAGGTGCGTAAAAATTTTGCACTGGCTTCCTTCGTGAATATTACTGTAGGTGTTGAGCGAAATATTTATTTGGTAACCGATGCCTCCGCATTCGAGGATAATATGGGTGGCATTTTTTGAAATTATTTTTCCTGTAATATAATCATACATTGCTGGTGGAAATTGATAACTGATTATGTGAGTTGCAAAAGTAATTTAATTAGTTTTACAGCGATACGGAATCTATAATCGTTTAAAAGGGTTTGAATTAAACGGTTTTTCTGCGAGCATAATTCCTGTTTCAGGTGTGTTGACGGAAAAATTTAATCGACAAAATCTTCGAGGCAAGAACAGCGCGGACGCAAGTCAACAAATAAATGTAATTTTTAAAAGAAGCCTTTAATGAGATGAATAGTTACGCTTTAAAAACTTATAAATATGAATTGGATACTATTAATCATTGCAGGATTTTTTGAGGTTGGATTTACAATGTGTTTAGGAAAAGCAAAAGAAACCAGCGGCACAACTTCCACATTATGGTTAGGCGGACTCTTGGCATGTTTAACCGTCAGCATGGCTTTGCTATATAAAGCAACTCAAACGATACCCATAGGAACATCTTACGCTGTCTGGACAGGCATTGGCGCGGTGGGAACAGTTTTAGCCGGGGTATTTATTTTTAAAGAATCCTTCGAATTCTGGAGAATATTTTTTATAGCAACATTAATATGCTCAATAATCGGGCTGAAAGCAGTTTCGCATTGATCACTATATTTTTCTTTCTTTCTTTACTCCGACAACGCAACTACAACTGCTCGTATCCATCTCGGTATTTTGCTTGAATACGACATATACGGTTGCTTCTGCAACTGTAATGAAGATAGGGTTCAAGATAACAGTGTTTTAAATGCAGTTGCGTTCCCAAGTAAAAACATTGCGCGTGGCGCTTGTCCCAAGAGCACTAATGGATTTCCTTACCATTATCAGCATCACAAGAGGTATTCTATATTTAATTTTTACAATAAATATTTTCCTAAATTATATGTGAGCTTTATTTCTGATTGCAGCTAATTGTTTGAACAATTCTGTTTCTTTAGCTGAAAGATTTTTAGGCATCATGACCTTTACTTCTGCATAAAGATCACCATACATTCCCGGCTTGTCATATTTGGGCATTCCCATTCCTTTTAACCTGAGCACACTTCCAATATCAGATTCTTTTGTAATATCCACTTTGATAAGACCCTTTAACGTTCTTATAGTAGCTTTTCCCCCGATCACTGCTGTATATAATTCCACCGGTATTTCACAGTACAGATCATCTCCTTTGCGTTCAAAATGGGGATGATTTGCTATATGAACAAAAGCAAGCACATCGCCACGCTGACCGTTATTTTTGCCTGTTCCGCCTTTACCTTTAATTCTTAATTGCTGACCATTATAGCTGCCGGGCTTCAGCTTGATCTGAAGTTTTTCTCCATCCGATTGAAATTGCCTCGTAGTTCCGCTGTAAGCTTCTTCAAGGGTAATGTCTAACTCAAGCCTGTAATCCTGTCCATGTGCCGTGCGTCCGGTATTGCTCCTGCCGCGAGTTTTCCCTGGTCCGAATCCTCCTCCGAACATCTGTTCAAAAAAATCGGAGAAGCCGCTGCTTCCGAAATCAAACTCCGCTTCCTGTTCATAATTACCGGAACCTCTTCTTTGCTGTTGCTGCCTGTATTGCGACCAATCGAAACTATCCGGGTTAGCGCCTGTACGTTCATAGCTTTTCCAATTCTCGCCCAAGGTTTCGTACTTTTTGCGTTTCTCAGGATCACCAAGGACTTCATTAGCTTCATTGATCTCTTTGAATTTTTCCTCCGCCTGTTTGTTGTTCGGATTTTTGTCAGGATGGTATTTTACAGCCAGCTTGCGATATGCTTTTTTTATTTCATCCGCAGAAGCGTTTTTAGTTACTCCGAGAATTTTATAATAGTCTTTGTACTCCATGGGTACGAATAACGAATTTTTACGAATCTACGAATAGCACAGGACTAACATGAATTCTTTTTTTTAAAAAGATTTTTTAACTCTGCACGGCTAAATCTTTTTTTAATTCAATGCTTCCAACGCTGCTTTAAAATCAGGAGTTGTTGTGCTGGCCATTGTAAAATTTACAGTTAAATTGTTTATAATAGTTATGGGTGTGAATGATGAATAAATCTTTCCGTCTTTTTCTCCTATTGCTACAACGGTACATTCCAATCCGTCAGGTGCATAATTATAAGGATAATTTCCGGAAGCATTGTCTTTATATACATGCACGATGCTTTTTACAGTTTTGAAAACAAGAAATACATCGGTATTATAATCTTCCACATTAGTTTGATGCATAGTCAATATTACCTGGGGATACGCTGCAAAATAGATTTGATTATCGCTGTTGCACCATGTTCCTGAATCAGATTGAATAGGTGAAAACTGGTATAGAGTAAAAATATACCCGGGCAGGGTTGAATCCGGAGTAACTGAACCGGGAACACTGTCATTTCTCCATAACAAGGGGTCATCTACTCCCTGAACACCTATGAAGGCTTCCATTGCAGGATCCATTTCCGCAAGTAGTGCCGGTTGCGTGACACGAATTACTTTACTGCCAAAATAATTCATTAAAACAGGTTGGTTATTTACAGATGCTCTTATATAAAATTCACCTGCTGATTTAATTGGCGAACCATACCCATATTGAGCTGTATTTTTGTCCGACAACAGCATGTCGCTCTTTTTATATATGTCTTTAAATTCAATAGTAACATTTCCATATACAGAATCTCCTGTATTATTAATAAATGCATAAGCAGGAATAGTTACGACCGTGCCTTGCTGTGTTGTGAAATTTCCTCCGCTTGATGCATTAATGGTAAAGAACCGGGATTTCACTCCATTATAATCATAAAAATCCAGGAGGGAAACATAATGATCGCCAGTACCATTACCTGCATTGTAAGTTTTATCTTTTGAGCAGGAGATACATGAAATAATACATACAAATAAAATCAGGCGGGTTGTTTTCATAAAGCCGGGTTTTAGTGAGAAACCAAAATTAGCATTTTTTTGATGAACGGCTGTTCACGAGGCAATCTGATGCTGCATAATAAATTTAATCAGTTCCTCTAATGTAATCCCGGCCCGTTCACAGGCATCATGTATATCATCACGCGAAACATTTGCAGCAAAAGTTTTTTCTTTAAACCGTTTCATTGCTCCTTTCAACTCCATACCTTCATAACCATTAGGACGCATTAGCGAATATGCATGAACCAATCCAGACAATTCATCACAAGCATAGAGCATCTTGTCCATTTTAGTAACAGGCTCTACCCCGAAATACCGTGGCCCGTGAGAAGCAATGGCATGAATCACTTCAGGATCAACATTTCTTTTTTCCAATTCTTCAATGATGCGTTTGCAATGTTCAGCAGGATATTGATCCCAGTCTGCATCATGCAGCAACCCTGAAAGCTCCCATTTTAATTGCTCCTTCTCGTTCAGATGTTCAATTTCCTTTGCCCAACATTTCATCAGATGCGCCACCTGGCGCATGTGCAATTTTAACCGGTCATTCTTTACCCATTCATTTAACAGCTGGTATGCATCTTCGTGAGATAAAATATTTCCCCGGTTTTCAGGTTTGCCGAATTCTGATCTTCCGATTTCGTGTGTGAGCATTTTTTATGGTGTATGGTGATCATTCAAAAATAGCAATATCGGTTAACCTGTACATGAAAGCGCAAACACTTTCATTTTTAACTTCACGCGAATTTCAATAACATTTTTACTTTTGTAGCCGGGATATTTAAAAATAAAAAAGAATTTCTATGAAAACAAAAAACATTCTTACCTGTTTATTCATTTTGTTTGTTACCGTAAGTGCATGTGCACAAACAGAAAATGATTCTGTTGTGGTCAATGCGATTGATCCTTCGAAAAAAGAAAAGTCTGATGATCCGGAAATTCAATGGAGAAAAATCACACAAAAAGAACTGCTTGCTGTAAAACATATTGAAGAACTGCTGACGGATATTCCAAAAGAAAAGTTTGAAATAGTTTCCTATAAGGCTACGTTTGATGGCGATGATGTACCTTATTTTGAATATGATATTAAAGGAAATGAATTCCCGGAAGCTGTCACCGGAAACATTGAAAAATCTTCAGAAGGAACTAAAATTATGATTGAATTTATAAAAGCATCTTTTACTGACGGAAGTACCCGCCTGCTGCATCCTGTCAATTTATTACTAACAGAATAACTTCTGCTTCATCAATGTTCATGGCTAAAGATTCCACACATCACTGAATTTTTATGCGGGTATCCTTTTTGACAACAGGTAAACTTTATTTTAATTTTATCGTATCCATATATAGCAATAAAATAAATTTTTAAAAAATGAAAACACTGTTCATCTATGCAGCGCTTTGCATTACACTATTTAATTATGCTTATGCACAAAAAAATTCATCTCCTGATGCATTGAACGGAACATGGCTGGTGGAAGATGGTACTGCCAAAGTAAAAATAGAAAAAGTTGCAGGCAAATATTCCGGCAAAATTGTATGGCTCAGCGAACCCAACGATAAAAGCGGCAAGCCCATGCTCGACACAAAAAACCCTGATAAATCTTTGCAGAGCAGACCGCAATCAGGATTACCCTTATTAAAAGATTTTGTTTATGATGAAGATAACTCCTGGACAGATGGCACCATCTATGATCCTGAAAGCGGTAAAACTTACAGCTGCAAAATCACTTTGAAAAATAACCAGTCAATAGAAGTAAGAGGATATGTGGGTATTTCGCTTTTCGGCCGCACTGAAACATGGAAACGAGTGGAGAATAATCCGGTGAATTAAAAGCAGTGATTAAGCATTCCGGATCATTCTATCAGCTTTTTGTTGTGTAAGAAAATTCTTTTTTAAAAAAAGAGGTTTCTAAATATGAACGAGTATTTTTTGGAATCATTCATATAATTTAAGCGGAGTATTTGGTAGTATAAAGTAGATTGTGTAAACAGAGTTAGAGAGGTATCGTTAGGGGATCATGCGCTTCGTTCCGCTACGCTCCACTCAGCGCATGATCCCCTAACGGAAAATTTTTACTAATTTTAAAAACACAACTACAAAATGCAAAACAAAAACAAAGACAAAAACAAACCGGGTGAGCAATTCCCCAAAGGCTTTTTTAAACAATTTAAAAGCAAAGAATCTTTTCAGGAATATTTTAATTCACTCTTCAAACAAGGCATCGAAGAGATGCTGCAAGGTGAATTGGATTAACACTTAGGCCATGCCAAACACACCACAGAAGGTTACAATACAGGCAACAGCCGCAACGGAAGCTTCTCTAAAACTGTTAACACGGAAAATGTGGGAGAAGTGGTGTTAAACATTCCAAGAGATAGAAATGGAGGGTTGAGCCTCAGATTATACCCAAAGGTCAAACCATCAGCAGCAAAATAGAAGATGCCATATTAGGTATGTATAGCCGTGGTATGACTACCTCGGATGTTCGCAATCAGGTACTGGAAATTTATGGACTGGATATAAGCGAAACAACGGTTTCTAATATCACAGAACGCATCATGGAATCAGCCAGAGAATGGCAACAGAGAACTCTCGAGCCGGTTTACTTTGCAGTATGGATGGATGGCATCGTACTCAAAATAAGAGAAGACAGCAAGGTCATTAATAAGTGTGTATATATCGTCATAGGACTTAAGCCCGATGGCATAAAAGAAGTGCTTGGATTTTGGATTGAAAAAATAGAATCAGCAGCCTTTTGGATGAGTGTGCTCACGGACCTCAAAGGCAGAGGTGTAGAAGATATATTAATTGCCTGCACAGATAACTTAAAAGGATTTACACAGACTATTGCAGCGGTCTTTCCGCAAGCTGTAACACAGCTCTGCATTGTCCACCAAATCCGAAACAGCTGCAAGTTTGTCGTCTATAAAGACAGAAAAGAATTTTGCCAGGATTTAAAGAAAATATACACTGCCATCAATAGACAAATTGGGTTAGAAGAACTTGAAAAATTTAAGTTGAAATGGAAAAGTAAATATAAATATGCCATCACTTCCTGGGAAGAAAACTGGGACAACCTCACGAATTATTTTGAGTACCCGTTGGAACTTAGAAAAATAATTTACACCACTAATACCATCGAAAATCTCAACAGAGGAATCAGAAAATATACAAAAACAAAAACGCAATTTCCCAATGAAAATGCAGCATCTAAATCTATTTATTTATCTATAAAAAATATCGAATTAGCCTGGAGCAAGCCTATCACAAATTGGGGCTTAATCTTAAATCAGTATTTAATTATCTTTGAAAAAAGATGCAGACTCTAATTTCCTGTTTACACAATCTGCTTTACACTCTCCAAATCAAAATTTCAGTGTTACCATTCCCGGCAATCCGCAGGAACTAACCGGATTAGGAAAAAGAGTAAATGCAAAACATGTGCTCGATGGAGCAACTTCGGTTTTAACCCCGCTGGACATGACCCACTTCACGGCAAAAGTAACCGTTGCAACCACCAAAGATGCCGAAGCGGCCCAGCTTGACCGCGATAAAGAAAAAGCTTATGAGCAAAGAGACCTTGCGCTGGGCCTTAATAATGACAATCCTAAAACGATAAAGTTTTATGTCACCTCAGCACGCGATACATTGCTGGGTTTTAGCAAAGGCAAAGAACACAACCTGGGCGATTACGGCTTTAATGTAAATTCGAGCAGCGGATTTGTAAGCGTTGAAATTCCTACCGATGCACCGGGAATGATGCGTCTTGCTGGACTGATCATTGCCAAAGATATCGCCCTCGGTGCGGCAAGCCTTGTTAAAGGATTGGACATGACCGACTTTGCAGCTAAAAATACAGATGCCGATACCAAACACACATTGGGACAAAAACTGAACCGCGATAAAGAAAAAGCCACTGCTGCCCGCGACAAACCGCTTGGCATTGCAGAGGGGCAAACGGTGAAAACACCGGGCACAGTAAAATTTTATGTTACCTCATCGCGCGATGTACTGTTAGGACTCAACAAAGGCGAAGAGCATAACCTGGGCGATTGGGGTTACGATGTGCAGTTCAGCAGCGGACCGGGCGCACCCACCGGAATTTTTAAAGCAACTCCTTCAGTGATTGCTGCAGGTGCATCATCTCTCCTTGATTGGAATATCAGCGGAGCCGATACTGTAACAATTGATAACGGCATTGGCACTGTGGCAGCTTCCGGTAGCCAGTCTGTAACACCTGCCGCCACCACTTCTTATAAGCTCACTGCCACTGCCGCTGGAGGAGCAACTTTGAGTATTACGGTTACGGTTACGGTGGTGTGAGGAAGTTAAAACAATAAAAGCAGAATAAATAT
>JBDSOU010000102.1:0-12798 GCA_039914625.1 Bacteroidia bacterium | reverse complement strand
TTTTAGCGAACCTTTTCCTCTTTCCGTTCAATACCTGTGTATTACTAATCAAGCACCGAGAGGTGGTTTACGGCCTCTGCTTGCACAGCGACTGTGATAGACCTACTATCATCTTTTATTCAACATTCTTTACTTCTACAACTAAGTATTGATTCACGGCACACCGAGTACCAGTTGGGAGGCTGATTGTAACGCTAAAAGAAAATAATTTATTTGATGTTTCAGAGTCTGCAAAAAGCCGGACACTAAACTTTACAGGAAAACCCTGTAACAAAAAAAATAATCCATCGTAATTTATGTACCAAAACATAACTTATGAAACACAGGGGAAAAATACTCACCTATGACACTTACAAAGGGTGCGGTGTGATCAGTACGGATAATAACCTGCAGCTTACTTTTAAAAAGAAAGATATTGCACAGGAAGCAAAGTTGCTGCCGGAAAAGGAACAGGTTTTTTTCGATATTATCTGTTCGGGCGATTTTCAAAGAGCCGCAAATGTGAGGAGTGTTAAAGAGCGCGGGTGCGGAAAAATAATTTCTTTCATCGAGGAAACAGGTCTGATCGAAGATGAACGTGGAACCATCTATCAATTTACTCAAAAAGATATTATACAATCCATACGGAATCCGCAAAGAGGGGATGCCGTGGAGTTCAGGAGAGGATGGGAACACGGTGCCCTTAAAGCATGGAGGGTGGTGTGTGATAACGCACCGGCATTGCAGAAATTCTGCCCGCACGTATTAAGTGAAACCTGCCTCGAAAAATTAGCGCTGCTTGCCGCACCTGAAAACTGGAATATCCTGAACATGGAGGCATCGAAATTACCCCTGCTCAGGAGCTATTTATACCATACGTTCGATCATGCCATGAGCCAGGAAAGGATTGGCTATATACACGACTCAAAACAAAAAAAATCTCATGCATGCTTTAATACCGGATTACTTACTACAGAAGGCGAAGATATTTATGGCATATTTTACAGGCAAACACTTTTGGATAAAGAAGACCAGCCGGAGCCAAAGAGATGGGGATTCTCTTACTTTACCGATAAGTGGATGTCTGTTATCCTGCAATACGACCGCGCCCCTCTTGCACCGTCTTATTACAGGCATCCCGATGAGTTGATCTTTAACCGCGAAGTGCCTATACATTTAAAAAAAGCGGTGCTCGGTGCCAACCACATGCATCTGCTTCCCGCTTCTTTTTTAGTTTATGATACTGAAACGCTCATTGAAAAAGTATATGACCGCGTAGAATATTCACTCCAAAAGCTCCGCAACGGAGAAACTAAAGCTGTAGCAAAAGCTTATAAAGATACTATAGAATTTGTGGCGCCTTTATTTTTAAAAAGCGACTATGAAGCAGACCTTGCACTTGTATTAAGATACAACGAGGACAAAGATTATAAATGCACTGTTATACTTCCTCTTGACAGCGCATACAAAGGAGCACGACTGCTTGATCCTGTTACAAGCGACTGGCTGAAACCTGTTTGTTGTTTCAGTGAATTACCTGTTGAAAAGTCACTGCAATTTATTTGAAAAATTTATAGCTGCTGCTCAATCAAGTTCAAAGTGTCTTGAATGAGGTTGTCCAATTCTGCACCAGTAATTGAATTAGGGTTTATTCCAATTGTAGCAAAATTAGGCATTGGAGTTCCATGATGCTGTTTCCAAGAAACACTATTTATCAAATATAAATTCGCAATGATTGTTGTTCTGTTTACATTATCTCTGAATATAACGCCTGATGTGTTGAGAAAGTCAATTAACCTTCCGAATGTTTTTTGTCCTGTCATAGACCGAATTTCTTTATAAAACTTGAATCGCAAATGTGATTCTAATACATTCCGCAACCAACCTAATACTATGTCTTTGATTGCATGATCGGGATTAATTCGGAATGCCTCCAATGCCTCAATGTGTTTGAAGTAATCGTTTTTAACCAATTCGTCTAAATCGCAAGTTTCAATTTTAGATTCTTTAGCTGCAAAATTTTCCATTAAACGTAAAGTCGTTTTGTCGGCAGCCCGAATGTCTTTTCCAATTTCGTGAAGAAAATATTCGTTATGACTTAAAACAACTACTTGTTTCATTTGCTGAAACAAGGCTTTGATTATTCCAATTGTGTAAGTCCTTCGGTTAGTATCCAAACTTGATAATGGGTCATCAAAAATTAAAATCTTGTCCTGGCGATTCGGGTCAATGTCAAGTTTTGATAAAAAGAAAGCTAAAGCAATTGTGCTTTTATCACCTTCACTCAAACAGTCCTTTGCACTAAATGGTTGGTTAGGAACAAAGGAAATGTCCATACCGTCAATAGTAAGTTTGTAACCGATTTTACTTTGAGTTGCCCTGCCTTGTGGTGGAACATGAACAACATTGTCAATTCTAAAAAGAGTTTTGAAAACATTTCCTAAGTAATGATTGATTCTTGTCTGATAGTTAGTGAAAAAAGTTGTTGCTGCGGTTTGCTGTTGCTGTACTAATGGTGTATAGGCAAGTTCTAACGTTCTAAGAGTTTGTCTTTCCGCTGCTAAGTGATTGCAAAGTGGAACGATTGCAGTTTCGAATCTTTTTTGTATTCGTTTCAGTCTATCAACTTCAAACTGGGCATTAACAACAGTTTGAATACCCGCACGAAAAGTTGTTATTGCTCCATTGTAAGTTGTTGCACCTAGATTGTAAGTTTGAATGTTTGCGTTAATAGTCTGTAACGAAGATTGAAAAACAGTAGCGGTGGCTATCGCCACCGCTACTGATGGATTTTGAAATTTTTGTTGAACCGATGTAAGCAAGTTTTGAAACTCCGTTCTTAAAATATTTTCGTCTGCAATTATATTAAAGGCTGGTGGTTGAGCCATGATTGGTAAGTGGGTAGTCCAAGAAGTAATTCTTCCTGTGTTTGCTTGGTTGATATTGTTTATAGCTTGTATTGAAGCATTTAAATTGAAATTTTGAAGTGATGTTAAATGGGTTTGCAATCGTTGAAGTAAGGTATTAAAATCTGCATTGAACTTTATTGCATATGTTTTAATAATTTCAACTGTGTTGTCAATAGTTTGTTTACAAAAAGGACAAGAGATGCTTGTTTCCTTCTCAAGCTGTTTGCTCTCAATGTATCCAAATCCTTTTTGCAACCAACCTTCAGCTCCGTCAACTGAATTGTTTTCTAAGTCTTGGCAATGATTTGTGAATAAAGTTTGTAATGCCGCATTTTGAATTGACTGTGAAGTTGTCTGTAAGTCAGCAATGAGTGTTGTAAAATCTATTCCTGAATTTATAGTTGTTAAAAGAGAAAGTGTTTGTAAAGTTTGAATAATTGAATTTGCGTTAGCACTCACTAAAGCAGCTTCTGCCGTTGTAATATGTTGAGCAATACCATTCGCCTGTGTTACAGGAATAGCAAGAAAAGATGAAATTAAATCAGCGGTTAAATTGTTGCCAACTTGTTGGGTCAACTGAAGTTCAATTGCTGTTTGATTTTGTCTTGATGCAGCTTTACCAATTTTGTTTTGTTCAATTTGATTTTGTATCGCAATCCCTTGTACACCAATTACAAATTGATGAAGTTGTTTTTTCTGTTCATCGTTGAAATCAAAACCTGAATAGATATTTTCATTTACAAAGTGAATATCAAAAATCTCAATGTTCGGTAAAGGTGTTGTCCAACCTGCTGATCCGAAGGTGTGAAAAATGTTTGGTGCTCCTGTTTGAATTATTTTAGCCGCTTGTGGTGCTGTATGGTTAGTTGAAATTCTACTCCTAACGATTGATGGGTTGCCTGTTGTCAACGAGCGCAAAACAGAAGTCAGAGTTGTTTTACCTCCACCATTGTCACCATATATTAAAGTCAATTTATGAAAATTAACCTGTCCTGCCGCTTGGTAGTTTCGGAATTTGCCGATTGAAACAAGTTGTTCAACTTTATTTATCATTTCCTAATACTTCAATTATTAAGAGGAAGTAACAATTTTTATTTTTCGAATTCCAAAAGATTATCGGAACTACCTATCTGTTTCAAATCCGGCAAAGAACTTCCGGCAATACCTTTTATAGAGCCAATAAAATGATTGGTGTTAAGCAAAACTTTTTCCAATTGTTTTTCTCTTTCTTTCCAGATACGTTCCATTGCGCGTTTCTCTTTTACATAACTATCCTGCAGGCTTGTGAAACCTTCAATAATGGCACCTATCTGCAATTTAAATTCATTGCTAAGCAAGTAATCGTAAAGCATTTGCATTTTTTCTCCTTTGTTGGTTTGCCCCGCATAAGCTTCACTTATGCGAAGCAAACTTTCGCGAAGAACAATTACCAAACCTTTAAAGGCAGCGAAAGAGCAAATCCAAACACCATCTTTTTGAGAAATACTTTCAACACCTTCCGGCAAGGCTTCGCTAACGATTACATACACATCAGCTTTCACCAAGCCCGCATCATTTTTTAATTTGGAAATCCAGTCATTGCTGAATGCTCTAGTTCTTTTGCTTTCATAAAGAATTTTTCCGCAATCATTTCCCAACTTGTTCTTTACAGTATGAATTACATCAGCGCCTTTAATTCCTTTTCCAACCTCTTCAATCGAATCAAAAGGAAACAGGCTTCTTAAAATTTCTTCAAGAGCCAACTCCTGCACTTCACCCTGTAAACGCATATCACCTTGCTCAGCTTTGCGCTTCATTTCATCCATTTGATTTTTCATGGAATCAATTACCTCATGCAGCTCTTTTAATTTCAGTTCATTTTTTTCGGTTTCGCGTTTGCTTATGTCAGTGGTTTTATCCTTTAGTTGCTGAGTCATTTTCTGTTCAAACTCAATTTCCAGGTTTTGTCGCTGCTCCTCCATCTTTCTTTTAAGCTGTTCGTTTTCAATTTTAGTATTCTTTAATCCCTGTACTTCTTTCTTTGCTTCAGTAGTTTCTTCAGAAAGTGTTTTTATCCGATCTTCAAATTCCTGTTCAACCTGCTTCTTTATTTCCTTTGATTTCTTTTCTGATTCAACTTTCAGCTTTTCCGCAACCTGCACATCAATGTCTGTTGATTTTTGCTTCAGTTCCTGTTCTTTTTGCGAAAGAAAGCTTTCTTTCTTTTTATACTCCCCTTCAATTTCAGTGATTTTTGAATTCAACTCATTACGATACTTTTCTTCAATCTGATGTGCAAGCACATCTTCAACATTGAATTCATTACCGCATTTGGGGCAGGTTATTTGGGTGGTTTTGGACATTGTCATTTATTTAATGACAAGTATATTCAAAATCTTTCATTGTCTTACTAAAAATGTAAGAAATAATTTCAAAAAAGAAATTTGAGTTTTTAAAATAAAAGTATGTTTGATTTTTATCCTCCCAGTGTCGCCTGCTTTGAGACCCGGCCTAAATTAATTTCAAATGTTTTAAACCTGATACTCGCGTTCCACAGCCATTATTCTGAGATTCGCAGTTGGGTTCATACAGGGTTTAAAATGGGTTTGACATACGGTTAGGTTTCGGGTATTTTTTTGCAGCGGTGTTTTATACTATAAAATTACTTTCAAACTTGAGCAGAAACATCCGTTAGATGCTTTTCTTCTTCAGTTGTTTTACCCTGCAAAATATTTTCTCCTTTTTGCTTTATAGCTTGCCGGATCGAAATGTGAAACCGTCCATGTATCATCCGGTTTCAGGTATCCTGCATTGGGATCATTTATATTCTTCTGTTTGAGTATGCGGGATATATATCTTGCATAGTGATGATCAAAAATCCGCATAAATTCTCCGAAATAAATGTCAGCAATACGTGTATCACCACGGATTACCACCATGTTCTCATCATTAATCCGCTGTGAAGGGCGGCTGAAATTGGCCGAACCGGTGACCACAATGGGATCATCACTTAATGGATCCACCAGCATAAATTTATTATGAATATAATCATTAGAATTCAGGGGGTTGTCCCGTTCTTTCATAAAATTAAAAAGGGAATTTTCTCCGAAATATCCTCCGGATGCAAATAGTACATCCTTGTCCCTGCCGATGTCCTCATTAGTTCCTAAGTTATCGTCTTTAATAATGTATCGCAGCACATCATTTTCCTGCTGTATTACTTTTTGAAATACCTCATCGAGATTAAATGCAATGGTAATGCACATTAGCTTTTTGGCACCATCCATAAGAGAGGCATACCAATCAAGCGTTGTATTTTCAGTTGCGCCATCTCTCGGGCTGAAAACAGGCGTGATAGTGTTTTTCGGAGGCTTTCCAGCGGGAACAGGAGACGCAGCTTTATTGAGCGGACGAATTTTTGTCGGAGTTAAATTCTTACTGAGTCGCTCCCAATATTCTAAATAAGCCTGCGCTATATCTCCATCCCATATTATATGACCTACATTGGAATGGCCGAATAGTCCACCCGCAGATATATTAGTGGAGCCTGTCCAAACTGCAACGGGCTTA
This sequence comes from Bacteroidia bacterium, assembly GCA_039914625.1. Taxonomy (GTDB): domain Bacteria; phylum Bacteroidota; class Bacteroidia; order AKYH767-A; family OLB10; genus DATEMK01. Next base: position 6,361 of record JBDSOU010000102.1, on the reverse strand, counting down.
CTGTCTTTAAGCAGGACAATAAATTTATTATGGCGTATTCCCTCGCTGACCGTCCTGGGTATAACTGCGTCTATCATATCAAGCCCTGCTGCCTGTATTGTTTTGAGATTATCGGTCTTATAGGAGCTTTCCGCATCATACACAATTTTTACGTCAGCCCCAGCTTCTGCTGCTGCGGCAAATGCTGTAGCTACAGGCAGGTAATGAAATTCATATACAGCTGCGCGAAGACTATACTTTTCGTTTTTGGCAAGCGCAATGAATTTCAGCAGCCCTTCAAATAAGCCACGTGAAAGCCATACCATTTCGGGTGAGGAAGGATCATTGGCATCAGGCATTGAATTTTTAAATTCCCTGGCATACGCCTGCGAACCAATTACACCCCTGTTAAAAAACAAATCATGCCTGGTATTATTAGCGGCAGCGGCAGCCGCGTTACCCATTTCAGCCTCTGTCTGTACGGGAATTATTAAGGCATCCGCCTCTCTCAGGTCAATAAGTTTTGGTTTGCCATATAAAGGAACGATCCGGTATTCGTATTCCCGATTTTCTTTTGCAGTATAGTCGCACCATTGAAAAGATTGAACAGGGTGTTCTGATGTTGGAACAGGCGTGCCGGGATTAAGACCGGTATCTTTATCTTTAAATCGTTTAATTCCTTTCATCCAATATTTTTCAACACTGGATCCGTTTTTTAATTCCGTTCTCTCGATGGCAAAACCAAGCAGGTTTTTCCTGTGGAATGCAGCGGTGCTTACAAAATCCCATGCGAGCACTACTACATAAGTGCCGGCATAAGCTTTGCCTTTAAGCTTTGTGTTCGAAATGATTGCTGTTCTCATATTATTTTGTTTTAAAGGTTTAATTATAACGCGTTTGTTTAACGATGCAATTCCGGTAATTTTTTTTATTTTCTCTTTATTCCTTTTATCAATTCTCCTTATTCTTAAAATTTTCTTTTTTTAATACAGAGTGAATGGCGTTTTCATTGGTGGCATCATTCACCATTTCCGAATGCTCTATGTCCACGTTTTTGTCAGAAAAATGATCACTATCTGTAAGGTGCCTGTGTTCATCAATTGCTCCGGGATGAAAGAAAGAGCTGAAATGAAATATCTTTTTAAATTTTTTCAGCAACTCACCCAATGCCCTTATAAGCTCTGCATCTTTTTGATTCATTTAATCAATAAATTTTTTTCAGGCTTTAGTATTAGCAACCGCAAAGCAGAAGGAAAATAATATATATACTACTATACAGACCATAAACCCAAACATTCAACTATACAGAGATCAACGAAAAAAAACCCTGCGAAAAGATACTGCGCTGGCGCACTGTGCGTATCGGCTAACTGATTTTTAACTTTATATCAGTTCTGCACGCGTCAAATGTAAAAAGTTTTTTGAATGTGAAAGCCTATTGTAAAAATATTTTCATAATATTTTTACAAAGCATTGGTAAACGGATTAAAATGTGGAGTGAAAATATTTTTTGGAGCGCCTGCCATTTCAGAAAAACCTTAATCTTTAAACCTTCCCTCAAGTAATAAGGCTTTTTTGCAGGATCCATTAAAAAAGGCTGCACAGACTAAACTGTGCAACCTTAACCCTATCCTAAACAAAAACTAAAACAAAAACTGTCATAAATACTTTTACTCAAAGCATTTGGTCACTCCGAAAATAATCATCAGCCATATTATTCCTTTTACAAGGAAAAAGAAAAACCCTCCTAACCCTACTCTTTTCAGCCAGATTCTGGCTTTTGATTGCTGTTCCAATGATTTTAAAACTTTAAACGTTAAACTTTAACTCTTATTATTCCACCCAATCAGCAATAAACAGATTGGTATCATGTGTTCCATTATTATTCCTGTTGGAGGACCAGATCAATTTTTTTCCATCAAAAGAAAACATAGGGAAGGCATCAAATACATTGTCAAATGTAATTTGCTCCGGTCCTGTTCCGTCACTATTAACCATCCACAGATTAAAATGGTATCCTTTTGAAACATGATTGCTTGAAAAAATAATTTTCTTGCCATCGTGCGAATAAAACGGTGCCCAGTTAGCGCCTCCCAACTGCGTAATTTGCTTTAAATCGCTTCCGTCAACATTGCAGGTATAAATTTCCATATTAGTGGGCATCACCAATCCTTGGGAAAGCAGTTCTTTGTAAGTTTTAATTTCTTCCTCTGTTTTAGGACGGGATGCTCTGAATACTAATGTAGTTCCGTCAGGAGAAAAAAATGCACCGCCATCATATCCCAATTCATGAGTAATTTGTTTTACATCTGATCCGTCAATATTCATGGTATAAAGTTCGAGGTCACCGGACCGAATGCTGGTAAAAACAATTTTATCACCCTTAGGAGAAACAGTAGCTTCAGCATCGTACCCAGGAGTTTCTGTTAAACGTTTTTTAATCTTACCATCCAAGTCCGCTACAAAAATATCAAACGAATCATAAATAGGCCACACATATTTGTGATCTTCTCTTTTGGGAGGAACAGTCGGACAATCTTTTCCTGAAAGATGTGTAGATGCATACAAAATTTCTTTGTTACCCGGCAAAAAATAAGAACAGGTGGTACGACCCATACCAGTGCTGATTTTTTGGGGAACGTCTGTGTCCATTTTAGCTTTTGATAAATCAGTCATATAAATCTGGTCACAATGATCACCCCATTTTTCATTATGCGCCTGGAAAGTTATTTTCCTGCTATCGAAGCTGAAATAGGCTTCAGCATAATCACCGCCAAAAGTCAGCTGGCGAACATTTTTCAAATGTTTTTCATTATCATAATGAAGAACCTGCGGCAGATCCTGTGCGTGAGTTTTTGAACTGAAAAACACTGCAGAAAACAGCGCAAATTGAAAATAAAAATTTTTTTTAAACATGCCTTTTGACTTATTTAAGCGCGCGAAAGTATTAAAGCTATGTAAGAGAATTGTCACTTTTAAGTAAAAACTTCATACATCTTCATACTTGTATTCAATTTTTTCCGTAATATTGCTTTATATATAAAAAAGAATCCCACATTTTAAACGAATATAGCCTGACAAAACATTTCCGCATCATTAATTTCAGATAAATTTTTATTGTCAGCACAACATTATTAAAAAAGTTTCGTTTAGTTTAAAAACTGTTTCATTTTATTCACTCAAAAATCTGGAGGAACTCAACATCGAATAGACTTTTACATTAATCAGTAATCAGTACTCTAACACTTATTAATGGAGGTTCTATGCATCAAAACGATGTTGGCGACAATGATCTTATTGTCAGCTACCTGAATGGAAACGAAAATTGCCTGCAGCAGCTAATCCTGCGTCACGAGCGAAAAATTTTTACTTCAATAGTGGTTCTTGTCAAGGACAAAGAGCTTGCGGAAGACATTTTCCAGGAAACATTCATCAAAATCATTAACACCCTTCGCTCCGGCAACTACCAGGAAGAAGGGAAATTCATTCATTGGGCGGTTCGCATTGCGCACAACCTGGTAATTGATCATTTCCGCAAAAGCAACCGGATGCCAATGCTGCGTGACACAGACGATTACAGCGTTGTAAACAACCTGAAACTCACGGATGAAAACATTGAAGACAAAATGGTGAGGGAACAACTTCATAAAGAAATCCGCCTCTTGGTGGAAGAATTACCCTTCGATCAGCGCGAAGTAGTGATCATGCGGCATTTTGCTGACATGAGCTTTAAAGAAATTGCTGAAACTACGGATGTAAGCATTAACACAGCCCTGGGCAGAATGCGTTATGCGCTGATAAACCTGCGAAGGCTGATTAAAAGAAAAAAGATTTCAGTTACTTTAGAATAATATTTATTAATAGGTGACCAACCCGTAGCATTTATCCTCACATGCTGCGGGTTTTTTTTTACTGCCATGCAATATTTAAATATTGCTGCCGTTATAAAAATACATTATGAAACAATTTAATAATGCCTATGAACAAAAAATTTACACTCAATGACCTGTTGCGCTACCTTTACAATGAAACTCAAATGACCGAATCGGTCCTCATCCAGAAAGCGATTGACTTCGATTTTGAAACGGAAGAGGAGTTTGAAGATTTAAAATCTGCGGTCAGCTACCTTGACAAACTTTTAGAATCTCCTTCAAAAAATTGTGTTAACAATATTTTGAATTATTCGAGGAAGACTGCGTTGATGCAGTGAAGGTAAGAATTGCTGAATTGTTTTATTTTTAAATTGCCGGTTGCCACAAAGCAATTCATCACTAAACCTGGTTGCAGTATTTTTGTGCGTGACTAAAAAGGAACGCTACCAAAAAATTATTGCTTATTTTAAGCAGCACAATCCTCATGCTGAAACGGAATTAGAATACGAAAGCCCTTACCAGCTTTTGGTTTCAGTAATTCTTTCTGCTCAATGCACGGATAAGCGGGTGAATATGACCACCCCTGCCCTGTTTAAGATTTTTCCCACTGTTGAAAAATTAGCCGCAAGCAGTTCCGAAAAAGTTTTTCCGTTGATAAAAAGCATCAGCTATCCGAATAATAAAGCAAAGCATTTAGTCGGGATGGCAAAAATGTTGGTAAATGATTTTAACGGAGAGATTCCTTCTGATGTGGATGAATTGCAAAAACTGCCCGGTGTGGGCAGAAAAACAGCAAATGTAATTGCATCGGTTGTTTTTAAAAAAGCAGCAATGGCAGTTGATACGCACGTATTCCGCGTATCCGCACGGTTAGGCTTAACCACAAATGCAAAAACTCCTTTTGCTACGGAAATACAATTGATAAAAAATATTCCTGAAGATAAAATTCCGCTGGCTCATCACTGGCTCATCCTGCATGGCAGATATGTTTGTATTGCAAGAACTCCCAAATGTGGTGAATGCGGATTGAAGGCATTTTGCAGATATTATAAAAAGATCATCTTATAAAGATCTACTTCTGTTTTGATTTTTTTAATCAAACTCACAACAAAACAACAGGCTTTCCCCTCATGCTCTCGGATGAAACTGCAAAATCGCGGAGCGCAAATACGCACCATCAAGGTGCGTGTAAATTTCCGTTGTGGTAATACTTTCGTGACCGAGCATTTCCTGCACTGCGCGAAGATCAGCGCCTCCTTCGATAAGATGCGTTGCAAATGAATGCCGGAATGTATGCGGACTTACCCGTTTTTTTATTCCGCAAATTTTTAATTGGCCTTTGATAATATAAAACACCATCACCCGCGTGAGCTTTGCTCCTCTGCGGTTGAGAAAAACAATATCTTCATGTCCGGGTTTAATCTGCAAATAATTCCGGTACGAATTCAAATACGTTTTTATTTGTTTCACAGCGGAACCTCCGATTGGAACCAGCCTTTCTTTATTTCCCTTCCCGATTATTTTCAATAAGCCTTCGTCAAGAGAAGCTGATGATAATTTTAAATTCACCAATTCAGAAATGCGCAATCCGGAACTGTACAAAGTTTCGAGCATCGCTTTATTCCGTTCACCTTCAGGCTTGCTCAGGTCAATGGAATCAATAATGGTATTTACTTCTTCAATAGATAAAAAGTCAGGAAGCTTTCTTCCGAGCCTTGGTGATTCGATTAATTCAGTGGGATCATTAGTCACAACATTTTCAAGCAAAAGGTATTTGTAAAATGCTTTAATGCCTGAAATCATTCGCGCCTGTGAACGCGCGCTCATCCCCAATTCGTTCACCCAATGAATAAAACCTTTTATATCATCAGCAGAAATTTTTTCAGGAGAAAGCAACAGCTGTTTTGTCTGTATATACTGGTGAAGTTTCACTACATCATGCTCATAAGCCTCCAAAGAATTTCCCGCAAGAGATCTTTCAAGCTGTAGAAAAGAACGGAAGCCGTTTATGTATGGAAGCCAGGACATTTGGAATTTTATATTTACGATTTATGATTCCTGATTCAAAATTTTATCTATTGTCAATTGCCCTTCGTCTTTTGTTTTTTGATTATTCAAAGTAAGTTCAATATGCAGATGAATTTTATTACCGCAATGGAATATTATTAACGTATCAGTTTTAAAAACTATTTTTGGAGTTGAGAATTTTTTTATGACTATCTGCATCATTAACGGGCCAAATCTTAATCTTCTTGGAAAAAGAGAAACGGATGTTTATGGTGAACAGGATTTTGAAACATATTTTAATGCGCTGAAAAAAAAATACCCTGATGCTGACCTCAACTATTTTCAAAGCAATGTTGAAGGAGAATTAATTAATTACCTGCATGAAAAAGGTTTTTCAGCTGATGGAATTATTCTGAATGCAGGAGGTTACACGCATACATCTGTTTCAATTTCAGATGCTGTTGCTGCCATTAAATCCCCGGTAATCGAAGTGCATATTTCAA
>JBDSOU010000214.1:0-2827 GCA_039914625.1 Bacteroidia bacterium | reverse complement strand
TAACAGTTCCCTAACCGAAACAGATTTCGGATATTTCCGCATTAGCGGAAGTTATTTTTATTATTATTACTATCACATTCAGTTAATTGCATTGTTTTTATAGTTTTCATACCGGTTGCGGTTATTTTTAAAAACCTGTGGTTATTTCTCTAACGGGGTTAAAGGTAAAGGTATTTAATTTCTCAAACAAATGAACCCCGCATCCTGGCAGGCAGGGATTCTCCTGCAAGGTGTTTAAATTAATAGTAGTAACTAATACCGTATTCTTTTTGTGGTTAAGGAACAAAGTTTTTACACCTGTCAGGAATCACGAAAAGGGATAACCTGACAGGATTGTATTCAAAGACACAGGGGAAATATTATCAGCTGTGTGGACACAGCCGATGGCGGAAAATAAGACTTTGCCATTGGTCAATGTTTTTTTACCGACCAGAGATTTATTTTATTTATACTATTTTCTTTATCGTGGTCGTTGAAAGGCACCGACTACAGGCAGAAGGGGAAACGATTACCTAAGGGGGAGAAATAAAATGCAATATCATTTATCTTCTGGAATTGTTTGTGAATTACGTTGGCACTTTTTTTTACTCAGAATAATTTCAGATAAACATAAAAGAAATGATTTTACGAACGTCATTAGTAGTACTCATATTGGTTATAGCATTAATCGGAGTTTTCAGAGGTAATTATATTGCTCATGCTTCAGAAATTAAAAAGGATGTTAAGGTAATTAATAAGCTTCCGAATTTAAGCAACTGGTCCCCTTCTTCACAGGCGCTTGCGAAAGAATTAATGGAAAAATATGGAATGCCCGGTGAATTTACCTCTAACATGCTTATTTGGACGAATAATGGAGTATGGAAGAAAACAATTCTTTACAGAGAAGGAGTGAATCACAATTTCCCTGCAAGTCATAATGATGTTTTGGAGCAAACTATCAACTACCGGGTTCCTGTAGATAAATTCAATGCACTTTCAGCTTTTGATGGCAGCATAACTGCTAACAGGACAAACGGCACACTTACAGTTCGATGCAAGAATGAGTCTCTAAATATTTTAGCCCTTAATTTTGCCGATGATATTATTAAAGATAAAAAGACAACAGGAGAAGCCCGGTTGGAATATTATAAAAGTGCCACGGAGATAATGAAGGGGCATGGTTCAGAATTTGGTCAGCAAATTCTTTTTAAAAGCCATTTAAACACATCCGATCCGCGCTGATTAAAATTTCTTTTTACTTTTCAAGATATTAATCAATTTCATTGAAGCCATTTTAAATTTAAAAACTTAATTTCTTTTTCAATCCATCCTCGTTTCTCTCATACAGTCTAACGCTTCATGTAATTAGGAAAGGGAGATGCGTACCGAAGCGGAGGTTTAGAAAATAAAAAAAGCTGAAGAAATATATCCCCAGCTTTTAATAACCTGACAGGTAAACTATTTAGTCAGACCGGAGAGTCCGTTAAAAATAGCATCCTTATGATAAGTAAAAAAGCTGTTCATCTTATTCATAAACTGCTGACGTTTCTGAGTATCGGGCCATGCCTGTCTTTCCAATTCAGAATCCCGATCAAAAGACTTCTCAATATCTCCAAATTTCGCAAATTCTGTAATGGTTACAAATTCACGGCTGTCATCGGTAAAAAAATGAGTCATCTGACTCTGGTGAATCACAAACTCATTCTTCATTGTTACTTTGGTAAAATACTCTTTAAGCATTGCATTTCTTTCTGCATGGACTACACTATCCTGGTTTGGCACCATGTACCATGTATTAATATGAAACACATGATTAGAGTTGGTTTGCGCTTTAGCGGATTGCACGCTGCCTGTAAATAACACCGCAACAACAGCCAAAAGCTGTAAAAGATTTAATTTTTTCATAATAATTTAGATTGTTTATCAGTTTGTTTTTTACCTACTCTTTGTTCAGATTTTCGGCTAGCTCTGTTTAATTAGTTTGCAAGATTACACTTTTTCTATCAATCGGGCGTTCTATTTAATAGGAGTATTATTTATCCGATTTCTGCATAGTCGAAACGTAAAAATTGAATGTTTTTTTTAAATTAATTAAAAACTTTGTTTCCGTTTCAATCCTCTTGGTCTTTCTCGAACAGGCTAACGCTTGAGACGATGGCGAAGGGAAAAGCCATTTAAAAAAATCTGATCCGCGCTGATTAAAATTTCTTTTTCAATTTACCTAAAATGCTTTAATAAGGTCTTTGTGGATTGTATGTTTTGATTTTTTTTATAAGGCATGCATTGCTTCTTGCAGATGGGTTATTTGCTATCACGTACAGCGCTTCAGACGATGACACAAGAGTGACGAAGTACCGAAGGACGAAGAGAGTGTAAAATAAAATTGTCTCTTTATTTTAAATTTTCTTTATGAAACTGAATTTTATGTTAATTTTGAGCCATTAAACCCTTTTGCAAATGGCAAATTCTGATGAGTCCGGCAATATTGAATCTGACATGGGAAATAAGGAGCCGGTTAAAATTTTATTAGCTGATGATGATAAGGATGACCAGGGATTTTTCAGCGAGGCGCTTGATGCTGCAAACATCCCTTCAGAGCTGACTACGGTAAAAAACGGTCAGGAGGTTATTGAGCACCTGAAAGACCCCTCTGAACCCAATCCCGATATCATCTTCCTGGATATAAATATGCCTTTTAAAGGGGGCAAAGAAGCACTTGCTGAAATAAAAAGTGATGAAGAGTTAAAGGAGATACCCACCGTAATGCTTTCCACATCTGATGATCCGCAGGACATTGAAGAATCTTTCCAGCAAGGAGCAAACCTGTACGTGCGAAAACCAAATTCTT
>JBDSOU010000001.1:0-3545 GCA_039914625.1 Bacteroidia bacterium | reverse complement strand
ACCCATAAAAACAAGCTGATCGTTAAAAGAAAAACAAGAATTACAATGTAGCCTATAAGCGAATTAAGAAAGCTGTTAATTTCTTTTTTGAGGAGCGCGATCATAGAAGAAGTTCAAAATTCAAAGTTTAAAATTCAAAGTTTAAAGTTTAAAGTTTAAAGTTAACTTAAAACGATAAATCAATATTTAACATTGAACATTGAACATTTTTTCCAAAAATAGTATTTATGATTTATCAGTTGCATCAACAGTCATAAGTTCATTCAAACTCCATGCTTGCGGTTTGTCAGAAAATAATGGCTTTACCTTAGCCCACGTAGTTTTAAATAATTCGGAAGCAATGTATTTTTCCAAATGTAATTCTGACTCCCATACACTATAGGTATAAAGAATGTTTTTAACTTTTATATCCGATAACAATTTCAATTGATGGCATCCTTCGAAATTCCTTATTTTATTTTTTGATAAATTAAAGTATTGCAGAAACTCTTCAAGTTTTGAAGGTTCAACCGGGAGTTTGACAATTCTGATAAGCACCGGGGTTTAAATTTAAATTACCAATTTTCAATTTCCAACTTCAAATTTCCAACTTCCAAATTCCAAATTCAATTACCAATTTTCAAAATTCTTTTCATTTAAAATCAATCCTGATAATATCGCCATAATTCATTCCGAGCAGTCCGGCTGCATTTCCCTGGTTTAAGGCAATCTCTAAATAGCCTGCTGAATTAAACAATGCAAGCAACTGGCCTCTTTCGGCATCGCTGTATTTTTCACTGAGTTTGCTGATGATATATTCATTTCTGCGTGCATTGATTTCAAATTTTTTTCCGCTGCCGATGCGTTCAAATAATTTCTGAGTAATATTGGTTACCACGTTTTCGTATGAATCAATATAAATCACTGTTCCCTTAATTATTTTATCTTCAATTACGGGACGAAGGTGTGTTTTCTGAACATAATTTTCCAATGGTTTTCCTAATCTTTTAAATTCCTTTCCCTGCGCCAAATGAGCTATTGCTGAAACGGCTGCTACCTGATCAAAGCCTGTATGTCTTTCAGAGGAAGGTTCTATTGAAATTATTTCTTCGGGAATATCATCGAACACAAGCGAAAAAAAACCGTCATTCATCCCGATGAAATATTGCCCTTTATTGCGTACGGCAATCATCCCTGCATCGCTTTCAGCCTGGGCAACAATGCCGATAATATGCACGGTACCATTAGGAAATTTCTGATAAGCGTTCCTGAAAATAAAGGCTCCGCTCAATAAATCAAACGGCAGTACAAAATGGCTGATGTCAATAATGGCAGTACTTTCATAGGCATTAAGAATGGCGGCCTTCAAGGCTCCCACATAAAAATCCTTTATGCCCCAATCAGTGGTAAGCGTAACTATTTGCATTTTTTTAAAACGGTATTAATTATAACATAATTGCAACCGATAAAAATAATGCTAATGTGAAATGGAAGAAAGCGTCTTAAAAATACTTTTTAACAATTTCATTAACTGCCGAAAGTTCAGGTTTTAAGGCTTAAGATTTGACAGGTGGTTTAAAAAAACAGCTATCTTATGAATAGCATGATGGAATAATGGATGTTTGTCATGCCATTATTCCATCATTTTATTTGCCCTCTGCAATAGAGCGGTTACGCAGCTATTTGCGAAATCACATCCGAATAAATGCTTTTTCCAATATTATTAATGGCGCGCACTTTGAAATAATAACGTGTTCCGTTTACGAGGTGCTCAGCAATAAATTTGCGCTTTGTAATGTCAGCAATTGAAACCCAGCTATCCTCCTGAACAGGGGTGGCGGTCATGATGATTTCAAAGTGAGTGCTGCGCGGATTATCGGAGTCAATCAGTAATTTTATTGTATCACCGTTTCCGGTAACCCGTGCCTGGAAACCCAGCACAGGGCGGGGAGGCTGCATCTTTACCGATGATTTCTTAAACTTCATATCAGCGGCAGTAATAATTTCCATAGCCTGACCGGGTAGTTGATCGGCTTTGGTCTGTACGTAGTAGCCCACATTCCTGTAAGCAAGGTCCCACTGAAGCTCTGCCGTATAAGCTTCCTGGAAGCTCAGGCTGCTTTTGCCTTCGGTGGCGGCATCGGCATCAGAGAGGTCGGTGTTTGCAGTGTCCAGTGCAGTCAGCAATGGTGCCTTTTCCACTGGCGGAAAAAAGGCGCTTTCATCCACCGCATCATGCACGGCTTTGCCTTGTTTCACTTTTCCAGCTCTGTTCATTTTCATAAGATAGAATGCCACAATAATTCTTTTCCAGACTTTTTTCATTTTTTTTTGTTTTAAATTGTTTAATTTTTTGTTTAATTTTTGTTTTTACTTGTTTGTGATTACTGAATGCAATTTACGCGGGTTTAAAAGCTAAAAGCGATTTTTTCAAAGCCTTTCATTTCATTTGTAATATTTTAGTATTCATCGGGCGATTTTTTTTTGCGTTTTAAGAGTAATATAGCCGGTAGTGCCTTTTCAAAAAATTAACTGAAATGCAGAAAGGTTTTTAATTTTTTTGATTAAAATTTTCAAAATCGTTCAAAAAATTTATTTCGGAAAAGAAAATCTTACAGAAAAACTCTTGTGCGGTGGTTGAAATTGCAGGTGGTTTTTTACATTTTTGTGAATTGTTGTCCAACAACTACAGTATGTTGCTCAACTATTACCATTTATTACGTAACTATTGCCAGAAGTTGTACAATAGTTACGAGTCCTTGTCCAATTGCTGCCGTATGATATAAAACTATTGCCATACATTGTGCAACTCTAACAGGAAGTTGTACACTACTTGTGAAACCTTGTCCAACTGCTGGCGCATGTTTTACAACTACCGTCATACCTTGCGCAACTATTGCCGGAAGTTGTATAATGCTTGTGAAACCTTCTCCAAATTTTGCCGCATGCTACACACCTCTTGTCGGAATCTGCACAATACCTGTTAAATAGTGTACCACTATTGCCGCATATTGCACACTGATCACCGGAACATGTTGAACAACCTGCAATAGTTGTCCAACATAATTAAAAAGAGTAATCCAAAATTTATTTCAAATAAATTATACTTGATACGGAATCCGTAATAGTCAAAAGTGGTTTTGAGCAAACGGCTTCTCTATCGGCACAATACCAATTTCGTTTGGATTATTTTATAAATAGGTATTGGTATTACTTATCTTTCCATTCTAAGAAAACGATGACAGAAGAAGTAATTTCCTCAGAACCTGTAATGAGAATTCTAACCTGACAGATAAAGGAGGTCAATACTAATCCATTAAAATTTTGTATTTTCGTAACATGATAAAAGAAAGTCATCTTCTAAGAATCACCTGTCAGGGTCGCGAAGGGGGGATTAAGTTTCTCCCTCCGATTGCATCGTGTGTGCGGACACACACGATGGGAAAAAAACCATTATACATAACCATCAAATATTAGAAGTATTTAAGGAATTAAATGATCCAACAGGAACAGTCAATCTTGACTTTGATGGTTTAATGCTCGATTATGAGTATTTTTCTCCTTAT
>JBDSOU010000104.1:0-13700 GCA_039914625.1 Bacteroidia bacterium | reverse complement strand
TATTACTAATCAAGCACCGAGAGGTGGTTTACAGCCTCTGCTTGCACAGCGACTGTGATAGACCTACTATCATCTTTTATTCAACATTCTTTACTTCTACAACTAAGTATTGATTCACGGCACACCGGGGATTAAAGCGGTTGAAGATGCTAAGAAAGACGGCAGGTGGGAAAAAGCGTATGACTCTCCGGTTACCATGAAGATTCCGGAAGATTTTCTTAAAGCGGTGTCAAAAAGTAAAAAGGCGCTGGCTTTTTTTAATACACTCAATAAAACCAATATGTTTGCGATAGGCTGGAGACTGCAAACCGCAAAAAAGCCCGAAACAAGAGAGAAGCGAATGAAAGTAATTATTGAAATGCTTAAAAAAGCAGAAAAATTTCATTGATAATAATAGCATATTGCTACCGTCACTATCAGCTTCATTTTAGAAAAAAAAATATTGATTGCACATGATTAAAGAGGCTATACCACTATTTACCTCAAATTAGTCCAAACCTAAAAAACGGTATAATGCCAATAAAGTAGTTGTTTATTCCAATCTTATTGGATTATTACAGATACCGTATCGGTATTAAACCGCTTCGCGGCATTTATTAACATGTTTATGTAGCTTCCTACTATAACCAAAAAATAATCTGTTTCTTTAATGACTCTTTGTTGAATTACTTTTATTAAAACCATCTTTTAAAAAAATATTTATGAATAGCAAATCATTAGTTGCACTTGCATTAACCTTTAGTTCATTAACAGTTATTGCGCAGCAGAAAGAAACCGGTAGCCTCGTTTCAGAAGGGATACCTGAAATTCCTGCCGCCTTGATGGAACGTATGAATCAATACCAGAACACACGCTCGGCAAATTTCTCAGACTGGAACCCTTCTGGCAGCGAAATGCTGATGAGTACACGGTTTGGAGAAACTTCACAGCTGCATATCATAAACCATCCGGGAGGAGCGCGTAAACAAATTACTTTTTTCAAAGAGCCTGTGGGAGGCGGAAGTTTTTGCCCGGACACAACGTATAAGGGATTTATGTTCACGAAAGATGTGGGTGGAAACGAATTTTCTCAGCTCTATTGGTTTGATATACAAACCGGTAAATACCAAATGGTATCAGACGGTGGGCGCACTCAGAACAGCGGACCGTTATGGAGCAATGCCGGCAACAGGTTTATTTATACCAGCACAAAGCGAAATAAAAAAGATTACGATCTCTATCTTGCTTCCATGACAAATCCCAAAGAAGCAAAGCTCGTCCTGCAGCAGACAGGAAGCTGGGCTCCTATAGACTGGTCGCCTGATGATAAAAAAGTAATTGTGTTTAATGAAATCTCTGCAAACAAATCTTTCCTATATATTTTGGATTTGGAAAGCTTGAAATTAGATTCCATTAATCCTTCCGAAGAAGAAATTGCTTATGGAAATGCTGCATGGTCAGGCGATGGTAAAGGAATTTTTATCATCAACGATCAGCAGAGTGAATTTAAAGCGTTGAAGTACTATGATCTGGCTTCAAAAAAATTCAGCGCTGTAACCTCATCCCTTTCCTGGGATGTCGGAGGGTTGAATTACAATAAGAGCAGGACAAAAATGATATTTTCTATAAATGAAAACGGTTTTTCGAAATTATTCCTGCTGGATCCTGCTGCAAAAAAATATTCTCAATTAAATAATTTACCTCCCGGAATTATTGGCGGTGTTCAGTTTAAGCCGGGTGATGCCGAAATAGCAATGACTATTAACACACCTCAGTCACCGGGAGATATTTATACAATGAAGCTTTCAGACAATCAGTTTACGCGCTGGACCTACAGCGAAGTGGGCGGATTAAATAATGATATATTTCCTAAAGCATCTCTTATCGAATACGAAACGTTTGACAAGGCGGATGGGAAGAAAAGAAAAATTCCTGCCATCATATATAAGCCAAACACTGTGAAAGGAAAACTCCCGGTTATCATTATCATTCATGGCGGACCCGAAGGGCAATCGCGCCCGCTATTCAGTTCATTCACAACCTATCTCACCCACGAACTTGGGATTGCCGTTCTTCTCCCAAACGTCAGGGGTTCTTCCGGTTACGGTAAAACATTTTTAAAAATGGATAATGGCTACAAGCGCGAAGAGTCTGTTCAGGACATCGGGGCGCTCCTCGACTGGATTGCAACGCAGCCCGATCTTGACCCTTCGCGTGTGGCGGTATATGGAGGCTCCTATGGCGGATATATGACGCTTGCATCTATGACACATTTCAACGACCGCTTAAAATGCGGCATAGATGTAGTTGGCATCAGTAACTTTGTGACGTTCTTAAAAAACACAGAAGAGTACCGCACCGATTTACGGAGAGTGGAATATGGCGATGAGCGCATCCCCGAAATGAATGCCTTCCTCGAAAAAATTTCACCTGCCAACAACGTGCAGAAAATTACAAAACCCATGTTCATCATCCAGGGCGCTAATGACCCGCGTGTTCCTAAATCAGAAGCAGAGCAGATGAAACAAAAGCTCCAGGAAAAAGGAAACACTATATGGTACCTTCTCGGAAAAGACGAAGGGCATGGCTTCCGCAAAAAAACAAACGTTGATTATATGCAGTGGTCAATCATTTTATTCCTGCAGGAATATTTGATTAAATAAGAAATTCTATTCTGGCTTCCTGCCACAGAAAGCAAAAACATTATTTCCGTCTCCGTGCATTCTCATCCACGGCTCAAGGGCTAACGCACTAGGCGATCACGAGAGAGAATATGAACCAGAAGGTGTGGGCAGAAGAGTTCAGGTAAGCATAAAATATTTTGATTCAATCAACAATGTGAGTTTCCCTGGTGATGCTTATTCCAATTCCTTTATACAATTGATAATTGAGAGGGGCGGAAAATACCTTCTTTCAAGCTTTCTATAATGGTAAAGCATTTTTACTGTTTTTTTTATGCTTTTGATATAAAGTTGAATGCAAAATTATCTGTTTAAAAAAACAAATATTGACTTAAAGCCGGCTACTTATAGTTTTAAAGATTTACCGGCTGGAGCTGCTCATACACGTGTCATTCAACCAAGCCGTGCTTCACTCCACTAAGATCGGAGAATTCATGCCAGTGCTGAAGATTAGGATAATTCAAATTTCTCATATTTCTTTGCTACACAAGGTTACCAGATGAAGTTGAACTGGCACATTTTTTACTTCAGATACAGGAATTATAAAGATTCATCAACAAACCAGATATAGAATGAAGAAAATAAATTTAATCATTTGTGGAACCTGCCTGATATATACAGGTATCTTCTTAAGTAGCTGCGAACCTGAAGTTTCTTTTGGAGAAGCGCAGCCGGCTGACCTGAATGAACTTTCCGCTTTTCCAAAAAGCATGCAGGGTGATTATTCAAATGAAAAAGACAGCTCGATACTAACTATATTGGAAAAAGAAGTGCGCAGAACGTATTTTTGGGAGGCAAAAGGAAGCATCAAAGACCTTGACACCAATTTGCACCTGGTAGACTCTAACCTGGTCAGCTCAGACGGAACTGAAAAGATTCCTGTATTGGTTATCGGAGACAGTTTTGTAATGAATAACAATTTTTATATTGATACCCTTTTTAAAATCTCTGAAAACAATGTTTTGAAAAAATATAAAGGGTATTATTTTCTTAATAAAAAGAATCAGGAGAATCATTGGAATGTAACGCGGTTATCCCTTAGCAAAGGCATAATTTCTACAGGAACCATAACATCCCGGGAAAAGATTAAAGCGTTACAGGAAATTACAGAAACAACGGATTCTTTAAGCTATGATTTTAAAGTTACCCCTAAACAGTTCAAAAAATTTATAAAGGACGATGGTTTCAGCGAAGATGATACCTTCAGGCGTATAAAAAAATAAATTTGGCAATATAGCTCCTTCTAAAACCCGTTTCATGCTTTGTAAATAATCAATATCACCCTGCACTACTTCTGCTCCCATTTTTGCAAGCTCTTTTGATTTATCTGAACCAGAGTTCCTTATTACTGCGCGAACAGCGAATTCACTATTACTGTCATTAAGAATAGCCCGGGCAAGTCCGCCTCCCTGTGCGCCTGTTGCAACAAATATCACAATGATTTTTTTTCTGTGCCATAAGTTTTATTTTTTATTGACGTTAATTTACAGCAAAGACAAGTGTAATTAAAATAATTTTCAAAGATATGAGTTCAGTGTCCCGGGCAGAAATATTCTAAAAGTCAATAAGCACCATTGCAATTGTAAGCATGATAATTCCTGCAAGGTTCATCCATAACCCGGCACGAAGCAGCTGCCGGCTTTGAAAATTTCCTGTGGCATATACTATCGTATTGGGAGCTGTCGCAATCACCAGCATAAAACCAAATGAGGCGGCAAATGTTGCAGGCACCATCAGCTTCAGGGGATCTATATGAATAGCCTCCGCAAGCGATGCGAGTATAGGCAGCATAAGTGTAATGGTTGCCACATTAGAAGCAAGCTCACTGAGTATAGTGATAAGCAAAGCAAGCACGGCAATGAGCACCCATAAAGGATAATCCTGAAAGAACTTCAGTTGTTCCGCAAGATAGTCACCCAATCCCGAAACTTCAATGCCTTTGGCAAGTGCGAAACCTCCACCGAATAAAAGGATAATATGGAACGGAAGCTTTTTAACATCATTCCATTCAAGGATGAATTTACCTTTTTTCCCTGATGGTAAAACAAACATGCAGACAGCAGTGAATATGGCAACGGTGCTGTCTTTAATATATCCTTTCGGAAACCACATTTCCCAGCCGCCTATCCTGTGCGCTCCCATGTCAAACCCGGCTCGTGTAAACCAGAGCACAACGGTGATGATGAAAAAAAGCGCTACTGTTTTTTGTTCCATTGTCGGACGCCCGAGCGCTGCATATTTATTTTTGATAAAGGATTTGTCAGACGAAACATCTTTAATGTCAAACATTTTTTTCAGCAACAGGAAACCTGCACCGAGCATTAGCAATGAAAATGGAATTCCAAACATGCACCACCTTAAAAAACTTACCGGTTCACGCAGGGGGTAGTGCATTTCCCAATAGCCGATAAAAATCATATTGGTGGGTGTCCCCACTATGGTTGACATTCCCCCGATTGTTGCGCTGTAAGCTAACGCTATGAGGAAGGATGCTCCAATGTTCTCCTGCTTGTGCCCTGCAAAAAGTTCTTTGTGCTTCACAATAGCAGCCACTGCAGCAACGAGCATCAGGGTGGTTGCCGTATTGGAAATCCACATCGAAATAATATATGCGGTAAGCATAATACCGGCAAGAATGCGTGCGGGAGAATTACCGGTGAGCAGGATAATACGGTATGCAATGCGATGATGGAGATCCCATTTTTCCATAGCATAAGCAAGAAAGAAACCACCGATAAAAAGAAAAATCGTCTGATCCATATAATGGATGGCCACATCTTCGGTTTTCATGATGTGCAGGAGCGGCATCAGCACAAAAGGGAGCAATGAAGTAACACCGATTTCCACTGCTTCTGTAATCCACCATACAGCCATCCAAACTGTAATAAGTGACATGGTGCAGATTGCAGGTGCAAGCCCGTTGCAGAATGCAGCATAGCTTACAAGCCCGCCTGCAACAGGACCTGCAACAATGGCAATTAGTTTACGCATGAGATGAATGTACCAGGTCACGAAAATATAGAATATCTGCTTAGTTCCCCCATTCCGTTCGTGCGCCCGTAATCTGACTGCCAGTTTGCACAAAAAAAGAAAAACCTGCCGAAAGCAACCCTGAACCCCTTTCGTTTTTAAAAAGGCAGGCTGCCTTCTTATAGGTTTAATGATTTCCCGGCTGGTAGGTTTTTTGCCAGGTTTCAAAAAAATAAAAACCCTGCACGTACGAAGGACTCTTATAGAGAAACTTAGTTAGCCTGGGATAGTGGATTCAAAAAGAAAAATTACTTTCGCTTAAATGAAACAACCGAATCCCTAAAAACGAAACTCAGTTTGAAAACAATCTCATAATAATTCCGGCAACGGAATTTAACAGCTCCCCTTACTTTAAAAAATTTTACATTCCTTTGAACCATTAAATAAAACAATATGGAAGAGAATCCCGACACTACCAGGCAGGAAAATAAAGCACTACCGCCTAACGATCCAAAAACAGATGCTGACAAAAGAGCCATTGAAAAATGGCAGAGTAAAATTATGTGGTGGCTTATTGCCATGCCGACCATTTTAATTGGAATTTTTATTTACATGGCATCAAAACAGATAACCAGCTTTAACCAGGCGGTTTCCATTAAAGCAGATACCACGTTACTTTCGAAAATTCTTCCGGAGATGGATAAAAATCAAAAGGGCAGTGATCTGAAAAATGACTCGAAATATCTTCAACTGGTTATGCTCGCTCATTTGGAAGAGGAAAGTATTTACAGGCGTTATAACCAGGGAGGTCTTTTGCTGATGTCGCGCATTTTTGTAAAGTATTTTGGATTTTTAACCGGGATGATCATTACAGTTATTGGCTCTGTTTTTATCATCGGAAAATTATCTGAGAACTATAGTCAAATGACAGGAACGATAAATGAGAAAACAAAATTCTCTTTAGTTTCCTCTTCACCGGGGATAATATTCGGAGTGCTGGGAACGATCCTGATGCTCTCTACCATTCTTCAGCATCAGGATATAGTAATCCAGGACTCTCCGCTATATCTTAATTCAAACGGTATTTTATCTGTAAATTCTGCAGATTATTTTTCTAAAAAAACTTCTACAACTAATACTATCCTCGATGCCTCAGAAGCTGACTCTATATTTGACGTAAAGCCACCCAAAAAATAATATATAATGAAAACGTACCTGAAGCTTCTTGTTTTTTGTTTAATCTCTTTCAGCTCTTTAAAAACTTTTGCGCAAATCAATATTGCGCATTTTAAACAATTAATGAATGATGAAAATTATAAAGCTGCTTACGAAGAAGCAATGGCTCTTCGGAAACAACCCTATGGCAAATGTTTCCAGGTTGACTATATAATTGCCAAATGTTTGTGCGAAACCAATAACGAGCGGGTGGCAAAAAAATGTTTTTCCCAGATGAGCAATTACCCGCTGAGCGAAAAGATGAAATCTCTTTTGAAGGAGGAAGAAATGAATTGCGGAAAAACGGGGGATGAAAGCAGCAGTGATGTATTATTAACCTTATTAAATGTAATTGCAAATACAAAAAATGATCAGCCTGTTTCTATATCGAGGGGCAAGCTGGGCACTGTAATTAATTGCAATCAAAATACTTCATCCGGTGCTGCATCGTCAGCGGGTGATTTCGAATTAAAGATTAATATGTCGCAGGAAGAATTTTCGGAAAGATTATTTACTCTTGATAAAAGTAAGGAGGCAAAACAATATTATGATCACTTGCTTGGAAACGGATACAGGGTGGATACTTCAGGGCGCTTTATTCTTATTACCAGAAAATATATGGGGAGCACACCAGGCAACGCTGCTTCTATAGCTAAAAAAATGCAAATGGCGTATTCATTTTACCTCACTAATTTTGATCTGAAAGCCCCTGACAAGCTCATAGCAGTTTACCTGATGGGAGACAAACCTTCGTTGCAGGAGGCTGCTTTAAAAGTGCATGGTTTTAAATTGCCCAAAGAGAATCTCGGCTACTCTTGCCTGGGTGATCTGAGTGTGTTGGGAACATCAGATACGGCACATATCGGTACGCTGTACCATGAATTATTTCACCTCGTAGTTCGCGCTGAGATTGGCGATATTCCTGCATGGCTTGATGAAGGAGTGGCATCAATTTATGAAACCAGCAGATGGAAAGGCAATAACTTAAAAGGTGATGTATATAACTGGCGCACACAGGTTGTTAAAAATTATATGGAAGCCGGAGCAGGCCGTTCTTTAAGATATATCATCACTCAAAACTGGGATGGATTTAAAGTGGGTCCCAATAACGATATATGCGATATCGCTTATAACTATGCTTATTCAAAACACTTTGCCCTTTTTTTACAGGAAAAAAAATTGTTAAAGCCCGTCCTGCAGGCATTCAGCAACCGCCAGAATGTTTTTACTGATACTGCTAATGTAAATGAAACTGATTTTGAAATTCTTGAAAGAAGTATGGGAATCAAAATGAATGAAATCCAAAATCAGTTCAATGCATGGTTCGATTCAGTGTATGTTAAGAAGGACCAGGTTACTATTTATAAAAATACGTATCGTAATTTGCAGTTTCAGTTAAATCAAACGAGGATAGATCTTCAGCATGTTGGTTATTTCAGGTTGTCGGAGCAGGATAGGGCCCTGCAAAAGGAATATATTATTCAATGTGAAAAATACATAGCTCAGAAGAAAAACACTTCATCCGAAAACGAATCAAATGTTGTTTCACAAAACGGAACTGCTGACACCAACTTTGATCCCGATTTAAAAATCGAGCAGTTTGTGAAAGAAAGCCGGAAATTTATCAAAGCACATACGATTCATGATTGAAGTGTTGAATTGCGAATTGGCAGCCCGGAACCTGGCATTTTCTGTAAATACTTTCTTACGCAATTCTATAGCGTAAACCCTGTATATTGCTGCAGGCATAGATAGCTCAACTTATTGTTAATGATGGAGAAACGTAAAATTAGTTGAATCTTATATGCTGGAAGGCAGTTTTTTTCTTTTGTTTTCAGGTTTAAAAAAAACAAAATCCAGGCAGAAAGCTGCGCTTCACAGGAGTACGAGTGGAGGAGTATTGATGTGATTTAAGACGGTATTACCCGAACATTGCGGTCTAACGGGAGTAAACCAAACGATACCGACCGGTTTGAAAGAATTACTGTGATGAATGAGTGCGGCAGCGAAAGAAGGACTCGCGCGAATGGAATGACTGTGTGCAGGAACTAACTAACACAGGCGATAACTGATGGTAAAGTGCAAAACAGGGCGAGGTCCGTTTAACTTTAAACAGGCGCTGAAAAGAAATGTCAGGGTGCTGAAGAATAAAGAATGGTTGCAGGTTAAAATTGAAGGCGGCTTATTAAGAATAAAAAGAAGCTTGTTAAAAGAAGAGCGAACGCTGCCTGTAAAAGCATTGGAACTGCAGAATGTAAAGCAGGGCTTCATTAAAACACTTTAGTTGCTGTGTAACTTTCTTTTTGCAATTTCGTAAATATGGAAAAATCAATATTATGAAAGCAAGACAATTGAATAAGCTTTATCAATTAATGCGTATTTCGCGAGTGTTTCATAAACGCAAAGAGAAAATGAACGCGGTGCCAGGAATGAAAAAAGTAATAAAATCTTTTGATGATAAAATAGATGACCTTTTGATTTATGCGCTTAAACAAAAAGAAAATATTACTTATGCTGCACGGCAGAAAAGAGAAATACGTGATGAACTTACAAAGGATACCGTATTTGTTTGTATGAAAGCCTCTGTTTATTTTGAAACTATTTCTGATTTTGAACATTTATTTCAGGTTAATTATACTTTAAGCGATTTAAAAAAATTGAGTGAAGTGGTTTTTCCACTTCGTATTACTAACGTGCTAAATGTTGCCCTAACATATAAAAAGGAATTAAAATCCTGGGGGTTAAGTACAAAAGAATTGCAACGAATAGAAGAATCAAAAAAAGAGTATTTAAAAATTGTTTCGCTGCCACGACTATTGCAAACTTCAAAATCCACAAAGACCGATTTAATTAAAAGGGGGCTGAAAGAGTTAACTAAAATACAATTCAATATTATTGATAAAATAGCCAAGAGTTTTTTTGAACCGGTGTTTCTGAAAAATGAATACAGGAAAGCAAGGAAAATTGTGCATCATAAACATCCGGAAGGAATGTTTGATGAGATGCTTAGAATTTACAGGGGAGTGAAGAAAAATAATCGTTTAAGCAAGAAACAAGTTTTGAGAAGTTTGATAAAAGAGGTAAAAGTTTCGGCAGAATAAAACTTGAATATGAATGGAAGAAAAGCCCCTCATATAATGGGCTTTTTTTATTATTGTCAGCGAATCTCTTTCAGTGTCCCCAAAAAGGGAAACACTGAAAGTACAAAAACACAGCAGGAAACTTTGTTAACTTACCGGGTTGTTGGTTGCACAGCGCATACTCGTGACATGCGCACAAGCCATACTCACAGGAGTACGGGTGAGGTAGCAACATTTCAATTAAACCACACCGCATAGCGCTGCCTTCGCAATTCCAAAGCCAGTTGTTTTTCCATCTTAAGCGCCTCTGTGCGGGTCATCGGATCTAAATGATTGTAGAGGCTTGGGCGCAGGTAACTGCCATATTTTTGAACAATGTTTGAAGACAGTTTGTGTCCTTTCCTGTTTCTGTATCCTGTTATGTGCTGTGTGAACCGTTCATTGGGATCCTTGCTCGTCATACCTACATAGAGACACTCCAGCACTCCGTTGAATTGCGGATTGGCAGCCCTGAACCTGGCATCTTCTGTAAATACTTTCTTACGCAATTCTATAACGTAAACCCGGTATATTGCTGCAGGCATAGATAGCTCAACTTATTGTTCATGATAGAGAAACGTAAAATTAGTTGAAACTTATATTCTGGGAGGTGGTTTTTTTCAATGGGAAAATCATTGACGGACAAAAACTTTTACATCACCACCGGTATATTTCCAGGAATGTTTCTTCCTTTCGGGAGCAACCTTCAGGGTGTCCTTGTTTGTCATGGTCAGAATGCCGCCTTTGCCCTTATGGTATTCACAAATGTGTGCAAGATTAACGAGGTACAATCTGTGAATGCGGAAAAAACCATTAGCTGCGAGTTTCTCCTCGCATTCTTTCAGCGATTTGTTTACTACAATTCTTGCCCCCGTGCCTGCAATAATAAAAATGGTTTGTTTGTTAGCCGGTTCGCAATAAAGGATGGCAGCTTTTTCAATTTTGATAAACCCATGCATGGCAGGCAGGGCGAGGTATTTTTCATCCGGGTCAAATGGCAGCATAAAAAGCCTGGAACACCGCCAGGCTGTACGTATAACGCTGGGCAAAGGAAAGTATTTTGTTTGAAAAAATAAAACAAGGCAAGTGCTGAGCGACCTGCGGAGTTGTGGGTTTCAAAAAGAAAAATTACTTTTGATTGAATGAAACAACCGGATCCCTAAAAAGAAGACTCGGTTGGGACAAAGAATTAATTTTCTTTTGCTTCCACAATAAATTTACCGTTCATTTTACTATAATGTCCTGGGTAAGTGCACATGAATTTATATTCACCGGCAGGTGGTGCGGCAAAAGTTAGGGTAGATTTATACCCTGGCATAATCATATGCGATCCTATCAGCACTTCATCGATATTAGGAACAAACTGTTCTGCTATTCCTGCCTTTACAGCCTCATCCGTAACTTTTTGCATGGCATCTTTTTCAATCAGCACAAAATTATGCTGCATACTTGAATCTTTTGCGCCATTGATAAGGGTAAGCTTTACTGTTGATCCTGTTGTCGCCTTTAACTCGGTTTGATCATATCTTATTTCAGCCATAGTATTTCCAAGAGCTTTTAAAGTGATTTCAATAACCTGAGCATTCGCATCAATCGCATTGGGATCATAAGCAGTTTTTTCTTCTTTCAGGGAATTGCTTCCTCCTGTTTCAGTGGAGGTAGTATTTTGAATTGAATCCTGCTGATTAAGAAACATCTCGACATCAAACTGTTTTGCTTTCTCCTTTCGTGGCATAACAACAAACACATAATAAAAGAAGCATATGCCAATCGTAATAAGAAGAGTTGTGACAAATTGGGAAACAGAGCTGCGTTTTGTTTTCTTTTTTGAAGGCGGTGGTGGTTGTGATTTATTTTGATTGGATGAACTATGAGAACTTTTATATTTTTGTTCTTCCTTTTTTTCTTCTTTGGGTGGTGCCTGTTTTTCCTTTGGAGGTGGATTGTAAGTATTGCGCGGTTCTTCTTTTGGCTCTTGCCATTGATTGTATGTTTGCCGTGGTTCTTCCTTCTTCGAGTTTTTTAATGCAAATAATTTTGAATCGTACTGTTGCCGTTTTACATCATCTGATAAAATTTCATTCGCCTCAAGAATTTCCTTGAAGCGCTCTTCAAAAAATCTATCACCACTGTTTACGTCAGGATGAAATTTTAAAGACAACTTTCTATATGCTTTTTTAATTTCATCTTTAGTTGCATTTGAATTTAAACCAAGTATGTAGTAGTAATCTTTCAAATCGGTTGCAAATTATGGTTATGAAGTTGCGGTAATACGTGTGTTAGTATTGGGTAATTGATCTGCTCTGACTGCTACGTTAATAATTTTCTTTAGCGAATTAAAATAATCTTTCATACGTGCACAAAAATCAAATAAAAATTTATCATCGTTTATGTAAAATTCCTCTGAATCTTCTTTGAAAGTAATAAAACTTTTAAGCTTGGGATCAAGTCTAAAAGTTTTATTGTTTTTCATTTTTGAATTAGCATGCGCTATTGCGTTTCGTATTTCTCTGTATTGAGAAAATAATTCCCAAAGAGTTTCTAAAGTTGACAAATCTAATTTTAAGCATTGAGTAAAATATTCATTGCATCTGTCAATGTAGGATTTCTTGTCTTCAATATCAATAGGACATTTGCAGTTCGTGTAGTTTTTTATTTTTAGGCAAAATTGATTTAGGTTGGATTCAAAAAAACCGTATGAAAGAAGAAATAGGGAATTGAAATGAAGTGTTGGAAAGAAATGATTTCTTTGAAATAAATCTTCTTCATGGGCTTGTTCAATATCTTGCCAGAATTGAGGTGATTCTTTTGTAAGTTCTTCTAAAGTTTGATTAATATTGTCCTGAAGTTTTTCAATATGGTTTCCGCTTTCGCTAATGTAATTCGTGATGTAATCAATTTCATCAAGCACTTTTCGGTTATGCTTTTGAATTATGTCTATTAATGGTATTCTTATTCTCACGTGTCTCATTTAAAGTTTGATAGGCAGTAAAGGTAATAAAATGAAAACCACATCCTGTCAGGTAGTTTTTTATCCTGACAGGTTTCGCTAAGTAAAGCTTTTTCTTTTGCCCTGTTTCAGTTTGCTATTATTTATACCCTCCGGGACACTTGTCAGGAGAAAAAACTACCCAACAGGAGAAAAACTACCTGGTGTCGGGCGGCAAGTATGAAGGCAGTTATTAACAATAATTCCTTTTAAACTTAAATAATTAAATTAATTTAGCTATGAGATTACTTTTAAAATAAGTTTATGAAAATGTTAATTTCTTTTTCAACGAACTTAGCATTGTCTGAAAAAATATTAGGAACTTTGTAGAAAGAAGAACGAAGAGAAGATTGCTACAAGGGAATACATTTTTGAAAAAAAATTTTATTCAAATATTTAATAAAAATGGGATGGTTTTGCATCCCATTTTTATTATGACATTAATTCAAACCTGACCATTCAATGATTAAAACTTTAACTGATAAAGAAAGGAAAAATGAATTTAAAACAAATTGAAATTAGTAATTACAGAAGTATTGAATTTCTGCATTTTGAAATTGAAAAAATTGCTGACAGCAATACTTATACTTTATTAGGTATTAATGAATCTGGGAAAAGTAGGTGTAATGGACAAAAGGAATGGTATTTTTCAGACGATTGGTTCAAGTGGACAAAAAGAATGGTGTTTATTTTTCAGTGTTTGTTACAAATTAAAAATAGTGAATCATCTTTGCATGATCTGTGAAA
>JBDSOU010000285.1:0-2986 GCA_039914625.1 Bacteroidia bacterium | reverse complement strand
CCTTGCATTCTTTAAGAGTATTTCTAAGATTCGAAATCATTTTTTCATCACCAAGTCCCTTTATCCGAAGAGTAATTTTAGAAGAATTGGGAGGAAGAATCCCGTTTTTTCTGATTTCCTGGGCACTCACGTTAAAAGTAAAAAATAAAATGAGGACGCTTGAATAAAATAATTTTCTGAATCCCTGATTAAATATACCTGAATAAATCTGAGGTGCAGAAAATAATTTTCCGGACTTAATCTTCATAATAAGAATGGGATTAGAAAAGTTTTAGATCAGCTTTAACGTACTGCTGAAAGTTAAGATACCAGCAAACTTTAGCGGTTAATTTTGTTTACAAATATATAAAAAAAACCATGCTTACAACTTTCCAAAGGATTTTGTTAGGAACAATAGCGCCAGGTTACTGGTTGTGGAGGTAGGGATTTGAATATCTATAATTATGTATTAACCACATAGTCATCATTCAACATAATCTGATAAATAACTAAACCTCGAAGTTAGTTTTCCATCCCTGGCAACAGTTCCTCTTTCTATAAGTCCATCCTTATCACTCGTGAAAAGCGAAGGCAGCACTCGCTCGAAAAGGTGCTTGCCAAAACCATCCGAAGCATCACGGGGTAATTCACAAGGTAAATTATCAACTGCCATTACCGTGATGGCATCCTTTGAAAAAGGTTCGATGATCTGCTCAGTCATCGGATTGTAACCATAAAATTTATCTTCAATAGTCGTTGCCTGCGTGGTGGAGGGGATGCTTCCGTTGAGATCGCAGGTTACATCGGCAATTACGCTGATTCGGAAATCAGGATCCCGCATGCGTGACTTTGAAAAAAGAATTTCTGCATGAGGGTCCCAAAAGGTGGCATGTATCAAAAGATCGCTCATGGTTGCGTAGGAATTTGAGTCGCTGAAAGTGCTGCGGAAATCCTGGGGGTGATGGTGAAACTCAACAGCACTGAAGGATGCATTATCTTTAGCCACATAATAATCCTGTGAATGCAATTGCACATACACAGCTTCACGAAACGAATAATTCAGAAATTCATAAGGAGTTACTTTGCGGATGTTCATTGCGCCCAGCGTTTCACAAGCACCGTTAGATACCCTTCCGCTGCCGGTGACTGCAATTTTTATATTCGGCAGCCGCGCTTTTTCCGATTCATGGAACACTTCTTTTTTATCAAAGCACAAATGGGCAGGCTTCAGATCAAACAAGTTGTACTTTTTACCATAAGCCATAACCCCGTTATACGCGCCCACAATTCCGGCAAATCTCCCGAAACCGATTACACGGTTGCCAAGGGGTTCAACAAGACATTCATAATCTACGAGCTGAATTTTTTTTTCAAGAATAGTTCTTAACAGTTCCCTGTTATGAGGTTGCTTCTTGATAGTATGAGAAAAGAAAAAATATTTTTTTCCCGGAATCAGAAATGACTTCGGCACTTCTTTTATTCCCATCAGGATATCACAATCAGAAACATCATCTTTTAAATTAATTCCTGCTGCGGCATATTCTTCGTTTTTAAAGCAGCGGTTGTCACAGGGCTGAATAGAAATTTCCACATTCGCAAATTCCGTTAAAATCATTTTGCATTGTTCAGGAGTAAACGGCACCCGTTTATCCTTAGGTTGCTTTTCTTCTCTGATAATTCCTAATTTAAGTTTTGACATAAGCGGCAAAAATAAGATTTCCCCGATAAGATATCGGGACAAGGGTTTATAACCGATGGTTATCGTGAGAGAGATTTCAGGTTAAAAAAACAAACTTCTCACTTTCTCACTTTTTGATTTTCACAGCAACTGCCCCGCAATATTTGCAAGTTCGCTCCTCTCTCCTTTTTCTAAAGTAATGTGAGCATACAACGGGTTGTCTTTTATTTTGTCAATGAGCGTGGAAAGACCATTACTATGTGAGTCAAGATACGGAGTGTCAATCTGGAAAATATCGCCTGTGAAAATTATTTTCGTGTTTTCTCCGGCACGAGTAATGATGGTTTTCACTTCATGCGGAGTAAGATTTTGCGCTTCGTCAATAATAAAACAAATATTGGAAAGACTACGTCCGCGTATATACGCAAGCGGAGTAATGTGCAGCTTTTCAGTTTCCAGCATTTCATTAATTTTCTGAAACTCTTTGTCCGACTCACGATACTGGCTCTGAATAAATTTAAGATTATCCCACAATGGCTCCATGTATGGGTTTATTTTTGATTTAATATCGCCCGGCAGGTAGCCGATGTCTTTATTGCTCAACGGGACAATAGGGCGCGCAAGATAAATTTGCCTGAAATTACTTTTCTGCTGAATGGCTGAAGCAAGTGCAATCAGCGTTTTTCCAGTTCCTGCAATTCCCTGCACGCTTACCAATCTTATTTTTTGATTAAAAATAGCGTGCATTGCAAATGTCTGTTCAGCATTCCTGGGACGAATTCCATAAGCTGATTCTTTTATGACACGTTCTATCTTTTCGGTTTCCGGATTAAAGTATCCAAGTGCCGAAGCGGATTCTGCCTTGCTTTTTAAAATGAAATAATGATTGGCAACCGGTTTCTTTTTTAACAGCTCTTTATAAAAACATCCACCATCCTGGTAAATAAGATCAATAATTTTTTTAGGAACATTTTCGATGACTGACTTCCCGGTATAGAGTCCTTCGAGGTCAACAATTTTTCCGGTCTGGTAATCTTCAGCGCCCACGCCAAGTGATTTTGCTTTGAGGCGAAGGTTGATGTCTTTTGAAACAAGCACCACTTTTCGTCCGGGCATTTCTTCTTTTAAACCAAGCGCTGCATTGATAATATTATGATCTGCTTTTTTTTCGTTGAACACGCGGTTGGCATCCACGCCATTGCCGTGTTCATTCATTACGACTTTAAATTTTCCTTTTGAGGGCCCGTTTAACGGAATCCAGTCCTGTAATGAAAATTGACCCGAAAGTTTATCAATGCTCCTGATAAACTCACGCGCTTCAAAATTGAT
>JBDSOU010000018.1:0-4060 GCA_039914625.1 Bacteroidia bacterium | reverse complement strand
GCTGAAAAAGAATTGTTACCGCACGAAGTATTTCCTGTCAAGTCTGTCTTTAAAAATAAACCGTTAACATTCGAGCTTGATTGTGCGGTGTCATATCCTCCTCCTGCAATATAAATTGCATCGTTGGGATCGTAAACAAAAGATGATATTGATTCATCATCAGATGACTGACCAATAAGATTGCTCCAGTTTATGTTTCCCATCGAATCTACCTTCATCAGCATCATATCATTATAACCGGCTGGCGAAGTATAAGTTCCACCGATTATTAATCCTCCGTCAGGAGTAATCTGCCCGTTAGTAAATATAACACTATAATTTGAAGTGTTATTGTTAGTATATTTTGCCCAGATTTTATTCAGTGATGGAGAAAAGTTAATGACATAGCTATAGCTGATATAATTGGGTCCGCTCTGGTAAAATACACCTATGGCATAAAATCCATCATTAGGTTTTTTGATAAACTGGATGGCAGTAGGATCGCCCAGCGAAAGAAGCATTTTTTGGGATGAAATGATCTGGAACGCAGAGTCTAATTCCAGCACTACCGGGGAAAAACAATTTAAGCAAGGCGTGTACAGGCTTGCGAGGTATATATAATTTCCAGAGTTCAGTTTAAGAAGATTGTTGGGGAACATGCCATTTACAGATGATGCGTTCACAAGATTATATTTATATGTAGTCATCACAGTTCCATTCAGACCGGTTTTTAAAATCAAACAATTTACACCCCCTGCACTTATATCACCGAGAAGCCCTGTTGATAAAATCATATTATTCGGTTCATCCACCAGAACGGGAATGGTTTCTAAAAAATCGGGATGACGATACCCTTTTGTCCAAAGAACAGTTCCGCTATTATCAATTTTTGATACAATGGAGTAATCATTTGGAACGGATTGATTCTGAAATCCGCCAATAAACCCTGTTGAGTAAGGAAAAACGGTTGGTCCAAAGCCCAAAATATTGCTGATGCTGACTGCAATATTATTCGTGACATTTCCGGCAGTGTCCATTTTTACCAGGTCAACCTGGTTGTTAATTCCTATAAATTGAATTGATTTATACAGGTAATAGGAATTATCAAAAGGATTTTTAAACATATTCAGACTAAAAGCAGAAGATTGCAATTCTCTTTTGAATACATGCGTTTGAGCATGGCTCAATATTGTTCCGCATATCAGAATAGTTGTAAAAACTTTTTTCATCCCATTTTTCATTCATCAAATGTAATAAGAAAAACAAAGCACAAAAAAACTTTCCGTCCCGATAATTAATCAGAACGGAAAGTTCAGGCAACCTTAAACTTTAAACTTGGAACTTGGAGCTTTTTTTCTTACGGCACAATCTTATTAGCCGGATCGCTCCACGGACCATGCCCTGTTGGACCGCCATTAGCGCGAACCCGCACCCAAACGTTTGCTCCGCGTGTCAATCCGCCAATGGTTGCTTTGCTCGGATTCACAATTACTTCTTTTACCACCGAAGTATCAGGATTGGCTGGATCGGTATAAACCTGCACAGTATAATTGCGTGCATGTTCCACTCCGGTCCAGTCGGGAACCAGTTCTCCCTGATTTTTTCCATAATTACGAAAAAGAATATTTTCAGGAGCATCCAGTTCGCCCACCGGGGAGCCGGCAACATCTTTGGCTTCATAGCCGCTTTTTAAAAATAGCACCATATTGCCAGCCGATATGAGTGCGCAGTCATTCGCCTGCAATGTTAACAGTTCCTGGAGCTGACCGCGAAGTGTGTCTTTGTCTGCAGTATTAGCGGTAGTTCCGTCAAGCACTTTGCCCAAAGCAATTTTGTAGGCATCGTTTTTTGTTTTTACCGTTGCTGTTGAAGGATCAACGGCTGCAAAAGCCGGTTCGAGATTAATTTTTGTGATTTTTTCTTCGGCATAAGTGCCTAAGTCGCTGTCGGTTTGTTCCTGCAAACCAAGTTTTGGGATGATGATGACAAGATAGATCATGTTTTTTGAGTTTTTAAGTTGATTTATGAATAGTGAAATTTGTAAGGTATTGATTTTCAGTTGTATGTTTAAATTTTATCGTGTCAGTTTATCACAGAATGACACGATACTGTGGTAAAATGACATGATTTTACGATAAAATGATATGATGTTGCCTTATTATGATATGATTTTGATTTGATATGATATGATGTTAAAACAGAATGACATGATCTTGCTTTAAAATGATATGATCCTTTTATGGGATGATGCCAGTTTTCATCAGTATCATGCGATTTATTAATAACCTGATTTGATTTCATAACAACATGATTCATGGATTCTGGTCAGGCGGATTATCTTTCAGAAGTATTTTAAGAGCATCTGTAAAATTAATTCTCAGCGGACGCAGCACGCTGATGATTGTTTCTGCCGAGAAATTAGCTCTGCCATTTTCAATTTCGTTTATGGTTGTAATACCTAAATCAGATACTCTTGCCAGGTCTGTCTGCGACATTCCATTCAATTTCCTGTATTTTTTAACAATTTTACCGACTACTTCCCTGTACTCTTCTTCGTCATTTTTATCATCTTCTTTCACTCTTCAAGTAAAGTACTTTTTGCCGGAACGACTTTTACACTATAGTGTAAGTTGAAAACATTTTTCAACATGTTTTAAACAAAAGAAGAAAGGCTTTGTTTTATACTTTTGCTGAAAACAATCACCATTCACATGCTATCTCAAAACTATTCCAACCACCGCAGGTACATTCCGTTATTCCATTATATAACATCAGGGTTAATCGGTGCAACATTTGCGCTTTCAGCATTCAAACTATATAAAGCAATTACACATGCACAGTTTTATTTCAATGCAATGGTGCTTTTAATAATTTCAACCGTGCTGATTTTACTTTGGTATTACAGCCGCGCGTTTGCCTTGAAAGCGCAAAACCGCGCCATAAGTTCCGAAGAAAATTTTCGTCATTATCTCCTTACGGGAAAACCATTAGATAAAAAATTGCAGATGCGCCAAATTGTTGCCTTGCGCTTTGCCGCTGATGAAGAATTTCCTGCACTTGCACTAAAAGCAGCCGCTGAAAATCTAAAATCAGATGAAATAAAAAAAGCAATAAAAAATTGGAAAGAAGATAATGATAGGGTTTGAAAAGTTTCTGGTTTCGGGTTTCAAGTTTCAGGCTGTACGTTTTGAATAAATCTTAAATATGAAAATATGAATGGAAGCAATAAAAAAAGTTTGAGCCTATCAAAGCATAATATTAACTTGAAACTTGAAACCCGAAACCCGAAACTCTCATGGCAACTATAAAACGGTTTGAAGATATCGAAGCATGGAAACAAGCAAGGATTCTTTGCAAACACGTGTATTCAATAATTAATGAAGGAACGTTTGCTAAAGATTATAAACTTCGTGATCAGATAAACGGATCAAGTGGTTCGGTGATGGATAATATTGCCGAAGGGTTTGAAAGGGATGGGCGAAAAGAATTTATTCAGTTTCTTTCCATCGCAAAAGGCTCCTGTGGCGAAGTACGTTCACAATTGTACAGGGCTTACGACAGATTTTATATTTCACAAGAAAAATTTGAAGAATTATTCACACTTTCAGAAAAAATAAGTGGTATGATTGGCAAACTGATAGTTTACTTGAAAAACAGCGGTTACGCAGGCAACAAATTCAAGAAACCAGAAGAACCATCTAACTAATAAAAACTCGAAACCCGAAACTTGAAACTCGAAACCCGAAACCTGAAACTTGCATCCCGAAACCCGAAACCCAAAACTTAAAGCGCTCCTCCTCATCATCCCCCTTTTAACAATGGTACTCAATAGTGCCATCGTAATTGAGCGCAACCCTTTTTATTCTTCCTGGTCCGATCCCACCTATGATTACCTGTTCAACGGATTAAACCTTGCACGCGGCCACCTTGACGGACATGCCGATCATCCCGGAACGCCTTTGCAGATTTATTCAGGAATCACCATAAAGTTTTTTCATCTGTTCAGCAATGAAGACGATATTATCAAAGACGTAATCCTGCGTCCCGAATGGTATTTATTCAAAATGAGCATCACCAATTG
>JBDSOU010000267.1:0-14481 GCA_039914625.1 Bacteroidia bacterium | reverse complement strand
AGACAACAGGATAATTTATTTTTTTGCAGATGGAGATTATTTTTTCAACAGGAAGCTTTTTTGTATTGTGTTTTGCACCGATTACAAAAGCAATGTAACCTGAATGATGTGAAACTGGTAATTGCTCAATTGCCTTTTCATCAACCTGCGAAATGAAATAATCCAAACCCGCTTCGTCATTTTCAACTTTAAATTTTCTGATGGTTTCAAAATAGCGGTCCACAATATGTTTTTGCGGAAGCTTATCTATTTTGAAATTCACCATCAGCCATTTTTGAAAATTTATTTTGTTGAACGAAAAAGATTTTTTCATCAGCCGCAGCTTTATTAAAAATGTGCGCAGGTTGTGATGCAGGTCAATGATGTAATCGTAGTTTTCTGCTTGCAGATTTTTTATTGTTTGGTTAAGGTCATCTTCTAAAAATATTTTTTTATCAATGTATGGATTGTGTTCAATGATTTCTGCAAAAGATTTTTTGGTGAGGAAATGAATTTCAGCTTCCGGCAC
This sequence comes from Bacteroidia bacterium, assembly GCA_039914625.1. Lineage (GTDB taxonomy): Bacteria > Bacteroidota > Bacteroidia > AKYH767-A > OLB10 > DATEMK01. Next base: position 13,973 of record JBDSOU010000267.1, on the reverse strand, counting down.
TTGTTTTTTTAAACACCGGATAACGGGTGTTGTTAAAACAATGTCACCGATGGAGCTGAAACGGATGATGAGGAATTTTGGCATCGGAACAAAAGTAGAAAGTTATGGGAAACATGTTTCAGGTCAAAAAGCAACAGAGTTTTGACTGATGCATTTCAAATTAATACCTTTGCTTTAAAATATACGGCTATGATTCATTGGGAAACTTATATTAAATCAGACCCTGCAATTTTATCAGGCAAGCCGGTGATTGCGGGTTCGCGCATTGCGGTTGATCTTGTTCTTGAAAAACTTTCTGAAGGAGAAACTGTGGATCAGTTGCTACAGGCGTATCCTTTTATTACAAGAGAAGCAATAAATGCCTGCCTGGCATTTGCCGCAGATAATTTGCGTAATGAAACAAGGTTCCCGTTAGAATCCTGATGGCAGATGAACTCATTTTTCTTATTGACGAAAGCGTTGACTATCGCTTAGTAAAAATTATCAGAGATTTAGAATTCAGGATTATTGAAATTGATCAGGTGAAAAGAGGTCAGTCCGATGAACAGGTTGTTCATGATGCCAATGCTTCGAATGCTATCATTGTGACCGAAGACAAAGATTTTGGTGAACTTACTTACCGCCAGAAAATAAAAAATAACGGAATCATTTTATTGCGCATTTCAGGATTAGACTTTTTAAAAAAAATACTGATTATCAGGGAAGCTTTTTCAAACCATTCTCCTGATTTCAAAAATTCTTTTACCGTTATAACCAAATCAGGTATCAGAATAAGAAAGTTAAAAATTTAATTTTCTTTTCCATTTCATGAACATCACCGACACCCACACGCATCTGTACGCTGAAGAATTTAATGCCGACAGAAATCTTCTGATTCAAGATGCCATCAGCAAAGGAGTAACAAAATTTTTTCTTCCTAACGTTGACAGCTCTTCTTTTGAAGCAATGTATAAAGTGTGTGCGGAGTTTCCGGAAAACTGTTTTCCTATGATGGGTTTGCATCCGTGTTCGGTAAAAGAAAATTACATGGAGGAGCTTGACAAAGTGAAAGCTGAATTAGAAAATAAAAAATTTTCTGCAATCGGTGAAATCGGGATGGATTTATATTGGGATAAAACTTTTGCACGGGAACAGGAAGTGGCTTTTATAGTACAGCTTCATTTGGCAATGATTTATAAATTACCTGTTGCGATTCATTCGCGCGAAGCGACTGATGAAATAATTATAATTCTTAAAAAACATTCGCAGCTTCATCCGAAAGGAATTTTTCATTGTTTTTCGGGAAACTTAGAACAGGCGAAAGAAATTATTGATCTCGGATTTTTTTTGGGTATAGGCGGGGTAGTTAGTTTTAAAAATTCGGGGTTGGATAAAGTGGTGGAGCAAATTGATCTGAAACATATAGTTCTTGAAACCGATGCTCCCTATCTCGCTCCCGTTCCTTTTCGCGGAAAGCGGAATGAACCTTCTTACATTTTAAATGTGTTGAAAAAAATTTCGGAACTAAAAAATATTCCTGAAGAGGAAGTGGCGCGCGTTACTTCTGAAAATGCGCAAAATATTTTTAACTTGTCCTGATTACAATCCATCCGTTTTTATCGGCAGTTTGTCCGGAAGTGAATTTGCGGTTTGTTTTTTTTGAAAAATAATTTATCACTGCATAAGGCGGTCTTTTGCTTTTCCAGTCAACGCCTTTTTCTATAATGAGCGCTTCGCCAATTTCAAGTTCTGTTAAATGAGCGCTTACGCTGGAGGTGTTTCCATGTTTAACTAATCCTGCTTTAGCGGCTTCTTCTTTACTTAGCTTTTTCATTTTTGTAATAGACTCCTTTCATAATTAACCTGTAGATTCCTCACTGCGTTCGGAATGACAAGTATTTCAGAGGTGAGGAGGATGAGCGTGCGGACATAGCCCGCACGCTCATCCTCTAAATATGATAAAAACATTGTCATTCCGAACGCAGTGAGGAATCTCTTTGAATTATTTAATATCAATTATGAAAGAAGTCTAGTGATTTTTTTTACAAAAATAAGCAGATAATTAACATAATGCTACACATAATTAGTATATTTCTCTAAAGAAGAATCCTGAAGCAAAAGATAATAGTTATAAAACTCTATATAATAATCACAAAATTTTATATAATAGCTATAAAGCTACGCATAATTATCACAAATCAACACTTAATAATGATTATGCTGAAGGGAATAATGGGTATTTCTGGAAGAAAAACAGTTAATCCTTAATGAGTTACGTAGTTGGCGGGACAGGGCTGTCGTGAGAAAAACTGTCGCGCTTGTTGCGGATTTCTTCTGCAAGCGGATGGTCTTTTCCGACATGTCCCACTATGGCATCAGCGGCTGCGCTCGAAGCGATGTACCAGTCATTAAGACCTTTGTTGGCATTCTCGTTTGCAGTTTTTAAAGCGCTTTTGGCGGCAGTAACCTTACCTTCGAGCCCGGCATAAGCGGTTTCTTTTGAAGTAAGATGGGTAATCGTTCCGGGAGTATCAAAAGTAATTCCGGGTTTTGCGGCAATGATTGCAGCCTTGTTGTCAGGGTCGTTAAGCAGTTCAAGCATCCAATCATTGAACGCATCTTTTTGAGCTTCGGTGAGTGCCATAGTTTTTTTGGGTTTTTATAGTTTGATGATGTAAAAGAAAAAAAATATTTTGAGAATGCAAAATTATTTTTGATTTTTTTTTGAACAAGGTGTTAATAATTAAAAACGGGTTTTGGGGAGGGTGATTTTTTTGTTTAGATTTTGGGATGAATAAAATAAAATTCAGGCTCAGATTTCATCACTATTGGTGCTAATTTATTTTCTCTGAAAAAAATAGCGCTTCCGGTTTTTAAAACCAATCAGAATAGATTTACTTTTGGTGTTCGAATTTCAATAAAATGAATTTTATATTTTCCAAACATGCACTGGAACAAATGAAATTGAGAAATATTTCAAATGATGTGGTTGAAGATATCTTAAAAAATCCCGGACAAATTATGCAGGAAGATGGAAGAAAAATATATCAATCCATTATTACTTCAAAAGAAGAAGAAACCTATTTAATTCGTATTTTTGTTACTGCAAATGAACTGCCGCACAAAATAATTACTGTTTATAAAACATCAAAAATCAAAAAATACTATGAAAGTAAAATATGATAAAGAAACAGATATAATTTATATTTCTTTGAACTCCGACCCGATAAAGGAAAGCGATGAAAGCAAACCTGGAATTATTATTGATTATTCTGAGCAGGGATTCATAGTAGGAATTGAAATACTGGATGCGTCAAAAAAAATTCCGCAACCTATGAAAGTGGAATATGAAGTGGCTTGATTGCCATTAAAAACTAAACCGGCTTTGGGAGAGGGCGGTTTTTTTGTAGGTTTGGGGGATTATAAAAATATGCATATGAAAAAAACGATAAAAGGTAAAAGGAATCTTGCCATATTTATTTTATTATTATTTTTTTTCAGAGCACAGGCGCAAGTAACATTTCAAAAAACTTTTGCTTACACTTACTATTCAACTATAGTAAGCATCGTTCCAACCACCGATAAAGGATATGTCCTTTGTAATTATTTATTTAATGGCGGTAATGGACATTATTTTTTAACCAAAATAGATTCGTCTTTCCAATTTCAATGGAGCCAGGAAACAGGGAATGCTCAAAGTCATACTCCGCAATCCATTCAAACCTGCCTTGACGGGGGTTTCATTATTTGTGGCTCAATGGGAGACAGCACCGGTTATGCTAATATGTTTATAACCAAAACTGATTCTTCGGGAAATGTGCTTTGGACAAAAAATTTCGGAGGATGGGAGCATGATCATGGATATTTTGTGAAACAAACCAATGACGGAGGATTTATTGCTTCGGGCAAAACATTATTGAACAGTAGTGATGAAGCTTACATCGTAAAAACAGATTTAAACGGTAATTTGCTTTGGAGTACCACTGTAAGCCATTCTGCTGCGATATCAGGAAATTATGCTTATTCTATTGATCAAACTAATGACAACGGGTATATAGTTTGCGGGCATGTTACCGGACCGGGATCCGGAGTTAATTTTGATGGATTACTAATAAGAATGGATTCAACCGGAAATGTAATGTGGACAAAAACTTATGGATTTACTCAATGGGATCAATTCAGAACTGTTTATCAAACCAGCGATCATGGTTTTCTTATTGCCGGAACCACTGATACTTCTAATGATAATATTAACAGCCGTGAAATTTTATTACTTAAAACGGACAGTGCGGGGAATGTTTTATGGGCAAAAACATTTGGCAATTCAAATGATAATTATATATTCAAAATGATAAAAACTTTAGATAGCAATTATATTATGGTTGGTTATATAGTTGCTTCCGGAGAAGATATTCATTTGTTAAAAGCAGATTCAAATGGAAATACAATTTGGTCAAGGGCTTATGGCACAAGCAGCTCAGATGAAGGGCATGCTGTGTTATCAACAGATGACGGAGGTTATTTAATCGGAGGGTTTGGCAGCTCAAAAGATTACTTAATTAAAACAAATACAGACGGGTTAAGCAATTGTAATGAAACAACCCCAAATACATTAACAGGAAACATTATATATCCCCTGCTAACTACAACATATTTTCAAGGAACAAACGATACCAACTATAGTGAAACTCTTAGCAACACTTCATATACTCCTGTTATTAATACATTATGTTATTCTGTTGCAATAAAAGAAAATTTATTTAATGATTTATTTTCAATCTCACCCAACCCCACCACCGACTTCCTCACCATCCATTTCAATTTATCTTCTCCAAACCAAACCACTATTTCTCTTTTTAATATATATGGGCAGCCCCTGACCCCTAAAGGGGAACCGCTGCATACAAACAAAGAGGAACTAAAAATTGATATGCGGAATTTTCCGGCAGGGGTTTATTTTGTGAAAGTGAAAACCGGTGAGAAAGAAGATGTGAGGAAGGTGGTAAAGTATTGATCTGCGAACTAAACAGGAAGTGTAATAGTAAACTCTGTTCCTTCGCCTTCAACACTGTTCACGCTCAATGCTCCATTATGACTTTTTGTAACAATATCATAGCTGAGGCTTAATCCTAATCCTGTACCTTCTCCTGAAGGTTTTGTAGAAAAGAAAGGCTGAAAAATCCTGTCGCGAAACTGTTTGGGGATACCTGAACCGTTATCGCTCACCACGATGACTACCTGCGAAGCTTGATTAAATTTTGTTGAAATAGAAACCAGCGCCTGGTAAGATTCGTTCGCTGTTCCTTTTTCATATTTCTCTTTCACAGCATAAAAAGAATTGTTTAAAAGATTAATCAGCACACGTAAAATATCCTCCTGAATAATCGAAATCCTCGGAATATCAACAGCAAACTTTTTTTCTAATGCGCAGTTAAAAGAAATGCTTTTGGCGCGAAGGCTGTGAAAAGAAAGGTTGAGCGCTTCTTCACACAATTGGTTTATATCAACCAGCTGCTTTGCTCCGCTGCCGGTGCGGCTGTGCATGAGCATGCTTTTTACAATGCTGTCGGCACGTTTGCCATGATGATTTATTTTTGTAAGGTTCTTCTTAAACTCTTCGAGCAATTCGGCTTTTACCTGTTCATCTTTAGCTTCGTTAAATTCATCAATCAACTGAACGGAGAGGTCCGAAAAATTATTTACAAAGTTGAGGGGGTTTTGAATTTCATGTGCAATGCCTGCAGTGAGTTGTCCGAGCGAAGCCATTTTTTCAGCATGTATGAGCTGATTTTGTGTTGCTTTAACTCTTTCTTCGGCTTTGTAAAGATCCTTTACCATTTTATTAAAGGCTTCACTGAGTTCGCCAATCTCATCACGCGCATGCCTTTTCACCTGCTGTGTGCGATCGCCCTCGCCTACTTTGAGCGCAGCATCGCGCAATTCAAGAACAGGAATAGAAATATTTTTTGCCAGCCAGAAACCCATAAATATTCCGATAATAAAAACAATTCCGCTTACTGCCATTGCCGTGGTGCGGATGTGTTTTTTGCTTTGAATGATTTCTGAAGTTGAAAATGCGAGTATAATTTCCCCGTTCATTACGGTGGTATAAAATGGAGCCGATTTTATTACCATCTGCTCATCTCCTTTGGCATCAGGATTCACATCCATTCCTCCGGGATAGGTTTTAAAAATTGTTTTTTTTACAGTGAATGACGTATGGTTTCCATTCCATACCGTATCGGACTGAATCATTGCTACGTATTTCAACTGCGGATTATTTTTGACAAAATCCATGGAAGTTTGCACCCCTTCAAAATTTTGTTCTGTTAAAGCAATTTTTACTCCTAATGCAACCGTTTTTGTGAGGTCTTCCACTTCGCGGTTGTAATTCGCCATCATGTATTTTTCCTGTTGAACAGGAAAATAAAAAAGAATAAAAAAAGCAAACATTAAAACAATGGACAACACGGTCATCCAGATTTTTGCTTTTAATGAGAGAATCATGGTAGTGAAAAAAGTATTTATTCAGTTATCAATATTGTGGTTCAAATTTTAGTGTGAAAGTATGAAAATGAGTTTTAAAAAATATCGCAGTGTCTTCCTTCTCATTTTTTCACCTTCCAGTTTTCTGTTAGTAAGCAAATGCGGCTCCCCGAAAAGTCAAAATGATTTTTTTCCATCAATGCTGATTTGCCTGATCTTAGCCGAAGGAGGAGTTTCGATCACACCGATTGCTCCGGGGGTTTCCGTAACAAAGGTTTCGAGTTCTGAAGCAGAGTGAAAAAAATAAGGAGCTTTTGCTTTTCCCTGAAAAACTAAAGCGAGCCAATATTTATTAAATTCATCAACATCCATTTCAAATATTTTTTTGCTGATGCCCCTACCGGCATCGGTTGTGCTTTTCATCAATGCGATCACAACCGGAACAGAATTGCTCCACCGTTGTTTTTCCCCTTTCAATATTGATTTCAGCTCTGCATTAGTCATTTCATCAGGAGCGCCTTTTACGTTACTTATGACAGATAAAGTTTTTTCCTGCGCATGACCGGAAAAAGAAAAAATCAGCACCAGGAATGCTGTTTGCACCATGTGTTGGAAAAGTCTTTTTATTTTAACTTTTTTCATATTCATCAGGTAGTTCAAAACCCAATCGCAAATTGAGCAGAAACGGTATTGGAGTGCGCCATCTTTTCGTATTTAGTATATTGATATTCAATTTTTATGACAGCCAGGTAATTGATCTCATACCTAATGCCGCCAACAAAGGCTTTGGTGTTGTCGTTGTAATAATAAATTTCATTCGCTTCATAATTCAGGTAATCGAACCTAACATAAGGAACCAACCGGTTGAACATCCTGTACCCGGCATAAGAATATAAGGCAAGATCAGAAGCTGAACCTGTTGAATCAGATTTATTCATTGCATAGGTTCCTTCGCAGAGGAATTCAAATTTTCTGTTGAAAAAAGAAACTGATCCGGTGATAAGCTGTTGTTTAATTTCCTGTGCTAACAACTCATTGGAGTGCGGTTTCCTGGAGCCTTTTGAAATTATATCATTATAGAAAGACCCTCCAATGCGCAGATTTTTCATTGGTTTAAAGTGGACAGAAGCAGTAAAAGATTTGAATTTGTCATTGTCGGTCACATCCCCCGAGCCAATTCCATTACCAAGCATGAAGTCATAACCGAATTTTAATTTTCCAAGATCGTGTCCGCTGAAACTGATTCCTGTTGTATGAAGTGGAATAATGTTTTCAGAAAATAATAACGGGCGATATATGGTAGGAAAAAAAACTCGTCCGTGATGATAGGTATCGTTCCAGTAATTTACAGGAGTGTGATGTTTTCCAATAAGGAGGTTATGATTGCCGGTAAAATTGATTTTAATAACTACCCGTTCCATGCTTACATCAAATAACGTAGGAGACGAAGCAGAATATTTAAAAACGGTTTCTCCTAAAAAACTGATGCGGTCGGAAACATCAGAAGTAATAAATAAATCCTGTTCGCCAAATGAAAATGAAGTCTTATTATCAGCGAAAGCAGCATCCACATCAACAAACCCTCTTATTTGTGTTTGCTGTGCTTTGGCCGTATGAATGAAAAAATTACATGACAGCATAATGAAACAAACTGTTACCCTAATCAAATAAGATTTTTTCATAAGCAGGCAAGGTTGCATACAATCACAAAAATAATAATAACAGACATAGATATTAAGGGTGTAATGATACAAATTTATAATAACACACTTTTTAGCGCTTACAGGGATTCATGTACTTTCAATCACCCTCTTGGGTACAACTTTATTTTTTCAGGCATTTTAAATTTAATTTCCGACTGAGAACTTTAAATAATGTTAAAGGAATAAAGTCTGTGAAAATTAAAACCGGGTTTGAAACAAATTAAATTTACTTTCAAGCTGGTATTACCGTGAAAGCTTCATTGGCTTCTTTTTGTATTTACTCTTTCAAGTGTTTTTATTCCAATAAAAACCAATACACCAAAAGTAGCGAGCACCAACCAAAGGGTTTCGTAACCAAAGTGAGCAATGACCTGTGTGGCAATAATCGGAGTGGCAATAAGAGCCACTGACCATGACATAACGTAGAGGGAAGCGTACTGCCCTTTGTTTTCAGGATCAGACCGCGAGTTCATAAAAGTATTCATAAAAGGCAGAGCAAACATTTCAGAAAAAGAAATTAAAACAGTTATAACAACCAACCACCAAATACCGCTTACTGCAAGCAGGGCAAGGTAGCTGATGATTAACAGGGAAGCACCGAGAGCAATGAAATTATACATGGTCCATCGCTTTTCAATTTTGTAAATCATAATCATTTCTATCGCTGCCACGAGAATACCATTGAGCGCCAAAATCCATCCTATTTGTTTTTCAGTAAGATGTTCCACTTGTTTGTAATATAAAGGCATGGTAGAAAAAAACTGAAAAAACGAAATGGCATATAAAGTGGCAACCGGAAGAAAAAATAAATATATTTTATCACGGTAAGGAGAAGAAATTTTTTGAACAGTAACTGAATGTGCTTTTATTGTTTCAGCGTGTGATTTTTTTTTAATGAATAAAAGAAGTGCGAGTGCTGCTGCAATACATGTTAATCCGTCAGCCCAGAATATGAGGCTGTAACTATATGCTGCAAGAAAACCACCGGCAGCAGGACCAATAGAAAACCCGAGATTAATTGCAAGCCGGTTTAGTGATATGGATCGCGTATAGGTTTCAGGAGTGCTATAGTGAGAAATAGCTGCCATGTTTGCAGGGCGAAATGCTTCGCTGATGGCGCTAAGCAAAAAAACTCCGATGCTAAGAATTAAATAGCCATGCAACTGCCCAACGATAATAAACATGATGCCTCCTGCAATGAGACTCCACAGCATGACTGGATAAGAGCCAATTTTGTCAACCAGTCGTCCACCAAAGAAGGCACCGGGCAAAGAGCCTGCACCAAATAGTGCCATAACAACTCCGGTTTGCCCTAAAGTGAAATGCAGGTGGTTCGTTAAATAAATGGAAAGAAAAAAAAGCACCATCGTTCCGCTTCTGTTTATAAAAAGCATTAAAGCTAAAAGCCAGACAGCTTTTGATAACCCGCCAAATGCATTTCGGAATAGTGAAGTAATAGAGTTCATAACTGTTTTTTAAAACAAAAGCACGAAAATAGGAATTAGTTTTACTGATCATGCTGAAACGTAACTTACTGAAAAGGATCAAATTTCCCTTACCATTAAATTTTCACAAAAATCAAGCAATGGTTTTTTGTTTTCAGGAGGAAGATGAATATCGGCAACGTGCTGCAATGCATTGTTATGAAAATGCTGCATTTCATCTTTTGCCCATTGTTTTATATGCGCCCGGTCAAAAAGAGACATTACGGATTTTAACTTTTCCTCCGGTTTAAAATCAGTTGTGGTATTATAAAGTTTTTTTAAATTTTCAGATGACGATTCATCCAAAACCTCAATAGCTTTAAGATATAAAAAAGTTTTTTTGTTTGAAAGAATATCACCGCCCTGCAGTTTCCCAAATTTATTTTTGTCGCCATATACATCCAGTAAATCATCCTGCAACTGAAAGGCAATGCCGATGTTTTTTCCGAAACTGTATAAATGTTGCGCATCTGTGGCAGAAGCTCCTGCAATCAATGCACCGATTTCAAGGCTTGCACCAAGCAATACAGCTGTCTTGCAGCTAATCATATTTATATAATCAGCTATACATATATTTTTGTGCTGCTCAAAATTCATATCGAGTTGCTGTCCTTCACAAACTTCTATGGCAGTGCGTGAAAAAATATCTGTTACACTTCTGACAATTTTATCTTCTGTCATCATTATCAACTGAAATGATTTTACAAACATTGCATCACCGGACAGGATAGCAACATTTATATCCCATTTTTCATGAACGGTTTGTTTGGATCTGCGCAAAGGCGCTTTGTCCATAATGTCATCATGGAGCAAAGTAAAATTGTGAAACAGTTCAATACCAAGAGCAGCATGAATGGCTTTTTCAACAGCACCGTTAAACATATCGCACCCCATCATTACCAACAGTGGACGCATTCGTTTACCTCCGAGCGAAAGCATATAATGCATAGGTTCATACAACTCAGCAGGTGAGCTGTTAAATGACAATTCAGCTAACCCTTTTTCGATTTTTTCCTGCAGATCAATAGTGCTGTGCATTTAGAGAAGAACCGGAATTAGGAAGTTAGAAGTTGGAAATTGGAATTTGGAAGCCTGAGAGAAGGAGTGTGAAAAATTAATGTTCATTATTGCTGAATGATTTGATAAGCCTTTTAATGCCATCGTCAAGCGAAGTCATTTTGCGGTTCAGCAGTTTTTTCATTTTGTGAATATCAGGACATCTACGTGTCATGTCTCCTTCTTTCAATGCAGGAAGGTGAATGATTTTAGATTTACTGTCAGCCAGCCTGATTACTTTTTTTGCAAGATCAAGTACAGTGATTTCATTGTCACTACCCATGTTTACTACATCGTTTACAAATTTATTTTTAGTGAACGAATTAATAGTTGCATCTATATTGTCATCTATATAACAGAAAGTGCGGGTTTGCAGTCCATCCCCATAAACAGTAATGTCCTTATTATGGATGGCGGCATGAAGAAAACGTGACATTACAAAATCATTACTTTGCTTGGGTCCGTAAGTGTTGAAGAAACGGAAAATTGTAAAATCCAGGTCATATTCCTGTTTGTATGCACGCAGATATGCTTCTCCAACATTTTTAACTATCGCATAAGGTAATCGCGAATTAAGCGGTGTTGTATGCTCATTCTGTGGAAATTCAACAGGTTCGCCATACACTTCAGAGGATGATGAATAATATATACGTTTAACTCCGGTATTTTTTGAAAGATTAAGCACATTTCTTATTCCTTCAAGATCACGCAACACCAAAGCCGGATTTGCAAGTGTCCTTTTAACACCTACTAATGCGGCATAGTGAAAAACAAAATCAAACTCATGCGCAAAAAATATACTAGAAATATCTTTGAAATCATTTACATCGGCTTTAATAAAGCGCACATTATCCGATTTTGATTTGGGTAACTTCGCATGAGTGCCTGTGTGCAGATTATCCACAATCACTACAAAATTATTTTTGTTTTCAGCCAGTTTTTCAGCCAGACAACTTCCGACAAAACCTGCACCTCCGGTTACTAAGATCTTTGTTTGCATATCACATCAACGAATAACGAATTTGTACGAATTTACGAATAGCGAACCGGGTTTGTGTTTTTCAATTTGTATCAACGCTTCACTAATTTAATCAGTAATTTTTAACAGATATTCTCCATAGCCGCTTTTAACTAAAGGCTGTGCCAATGTGCGCAGTTGTTCAATGGTGATATAACCCATCCGGTAAGCAATTTCCTCAATGCATCCGATTTTCAGTCCCTGCCGTTCTTCAATTACATACACATATTGAGAAGCCTGCATGAGTGAAGCAAATGTTCCGGTATCTAACCATGCTGTCCCGCGTCCGAGAATTCCGACTTTTAGCTTTTCTCTTTTCAGATATTCTTTATTGACATCAGTGATTTCATATTCACCGCGTGCACTTGGTTTTAAATTTTTTGCAATCTCTACCACACCGTTGTCGTAAAAATATAATCCAGGTACGGCATAATTTGATTTCGGATGCTTAGGTTTTTCTTCGATGGAAAGTGCTTTTTTGTTTTTGTCAAATTCAACAACACCGTATCGCTCAGGATCGGAAACGTGGTAAGCAAAAACCACTCCTCCGTCTGGGTCGTTGTTTCTTTGTAATAATCCCGCCATGTCTGCTCCGTAAAATATATTATCACCCAGTATTAAAGCAACTTTATCATTTCCAATAAATTTTTCTCCGATTACAAATGCCTGTGCGAGTCCGTTTGGAACCACCTGTTCGGCATAATGAAAATTACATCCGAGATTTTTTCCATCACCAAGAAGTTTTTTAAAGTGAGGAAGGTCATGTGGAGTGGAAATAATGAGTATCTCTTTAATTCCTGAAATCATTAGAACTGAAAGAGGATAATAGATCATCGGCTTATCATATATGGGCATGAGCTGTTTGCTCATGGCAAGAGTTAAAGGGTTAAGGCGTGTACCGGAACCGCCTGCGAGGATAATGCCTTTCATGAATGAATTTGAGGATTGAGGTTTAATATTGAGCCATTAGCAATTGGCTTTTAGCTGTTGGCAAATTAACAAATATATTTTTACTAAAGGCTAAACATTTTTTTTAATTTCTAATTTATCAAGATCAATGTCTTCATCTTCGTCAACAAGCATAATAAAAGGATCCTGCATGAGCACCCGGGCTTGTTTGAATTTTTCGAGTGATAACAGAATACATGGAAGTAAAACGAAATTTGTTATCAGCGAAAAAAGCAGTGTGGTTGAAATAAGAATCCCCAATGCTACTGTTCCGCCAAAACTTGATACTGCGAAAATAGCAAAACCGAAAAAAAGAATGATGTTGGTATAAACCATGCTTAATCCCAGTTCATGGATGGTGCGCGACACAGCGCTTGATGGATTTGCCCCTTTTACTTTACGGAGTTGATGCCTGTATTCTGTCAGAATATATATTGTACCGTCTGATGCAATTCCGAATGCAATGCTGAATATTAAAATAGTGGTTGCTTTAAAATGGATGTCAAAAAACCCCATAATTCCGGCAGTAATTGCAAGCGGTATCAAACACGGAATTTTGGAAAGAATAATAATTGCGATTGATCTGAAAAGCGCCATCCCTATGAGGACTATTAAAAAGATAGCAATCATAAGACTTACAAACAAGTGATGTAATAAGTAATCGTTGCTTTTCAAAAACACAAGGCTGTGACCGGTCAGCATCACATTATATTTAAGGCTGTCGGCAATCCATTTTTTTTCTTCCTTATTATAATTAAAAATGGTATCAATAGCCGGGCGAATTTCGGATAATAATTTTTTCATTCGTGCCGATCCCACATCTGCCATCTGAAAACTAACACGTGTAAATTGTTTGGTAGTATCAATAAACGACATGAGCCTGTTCTCTTTTCCTTTAACCGTGGAATTGTATTCTGATAACTTTGCAAGATCCAAACTTCCGGGAAGGATATAATATTTAAGATTACCATCATTGTATGCCTGATACGCAAATTTCAGTCCTTCAACAGCTGAAACCGGTTTTGAAAATTCAGGATATTTGTCCATCATTTTCTGAAAGGATTTTATTTTATACAAAGCACGCCCGTTGTTGCTGAAAACACCGTTTCGTTTTTTAGTGTCCACATTAATTTCAAAGGGCAGCACTCCGTGAAAATTACTTTCAAAAAATCTCAGATCAGCATAAACAGGATCTTTTTTCGGCAGGTCATCCACAACATAACCTACAACATTAATTTTTGTCATGCCGTAAATAGAAATTGCAACAAGTATTGAAACGATTAAATAAATTAATCTGCG
>JBDSOU010000076.1:0-12528 GCA_039914625.1 Bacteroidia bacterium | reverse complement strand
TGTTCCTGCTCCCGGATCAAGGTCAGCAGTTCCACTGAAGCTGCCACCGATATAAACGTTTCCTGAAGCATCCACAGCAATTGTTTTTCCTTCGTCATCACCTGTGCCGCCAACACTTTTAGCCCACAGCAGGTTACCTGATGCATCGGATTTCATGATGAATACATCCATGTTGCCAACCGAATTAAGATTGACAATACCTGCGCCCGGATCAAAATCGCAAGTGGATTCAAAGTATCCTGTTGTATAAACATTTCCCGCTGCATCAACGGTAACAGCGTTTCCCTGATCAACACCAGTTCCCATACCTTCACGCGCCCATACCATGTTTTGAACTTGAGCATTGCTTTTATGATTCATCGCTAAGAGGAAAGTGAGAATAAGGAGAAAATATTTCAACCAATGGTCTTTTAATAAATATAAAAGATTGATGGGGTTGGAAAAAATTAGTTTTAGTTTTTGTTTTGTTTTCATAGTTTCTTTGATTTGCTTGGTGTCTGATATTTTGTTAATTGATTGAATCAAACTTACTATGGCTGGAACCGTTTAACAAAGCTAAATGTGAAAGCGGGGGAGGGCACTGAGAATTTGGTACGGCTGTTTTAGAATCCGGCAAAAAAGATTTGCCCTTTATTAAATAAAAAACCCGGCTTAAGGGAGAGCCGGGAAGTTGGAAGTGTCGGAATTTTGGATTTCCTTTATCTTAAATATTTTTTAGTTTAATTATAGAACTGAAGCAAGAAACATTAAGGCAATCATCACGCTTGCAGCTGCAACTGAATAGAATTTATGCTGTGCTTTCATTAGCCCCATTCTTTGGAAAGAAGTGCCTTTCATTTGAAGTTGGGCAACTTTATTCATTTTTGGCTGATAGCCGTTAATTTGTATCCAGCTCAAGTCGGGGTGCTGAATGCTGTATCCTGTTAGGCTGCTTTTTTGTTTGTAGTTGGATCTTTTAAAGCTCATTAATAAATTGCTTTGTTCCATTTGGTTTGCCTGGTTATAGTTTAGATTTTTCATGTTTTTAAGGTTTTTAGTATTGTTTATATGTTTTATATAATGTGCTGATTTTATGTTATTCAACTTATGCTGCAATTTTTATTTCACTCAATTCTGACTTGCTGAAATCAATCGCAACGATTCTGTTTTCGGAATCAAGAACAAGAATCATCTTGTAAACTCCTTTTGAAGATTCTATTTTGTAAAGTGAAGTTTCGTTATTGAAATGGTGAACGGTATAAGAGTTGATCATTCCGAATTCTGAATGAATAAAATTCAGAATGAGAAGATTGTCCTGTTCGGTAACCAGCTCTGCGCAGGGAGCTTCGCAAACTGTTACACTTGAATTGCTGCCGGGTCCGCTGTAAAGATTAACCATATTTTCAGCTTCCATTCTGTAATCAGAATTAACTGAATTTTCTGCTGCTGCTGCTACTGATGCCATTAATCCTATTGCACTGGTCATGTAGTTTTGTTCGTTTGAGTTTTTCATGGCTTTGAGTTTTTAGTTTGTTTGATTTTTTTTGTTATTTGAATTTGATGAGTCAAATGTATTATAACATACAAACGAAATCAAGCTGAAATTAGATTCCGGCAAGGTTCGTTTATTAAGTGGCGGGAATGATTGAAAATGCGGCAGGGCTGAAAAATGAAAGAACTACCCAAACCTTTAAAACAAAAAAGGGCTGCCGGTTAAGGCAACCCTTCGATCAAAGAAAACTAAATTTTAATTTTTAATCACCTTTTGTGTTGTTCCATCATTTACACGGAGGAAATAAATTCCTTTGGGCAGATTTGAAATGTTTACCTGGTGGGTGAAAACTTCTCCTTCTACCTGGTTTTGCATCACTGTTTTGCCCTGCAGATCAAATAAAGTGAGGCTTCTTAATTCTTCGCTGCTTTCAACATTGAGGAAATCGCTTGTGGGGTTGGGGAAAATATTTGCAGAGATTTCAGCTATTTCTGATTCGGTTTCTATACCTGACTCAATTCGGTCTATAGAATTTTCTGCTACTGTTTCGTTATCTGAATCATTGATCATCCTGTCGATGATATGCTCCCAATAATATGAGCGTGTAAAAAATTTATAATCATGCGGCTGAATGTTAGAAGATGTTTTATCCTGGTATCCTATAACAGTTACTGTATAATCATCCCCGGTGCCATGACTGCCATCATGTCTTACTACAATTTTGTTACCGCATGCACTGTTATTTATAATTGAATCCTTTATGTAAGCATCTCCGTCATCATTAACAGCTCTGAAAAACATATTGTAGCTGCCAGTTGGAGTTCCACTAACATATTGGCTGCCTGTAAGGTAAGTATAGAATTTAGAAGGGTCGGTATTATATGGAGTTGCAATAGCATCACTTAATTTAGAAGCAGTTGTCAATGTTTCAGTATATTTATTTACAGTTATTCCCGAAAGGTTTGTACTCCATTTTAAAATCACAATTTTATACTTGTTTAAAGCGGTGCTTTTGCGGAATCCTGCTGCGTAAATGCCATTGGCTCCGGCAACGGTAATTTTAATTCCTTCACTTTCATAGTTTGATGATGACGAATTACTTTGTGCCAGTAATGTTCCTGTGCTTCTATCATATTCTTCCATACACCAGGTATTATTAGCGTCTTTTGCTCCGGTAACATAAATTCCATTTGCATACGCTGCAACTGAATTGTAAACATTTTTATAAGCATTAAGTGCCGGTGCCTTTTTCCATTGAAAAGCCAGTGAAGTGTTCAATTTAATCAAAATTGCAGCAGAAGTTGACGATGCAGCATTGTATGCTCTGCCGGCAATATAGATGCCTGAATTAAAGGCGAAACTAGAATAGATTATGTCCTTTACTTCTTCAGTAACTCCATCCGTTGAATTGGTATAATAATAATTATAAGTCGCGCCTTGTTGTACAAGCGCTGCATTCAATTTTATTACTCTAAGCGAGACAGAGCCGGTGAGCGTTGTGGTTCCTGCAACATAAAAATTATTACTGCCATCAGTACATACTTTTTCAGGCGCAAATCCCACAAAGAAATCCGGAACGATATTCAAAAGAGTTAAACTTGAATTAAAACGATACACTACCAGGCCGGTGGCAGCTCCAACGGGGCTGACAGCTTTGCAAAAAACATACAATTGGCTATTGCTTCCCCAGAACATTTTAATTACCTGCTCATTGTGACTGTTGCTGTAGTTGTAAGTCACTGTGGTGGAACTGCCATTGTTTGCAGGATATTTTACAACACGAATGGAAGAAGCAGAACCGTCTTTGTTATATGCGCCTCCAACATATAAATTACCTGATGCATCGGTTACAGCCTGTTCTGCAATTTCATTGCTGTAAAGAACTCCTGAACCATTGTCTGAATACTTTGTATCAAAACGGAATTCGTCATGATCGGCAAATGATTTCATCCATGGAGTAAGCAAGCAGATCAGCATAAGTACACTTTTTAAATTTTTCATAATGTTTGTTTTTAGCTTGTTAGAATTTGTTTGTTTGATTGTTTGATTTTGTTTGTTGATTGAATTTTTCATTTGATTTTTTGTTTTTAATTGTTTGAATACGTTTGTTTATTTGAATTTGATGAGACAAACATACATGCGCAGCATAGCCATTACAATGCTAAATGATACAACGGAAGGGTGTAATTAGGATTTGGCGGGAATAATTGAGAAAGCGGCAAAAGAAATCTGACAAAAAAATAGACTTCTTCCGAAATTAACTCTATTGGAGAGGGATGGGTGAGGTTAATAAAAAGTAATTTCCGGAGAGATCTAATGAAAAAATAATAACTACAATAGAAAAAACGTTCAATTACGGACGGGTTATTTATGATTTATAAAAATAATTAAAATCCTGTTTCCAAAGGCAACTGAACTTCCACCAAAGTTCCTAAAGGATTTCTTGTTTCATCATATAAATCTTTCAAAGCAACAAAAGCTTTTGATTTTTTTATACGATTGATTATTTCAATACGCTCATTCGTAATTTTCATTCCGAGCGATTCATGTTTTCCTTTTTGAGTGGTTGATTTTAGTTCTTTCGCTTTTTCTCTACCCACTCCGTTATCTTCCACCGTACATTTTATCATGTCACCATTTTTGGAAATGTTGATTCGTATCATCCCGTTTTCTTCTTTATGCATCATACCGTGCCATATGGAGTTTTCGACAAAGGGTTGAAGAATAAGGGGAGGAACTATGGTGTTTTCCCGGTCAATATCATCAGCCACATGAATTGAAAAGGTAAATTTATTATTCATGCGTGCTGCTTCCAGTTCCATATATAAACCCAACGCTTCCAGATCGCTTTCCAACGGAACTTCTTCATGATTTGAATTTTCAAGAATCAAACGCATGAGCCTTGAAAATTTTATAAGATAGTCAGATGCTTTTTCTCCTTTATTCTGCTGTATAAAACTATGAATTGAATTCAGCGAATTGAAAATAAAATGAGGATTCATCTGCGCTCGCAAAGCCTTCATTTCCACTTGCGAAACCTGGTTATCAAAAACTGTTTTTCTTCTTCTGTTTACAGAACGTACAAGGAGAAAAGAAAAAACTCCGACAATTCCAAAGCCGGCAAATGTTGAATTCTTAATTAATCGCTGACGTGTAATTTCTGCATTTGCAAGAGCATCTTTTTTATCAAATTCGTACTGCATTTGTTTTCTTACAGTTGCTTTTCTTGTTTCCTGGTTATTGATGCTGTCAGCCATTTGCTTAAAAAGCACATGCATTTCAAACGCCTGCTTGTACTTTCCTTCTTCTGAATAAATTTTGCTTAACGCTTCGCTGGCATAACTTATCCTTTCAGGAACACCTGCGCTTTTTGCAATTTCAAGTGATTGTGCGCAATAATTTTCGGCCTCCGAATAGTTTTTTTTCTCACTATATATTTTACCAATATTATTAAGATTGGCGGCTATAGTAATTTTATCTCCGTCTTTTCCTAATACGTTTAAGCTTTGCTCATAAAAACCCATTGATTTATCGCTGTCACCCTGCAGCGAATAATTCAGCCCTATATTGTAAAGCGCAGAAGCAATTCCTTTCTGATACCCGGTCTGTCTGTATATTTCCAAACTCTTTTGAAAATATTCAAGGGCATTATCGAATTTACCATTACTTTGACTGATAAAACCTAGATTGATGAGCGTCATTGCAATACCGTTTGTATCGTTCAACTCTTTCATGTTTTTCAAACTTTTCTGCATATAGGCATCAGCGTGTTCAATGTCGCCCTGGCTTTTGTAAAGCAACCCGATATTGTTCAATTGTTTTGCAATACCGTTTTTGTCAATAATTTCTTCACGGAGCTTTAAACTTTTCTGGTAGTATTCCAATGCAATTGAAATGGCACCCTGCCGCTCATACACAACTGCAATATTATTTAACAACGCGGCCATTCCTTTTTTATCACCGATCCCTTCAGTTGCATTTAAACTTTTCTGATAATACTTAAAAGCCTGTGAAATTTCACCACGCTGGTTATAAACATAGCCGATGTTATTGCACGCATCCGCAATACCTTTCTGATAATTCAATTTTTCTGCAAGTTTCAATGCCCGGAATGCATACTCCATAGTTACAGAATCATCACTTGAAATATCACTTAACTGAAAAAGCAGTTTTACTTTGTTAGTATCCTCCTTTGCATATTTCAACGCATTTAACAGGCTGTCGGCTTTCATTAATGGTGTGCTGCAAAAAGAGGACCGGCTGATGAGCAGTAAAAAAAGTATTAACAGGAAATATTTTTTCATTGTGGAGATATTAATAATTATAAAACTTAATGGCAGGTAAGCAAATTCAACAAATCAGTCAAATATAAAAAAAGCCGTTCACGTGAAGTGAACGGCAATCAAAATGTTAAGAAGATTGTTTTTTTATCTCGAAAGAATCATTTGCTTGGTATCAGCCACTTTTCCATCAACCATAAGCAGGTAAGTATATGTTCCTGCAGAAAGCGAGTTGCCTGAAATTTCTGTCTGACCAAAGCCTTTTACTGAAACAGGAATGGATTTTATTTCAGTTCCATCAAGCCCATAAATTTTAATAAGTGCTTTAACCGTGTTTTGCGGCACATAAAATTTAATTACTGTTTTTTCTGAAAAAGGATTCGGTGCATTTTGCTCAAGCGATGCGACATCGGTTGTAACTTCACTATTACCAATTATCTTTTTTTCAAAGTGGAGGCAGCATTGAGACAGGGCATTTTCAAATTGCTGCATCCTGGATTCGAGCAGAAGTATGCGGGCGTCTTTTTCTTTTATCTGAATTTGCTGCTCTTTTACAGCATTGATAAGCGTGTAGGTCATTGCACTGTTATCAACACTAAAATACTCAGTCCCTTCTTTTTGGAAAGTACCTATCATGTAAGGAGCAATTTTCTTTAAATCCTGGGCAATGACCCCAACATACTCAGGCTTAGTATCACATCCTGCAAGCTCATTATAATGATAACGCACAGGTGCTATTTTAAGCACAGTAGTCAAACCGTCCTCATAAGGCTTAATATCTTTTTTCAATCTGCTGTCTGAAAATACAGCCCAAGATCCGCCTCCGGGTTTGTTGGCAGTTCCATTTACTGAAAGCTTGGCAGTGGGAGAAGATGTTCCGATGCCGACATCACCAGTTCCATTTGATCCATTAACAATAAGGTCACCACCATCGTTGTTTAAAAAAAGTGTTGATGTAGCGGCATTATTCCTTGCAATTATTTCATTGTTATCAAACACTATATTAGTGCCGTTTATATCACCAATAACCATTTCACCGGAACCATCATTTAGATTTGCATCATCACTTCCTCCTATGTGAAATCTTACATCCGGAACAGACGTGCTTACTCCTAATTTGTTGTTAGCTGCATCATAAACTAATATGTTACTTGAACTAAGTTGATTTGCACTACTCCAAAATGCAATTCTTGTTGCAGCTCCTGTACCAGAAACTGTTCCTGAACCGGCAGCTGTCCATGATGCAAGTCCGAATCCATCAGAGGTAAGAACTTTTCCATTTCCCGGTGATCCACCCGTAATTTTAATTTGACCGTTTATTTCAAGCTGTGCGGAAGGAGTTGCTGTTCCGATTCCTAACCGGCTGTTTGTATTATCCCAAAATAAATTTGCATTTGAACTTAATGCTGAAGCACCACTCCAGAAGGAAACCCGCGAAGCAACTCCTGTTCCTGTAATTCCCCCTGTTGGGGTTTGCCATGCTGTGCTTCCTCCTCCAGTTGAAGTAAGTACCTGTCCGCTTGCAGGTGATCCACCCGCAATGGTAAGTCCGCCAACCTTAACGCCTGAAGCATCAACAATTCCGATTACAGTTTCTCCGTTGCTTTTAATAATCCCGTTAACTTCCGTTGTGCCTTCCACATAAAGACGGGAGCTGGTAGCTCTTCCACCAATTCCGATATTACCCGTTGATTTTACTATTCTCATTGCTGTATCATTTGTGCCAACACAATTGATAATGAAATCCCCGTCAATTTCTTTTGTTGTTCCTAATTGCCATTTATTTCCAAAACTACTCCCGCCTAAAGTCCTGAATTCTAATAAAGCTGTACTATCTGTACTTCCGCGATCAATAATTATTTTAGCATGCCCGTTATTCGATTTAACATTCAAATCTGCAGTTCCATTTTTGGTAATATCAAGAATGGCTGCCGGTGCGGTGGTCCCTATTCCCACTTTACCGTTAGAATTAACTGTCATGCGTACAGAATTGTTTGTCCTGATCCGCAGCGCTTTGTTATCCGTTGTACCAATAAAATTAGTTGCAGGATTGGTGCCTGAATTTCCAATGATATCCCATGTGGTCTGCCCATTGGATTCTATTCCTATGCATACAAGTGCACTTGCAAGAATTGTTCTTGCCATTGATTTGATTGTTTGAGTCATAAATTGTTGTTTTTAAAATTTGAGATATGGTTTTAATAGCTTACGTTATTAATGATGTTTAAGGACTGTTAATTAAAATATCAGGCTGATTTCAAAGATTGCGAAAGATAGTGCAAAGATTTCAATTTCGCACCTTTAATTTTATGACCTCACACTGGAAAACCCCAATGGTAATAGTTTTGGGAGGATGAAGAATTTATTTTGATCTTAATCCGGCAGAAACTTTGCTGCGCAAATAATTCTCTTTTTGTACTAAGATCAGTTTGTCAGTTGCATGCTTCATCCGAAGCAGTTTAACCAGTGATATTAAGGCTATGGCGATTAACATGGTTGTAAATGTTTTTAAGATGGTTTGACTTTAATTGTTTGTCTTTGTCTGATGAATCAAACATACATTGGTATAAAAGTGAAAACAATCTTAAATTAAATTCCGGCTGTTCCTGGTTATAATGTGGCGGGATAAAATGAGCAAGTGGCAGAAAGAAAAACCATTCATTCACAAAAATTATAATAAAATTAAGGCAGGCAGACCTGAACGAAAAAGGTAAAAAATTTTTTTCCTAAAGATTCCCGAGCATCTTCAAAAATTCCTCTTTTCTTCTTCGCGATACATCAATTTCACTTCCGTCCTGCATAATCACAATGCCGCCTTCTCCTTTTACATAGTTTTTAATGTATTGAATATTGATGATATGAGACTGATGAACGCGAAAAAAGTCATGTCCTGCGAGCATTTCTTCATATTCTTTAATTGTTTTTGAAACAACAGTTTTTCTTTTATCAGTAAAATAAAAAGTAGTGTAATTAGAATCAGCCTGGAGACGAACAATGTCTTTCACATTTACGAATTCAAATCCGTTCTGGCTGGGAAGCATGATCTTTTTTAGCGGATCTTTTAAATGACGGATGTTTTCGAAAAGTGTTTCCATTTGTTGGCGAGAATCATTCTTTGATTTCTTTTGTTTAAATCGCTCAATAGCCAGACCCAACTCCTCTTTGCCCACAGGCTTCAATATAAAATCAAGTGCGCTTGCTTTAATTGCCCGCAACGCATATTTATCAAAAGCCGTAGTAAAAATAACTTCAAACGAAATTGGATTAAGCTTTTGAAGCAGATCAAATCCTGTTGAAGGCGGTATTTCCACATCAAGGAAAACCAATTCGGGTTTTAATTTTTGAATAGCCTCTTCTCCTTCAATGACATTTGCACAAATGGAAATCAATTCAACTTCAGGAAAATGATTTTTCAAAGTAGCGCTGAGAGAATCTCTGCAATGTTGTTCGTCATCAACAAGAATGGTTTTTATCATTTTGTAAAAGTAAAAAAAATTACACCGTCAGGATATTCCGGCTCCTGTGCCTACTAAAACAAAACTTTTCACATTTTTTCATTGAGCAATTTTTAGATCACAAAAAAATACTCTCCAGGTAACCGGGGAGTATTTTTTTAGCAGCTTAAAATTAAAATCGTACTAACTGTTTACAGGCGCATTCGTAACAGCAGATACATTTGAAAGTGGGTGATAATTCAACCTTCACAGTATTTGATCCCCTGATCACTTTCACTTTTAAAGTAAGACTAACGACTTACCGGTTGAAGTTTCAGTGACGGAATAAAGATCAGCTTTTTAATAAATTGCTTTATGGCTTCCATCTTTCTTATCGGGGAGCTTCTTATTACTACCGAAAACAGCTCAGGGAAAAAACGTTTTGCATAGATGCTGAGGATGTCTATTCCGCCAATGTATGCCTCTTGCGTGTTATTCAGCATGGCTTTTGCCATTTTTTCCGCGCAACGTTCTGGCGACATTCCGTTTTTATTTGCGTTTACCATTTTGCCATAGTTGCCGCCATGACCTGTATATGCGTTCACGGTAATATCGGTTTTAATAAATCCGGGGGTGATGATAGTTACATGTACATTGTGTTTATGGACTTCTGATCGGAGCGACTCAAAAAATCCATGAAGTGCATGCTTGGAAGCTGAATAGGCAGAAAGCTTGGGAACGCCAAATTTGCCCGAAATGCTGCTGACAACAGCAATATTGCCTGATTTATTTTTTATCATTGAAGGAAGAAGGGCTTTGGTAATTTCTATGGGTGCAAAGTAATTTACCTGCATGATCTTGCGGTCCATTTCCATAGATGTATGAATAACGCGATCGCGGAGTGCGACACCTGCGTTGTGCATCATGAAATCAACTCTGCCGTATAACTTCAGTGCCTGTTCTGTTTTAGCGGCAAGTGTACCGGGCTGTTCAAGGTCCAATGCCAGCACTTCCACATTGTCCGGGTATGAACAATTACCTTTCACCTTTTCGAGATTTTCGATGTTCCTGCCTGAGATGATCAGGAATGCTCCTTTGCTGTTTAGTGAATAAGCCAGCGCTTCACCGATTCCTGAGGATGCTCCTGTTATCCATACTACTTTGTTGTTGTAATTTGTTTCCATTTGATTATTTTTTTGTTTGAGATGCTTACTCTTTTCAAGGATTTTCAGCTTATTCCTTTATCGTTTCTTTTATTTAATTACAATACAAATCTACCCTCGCATGGAGCGCTTAGCAATCCATATTTACTTTTAGGCGGACTTGCCTGAGTAGTGGGTGGGTTTGAATTAGAACGCGGTGGTGCACTAAAGAACCAATGCGCCAAATCTGTGTTTACTATCCACGCAGATTCAGCGCAGGATTACACATACCTGCACTTTGGGAGAGAGATGTTAACCTCTTAACAGAAAAGCCGGTACAAAAATCAATCTCTGAGATTTAAAAAAAACTTCAGTTTTTCTGGTGTTTTGTGAAAAGTTCCTTTATGAAATAATATGGTCTTCCGGCTTAAAGTTATTTGCCAGGCTTCTGAATGTAAAACTAAATCCGGGAAACATCGCAATAACATGTCCGCTTTTACTTTGATACCAGCTCTTGCATCCGCCCGAATGCCAGACAGTTGGTTTCATTTCCCGGTGAATCATTGCAGTATATTTCTGTTCTGCTTCCACCGTAACTTCTATTGATTGTTTCTTACTTTCTATTACTTTTTTTATGCTTTTGATGATGTATAAAAGCTGTGCTTCAATAATAAAAATAGCCGAAGTATGTCCTATCCCGGTATTCGGACCGGTAATAACGAATAAATTAGGAAATTTAGGCATTGCTGTTCCCAGGTATGCGCGCGGGTAATCTTTCCAAAAGGTTTGCAGTGAATAATTCTCCCTGCCGGTTAAAGGATAGGCAATTACATTATCTGTAGCATCGTAACCTGTAGAATAAACTATTAAATCTAATTCAATTTCTTTTCCATCTTGTGTAATAATAGACTTTTCGGTAATTTCTTTAATTCCCTGTTCCCTCGAATATAGTGTTACATTATTACGACATAAGGCAGGATATAAAGTATTAGATAAAATAATGCGTTTACAACCAATCAGGTAATCGGGGGTTACTTTTTTTCGCAGTTCATTATCCGGAAAAGATTTCTTAATAAAATTCAATGCTGCTCTTTCGCCCACCAACTTAAGCATTAAACGTGAATACTTAAAAGCTATCATCCTTGTTTCTAATGACCAATAAATAGTTTTTCTTAAAAACTCGTAAAAAAATCTGTTACCAAGAAGTTTTTGCTGACCGGGCGTGAATTTTCTATCAGGTCTAGGCATAACCCAATGTGGCGTGCGTTGAAAAACATGTAATTCTTTTACATCAGGTGCAATGGTTGGTATTACCTGAGCAGCACTTGCCCCGCTGCCGATAATGGCTACCCGTTTATTTTTATAATCACAGGCACTGTCCCAATTATTAGTATGAAAAGATGTACCTTTAAAAGAGTCTTTTCCTTTAAAATCAGGTATTACAGGCGTACTTAAAGGACCAGAAGCGTTTATAATAAATTTTGCATAGTACTGTGAATGATTAGTTGTAATTTCCCATACTTTATCTATTTCTATCCATTTTACACTTTCAACATTTGTATTCAGAAATATTTTTTCTCTTAGTTTATATTTATTAATAACGAAATGAGTGTACTGCTCCAGTTCGCTTTGTTCCACAAACATTTGTGACCATTTATACGGCTCAAATGATAAGGAATACAACGGTGATTGCACATCAACAGCTGCACCCGGATAAGTATTTTGACACCATGTGCCACCCATGAAATTGCGCCTTTCCAGTATACAAAAATCATGGATATTGTTTTTTAATAAGTTTATGGCGGATGCCTGCCCACCAAACCCCGTTCCAATAATTACAACAGTATATGCTTTCATAAATTTAAAAATCGAGACGCTAAGCTACAAAATTCTCTTTGCTATCCTAAAATGTGCGGGGGTGTTTCCGTGTCTCCGAAGACCCAAATTAAAATTATTTGATATTTTTGAAAAGGTTATTTTTTATGTCCGGACTTCTACAGGGTATGCGTGGAGAAATTGATTTACATTTATTTTCCGCCTGCTAAATCAGCTATTATTTTTTTTATTCTTTGGTTGCCTGGATCAAGCTCAAGTTCCGATTTATAATATTTCAAAGCATTTATTTTATCTCCCGTTTTCAAATAGGCCTCGGCTAAGCTGTCGTAAGTATTGGCAATTTTTGGAAAAAGTTCAGTATTGAT
>JBDSOU010000189.1:0-18490 GCA_039914625.1 Bacteroidia bacterium | reverse complement strand
TCTACTAGGGTAAAAAAAGTTGATAGTCAATAAGGTCACATTAATAAAAATTTGGTGCAAGGTTTTTAGAGGTATCTATTAAAAAGCCTTGCACTTATGACAATTAAAAACTCTTAAAACTTAAACTTATGGGGATTGGGACTTAATCAGCAGACCCTAATTAGAATAGTTTCATCATTTGTTTCAAATCTTTTTACAACTTTCCCAAGTTCATCTTTCATTTCAATTTGTACAGGAGCAGATGGTTTATTTGAAAATTTAATAGTAAACTCCCCGGAGTTAGGATTGGGATAAACAATTACATCAAATGAACCCTTTTCCTCAGAAATAATTTCTCCTTCTTTGCATGGAACACTCACAGTAATTCCAGAAGAGAGCTTAGAACAGCCGCTGCTGTTTGTTACTTTTACTTTATATACTCCGGCAGTGATTGCGGTATAATTTTTTAAAGTTGCACCCGGAATGTTAGTCCCGCCCTTCTTCCATTGATACGTAAACCCTGTTCCGTTATTTCCTTTTAAGAGAACGCTTCCTCCTGCACAAAATGTAGTGGGTCCCTGCGGAGTTATAGTTGCAGCAGGAAGTGCGTTTACGGTTACTGTTGTTGCACCTTGAGTTGTTTTGGAACAGCCTGTTACGGTATTTGCTACTGTCACTTTATAATTTCCTCCGGTAGTGGCTGTATAAGATTGTAATGTCGCTCCTGAAATAAGGTTTGCTCCTTTTTTCCACTGATAGCTTCTGTTTGAAGCAACAGGAGCATTTAAAACCACGCTGCCGCCTGAACAAAAAGTTATGGGTCCGGAGGGTGTTAAGGTTGCAGAAGGGAAACTACACTGGCTCATTTTATGAATATACAAATCAGGATAACCATAAGCAGTCAAATAAGATGTTCCGCTGCCAAGGTCAAAATCTTGAGTTCCATAAAAGGTTCCGGCCGTATAAATATTATTTGAACCATCAAGGGCAATCGAATATACCTGCTCGCCCTGTACATTACCTAATTGTTGTGCCCATATAAAATTGCCTGAAGCATCCAGCTTGGAAATAAATATATCCGAGCCCGGAGAAGTTAAATTGAAAGTGCCTGCACCCGGGTCAAAATCACTTGTACCATAAAACACTCCTGTTGTATAAACATTGCCCGTGTTGTCCACAACAATGGAACGGATATTATCCGTGCTGATGCCTCCGAATTGCTTTGCACATATAAAATTTCCTGCGTTATTCAGCTTGGAAATAAAAATATCTGCGCCTCCTGCGGAAGTCAAATTGAAGGTTCCCGTTCCCGGATCGAAATCAGCAGTTCCGCTAAAATAACCGGCAACATACACCTTGCCTGCTGCATCTACTGCAATCACTGAACCTTCATCGTTAACAGTTCCTCCCATTTGTTTTGGCCAGATAAAATTACCTGATCCATCTAATTTGGAAACAAACACTTCATTGCCTCCTGCAGCGGTGAGATTAAATGTTCCTGTTCCGGGATCAAAATCGGTTGTTCCGTTAAAATAGCCGGTAATATAAATATTGCCCGATGCATCAGTTGAAACAGCATTAGCTATATCAACTGATGTTCCTCCATATATTTTTGTCCACATTAAAGTTCCCGATATATCTAACTTGTTAATATATATTTAAAACGAATTGGTGCCTGGGAAATACCTTCCGGCAATAAAAATATTTCCGGAAACATCCAGCGCAATGGAATACGCATCTTCGGTGGTGGTGGTACCCACCCTGGTTGCCCACACAAAATTTCCTGATGCATTTAATTTAGAAATAAAAATATCGGAGTTAGTTGAGGATGCAGTTAAGTTGAATGTTCCGGCACCGGGATCAAAATCGGCAGTTTCCTTAAAACTTCCTAAAGTATAAACGTTTCCTGATACATCCACAGCAATTGAAGTTGAATAGTCCTGTGCAAGGCCGCCAAGCTGTTTTGCCCATACTAAATTTCCGGAGGCATTGCACTTGGTGACAAACACATCTCCTGAAAGGTCGGTTGCAGCCGTGCTTAAATTAACAGTTCCCGGTCCGGGATCAAAATCAACGATACCAAAAAAATAACCGGTTGTGTAAACATTGCCCGCTGCATCTGTGGTCATGAATTTTGTAAAAGTTGAAGCACCGGCACCGCCACTGTTTGCCCACACAAAATTTCCGGATGCATCCAATTTTGAAACAAATAAAAACTGGCCGCCCAAAGCAATTAAATTATAGGCAGCAACACCATCGGGATTAAAATCGCAAATTCCGCTACAATAACCTGTGGTAAGAACATTACCGGATGCATCAATAGCAACTGAACCGGGATGATCGGTAGCAGTTCCTCCCATCTGTTTAGCTCAGGTAAAATTTCCTGAGGAGTTTAATTTAGAAACAAAAATATCATCGGATGAGAACGAGGTTAAATTAAATGTGTTAGCGCCAGGATCAAAATCGGTGGTGCCGCTGAACGTACCGGTGGTATATATATTTCCTACCGCATCCAATTTAACAGCGTACCCGGTTTCGCTATTATTAGGTTGAATATGCAAATTTTGCACCGGTGCCGGTCAATGATTTAGCCCAATTAAAATTCCCTAAGGAATTTAAGCTGGCAATGAAAATATCACTGCTTCCTGAAGCTGCCGTTAAATTAAAAATTCCGGCCCCTGGATCAAAATCATTTGTAAAATAAAAACGGCCTGTTGTATAAATATTGCCCGCTGCATCTAATGCTATTGAAGTGGCTGAATTTTCTCCTCCACCGAAATTCTTTGCCCAAATGAAATTACCTGATGAGTTTAATTTGGAAATGAAGGTATTATTGGTATTCCCGATATTAACATTTATGAAATAGTTTCCTGCACCCGGGTCAAAATCCACATTTCCCATAAATGTGCCTGTGGTATAAACGTTGCCAGGCCCGTCAACAGCAATGGCTGCACCAATATCTCCGTAAGCAGCTCCAAACTTTACAGCCCAGTTAAAATTGCCTGAAGAATTTAATTTGGCTACAAATATATCGGATGCGCCTTCCGAAGTTAAATTGTAGGTTGTCGCGCCTGGGTCAAAATCGACAGTGCCATTAAAATAACCGGTAACATATATATTATCAATGGCATCGAGGGCTATTGAATTACTCTGATTATTTGAAGTTCCGCCCATTTGCTTTGCCCATATAAAGTTTCCTGCAGCACCTGTTTTGGTAATAAAAATATCGGAACCCGCAGCGGTTAAATAGAAAATATTGGCACCAGGGTCAAAATCAACCCTTCCCTGGAAATAACCCGTTGTATAAACATTGCCCGATGCATCAGTTGTAACATCAATTCCGGCAGCATAGCCATAATATCCTCCCATATTTTTTGCCCACTCAAATGCGGGGGATTGGGAGTTGACCACTACTGCTGCCAAAAGACAGCTTACAGATAATAATATTTTTTTCATAGTATTAAGAAGATAGAAGCTTTATTTCACAATATTAATTTTCTTTATTACCACTTCATTATTAGTTGCTGCTGGGAGGCACTAAATTCCTTTTGCAAGATTTGATTCTTTAATTACAACTGTTTCATCATTCGCTTCCAATCTTTTTACAACTTTTCCAAGTTCAAGTATCGGGAAACATATTTTGTCAGTTTCCACAAAATTAAACTCAATAAAAATACTGTGCAATACGACAATAATATGAATTTTCTAATGCTGTATTTTTGTGTAAGCATCCTCTGAAAGTTGAAGAACATTTGTAACGAAGCTTTGTTTACGGTGTGGAAGGTTTCAAAACTGATTTCTGAGGCGTTATTGCAAGGGAGAGCGCCAAGCGTTTTAATGGTTACCAATAGGTGCTTACATAATAAGAGGGGAGTAGTATAAAAGCGAAAGGCAGAGAGTGTATTTCAAGGGAGGGGATGTGGGAAAAAAGGTTAAAAGAATGGGCTGTGAGGACACAACCGATGCTTCTAAAATAAAAATATTTTTTATCTTCGAACTATCAGTGACACTTGTCAGGGGCGCGAAGTGGCGCGATCTGACAAGGAAATAGGGTTCAACATCAGGGGGCATAAGTTTTATGTATTTTTATTTTTACTAACAACGTAAAACTATTAAAGCTGCCCGATAATCAATCTGAAATCAAAAGGATCAAAATTTTCTTTTAGTGATTCTATAAAATCATCACCATATTTCAGATAGTAGGGAATAAAATTTTCAAAACGTTCCTGGAACGTGTTTGCAGGAACTATTTTTTCACGCAGCTTTTTTAGCTGGCTGATAGTAATTTCTTGTTTTTTCTTTTCAGCTCTTAATAATCGTGTTTCTAAATTTTTAAAGCTGTTCAGCGTTTTATGCTTTTCTCCTTCAATGGATGCTAAAAGGGGAGGATCGTTAGCATCGGCTCTTTGTTTTATATTTTCAAAAATATTTTCTAGTTCATTTAGTTCTTTTTGAAGTGAAATGGAATTACCGAATTTTTTCGTGATAAAATTTTTAATCATCATATCTTCCGGCTGAATTAAATCAGCAACGGTACTATTGAGCTTAGTCATTTTTGCAGATAGGGCTTCTTCGGTCAGAAAAGCGGAATTTCGAAGCATGAGCACAGGAAAATTAATTTTATAAAAATCAAAGAATGCTTTATATTCTAACCAATAGCTTATTTCACCCGGACCTCCGATATAGGCAAGGTTGGGCAGAACTTTTTCCTGATAGAGCGGTCGCAATACTACGTTCGGACTAAAATTCTCCGGATGATTTTTTAATTCATCAATAATTTCATCAGAACTAAATTTTAATTGTGATTCGTGAATCGTGAATTGTGAACCTTCTTTTACAATTCTTTCTCTCATTCCGTCCCGCAGGTAAAACAAATTAACCTCCCTCGGGTTTACCTGCACTTTATAATGCGTTTCAAGCTTTCTGATTGTTTCGTTTATTAATTTATATGCGGAGTTATTTTGCAGGTCATCCTTCATAATTTCAGCAAAAGATGCTTTCAGCTTTTTATCATCTCCGTCAATAATTACCAACCCATACTTTGAAAATAAACGGTGAACAAAAAAGCGCGTGGCATCAGCCAGGTTTTTGTTTTCTGTATAAGCTGTTTCAAATAAGTTGAAAATCTTTGAAGCATTTTCGCTGTCGCCAATAATTGATTTTAATTCTTCTAAAACAGATTTAAGGGAACCGGTTGAAATTTTTCCGCTGGCTCCTTTTTGATCCTGGTTCCACACTAATTTTTTTCCGAAAATATGAATGTGATTGATCTCTTCAAAATCGTGATCTTCGGAAGCCATCCAGTACACAGGAACAAAATTGTATTGCGGGTACTGCTGTTTTAATTTTTCAGAAAGATTAATCGTTGAAATTATTTTATATAAAAAATAAAGCGGTCCGGTAACAATATTGAGCTGGTGGCCTGTGGTTACGGTGAATGTGTTTTGATGAAGGAGTGAATCAATATTGGTTTTTACGTTAGCATTAAATTCAAAATCCTTTTCAAAAATATTTTTGTACTGAGAATTTAAAACTTCAACAAGCAGCTTTCTGTCAAGGTTTTCTTTTTGTTTTTGCTGAATGACTTTGTCAAAAGAAGTTATGCCGGGAGGAAGGTTGTAAAACTCCCTGAGCGAATTTTCACTGGCGAGATAATTTAAAATTAAAGGATGATGGATCCCGGTCAGAGAAAAATCAAGAAAAGATTTTTGCATATTGAATTATTTGGCGTGAAGATAGGAAGAAAAAATTCGCTTGCAAAAGAACGAAATTTTACGCAGTACCTCAATTTAAACAACCGTGAAGAAAATATAAACGCAAAGAATCGCAAAGGAAAAAACACAAAAATTACAGAGCAAATAAAAATTTAGAGAACCGCAGAGAAATAAGTAAAATGTTTTCTCTGCAGTTTCTGATGTGCTTTACATTCCGTTTATAACTTTGTCCTTGGGATACTTCACAGAAAAGGTAAGTTTCTTTTTTACTGTTTCGTTTGGAGCAATGTTTAATTTCCAGGTCAGCTTGCCTGTTTCAGCATTGTAATCGGCTCCTGAAATTTCAAGCAACTTTACTTCAATATCTTTATCCTGCGAAATGGGTAATTGGTCTTCAAGGTTAACCTGCACAGCATTCTTCTTAGTATTTCGTGCGGAGATTTCAAAACTTATTGTTTTTGTCCGGTTGCTTCCGATGAGCTGATTTGAATTAAAGTCTTTCAGGTGTTCGCGTTTGATGACAATTTTTTTATCCCGTCCCAATGAAATATGTAACGGATCCTCTGTAGTTCTTGCATCAATGGACGATTCACCCACATAGCTTCCTTCAAAATAAACATTGGCTGTTCCGGGAAGCAGGTTAAATTCCTGCCAGCTTGTTATGCTTGCGGTAAGAAAAGCATCCTGGTCATACTTCGGTACAGCATAATAATTATAAGTTGCATTAAGCGAATAATTCTGCACATCCACAGCATATTGTTTTCCGTCAGAAGGAATAGAGTAGGGGACAGCAATTTCAAAATCGGTGCTAAGCTGATTTTCGCTTACCTGGATATTATCAGCTAAACTTTTTGCGACACTCATTTCTTCTAATTTATCCTGGCTTCCCTCTATTGTAGCATTTTTTTGTTCTGCTGCGGCAGGCACCATTCCTCCTGATGTTCTTCCTTTATACATAACCTGCGGAACATAGAAATTCAAATACCAGGGATTTAATTCCGGTTTATTACCTCCCAGAGCAGGATTGCCTGTGGATAGAACAAGCTTCACTTTATCCCAGTCTTCACCGGTATTTTGACTAACGTTAGCCTTATAGAATAACTGCACAGGGCTTGAAGCATCTTTGGAACGCACATCATAAAATGGTGTCCATGTTACATTGTTAACGAGATAGCTGATGTCTAACTGAGCGTTTGTTTTTGCTTTAGCCGAAACGCTGATTTCTATAGTGTTTGTGGGAATATTCTTTTTTGCATTCAATGTATTCAATTGCTGCTGCACTTTATCTGTTTTCTCTTTAAGCTTTTTTTCAGCAGTCGTTTCCGCAAGCAGCTTATCCTTTATGTCAGCAAGCCGGGTTCTGATAAATTCAGAAACATTTTTAAGCTCCATAAAATTGACTCCGGTATTGGCTCCTCCGACACTTTTATTTGCCAGCATCATGTTCTGCTCTTCATTCAAAACAGATTTCCGGTTTTGCAGTTGGCCCATTTTATAATTGAGCCCTTCCAGCGAATCTTCGAGCAATTTTATTTCAGGTGTTTTCTTTTCACTGTTCAGGTAATTCAACTGGTGAACAACAGAGAGGATGGTGAAATCACCTTTGCCTGAAACGCTTATGCTTTGAGGATTGATGGAAGAAGAAAGGTTTTCAAACAAAACCTTCGTGGTTCCGGCATCAATAATCGTTTTGCCGGTGCGGGAAACCATTGCCCCGTTAAGAAATACTTTTACCTCTTTTACATCTGTGTTGCTGATACTCTTTATATCATCACCATAAGAAACAGAGAAGATGCATACTGCAAAAAATGCAGCGAATATTTTACTAAGATGCTTATTCATTTTATTTTTTATTTAAAGATGAAAAAAGAAAATGATTTCCATAATCTGCGAAAAAAATATTTTTAAAAAGGGAACTCATTGTAAATTCCAAATTCCAATGATCAAATACCAATTTTCTACTTATGACTTTCCACTTACGACTTAAGCCTGAGTTACAGTCTATTTCTCATTCAACTTCTCTTTCACAGTTTTAAGCTCGGTGAGGTAATTGGATTCTGAACTGTTAACTCCGTTTTTAAAATAATAGGTAGCATACGAATAAACAATTTTCAAAAATACATCCTGGTTGGCTGATTTTTTGATTACCGTCCGGTAAATAGTTCTGTTAGGTTCCTTGAGTGTTTCCTCCGAAATACCTTCAGGATAATCTTTATCCAAAACGGGCAAAGCGATTGCTGAAGGCTGCGGTTTTTGTTTTTGTGTACTGGCATTGGCAAGCGCTTCTTTCTGGGCGGCTATCTGTGCATCTTGCTGTGCTCTCTTCGTACTGTCTGCAACAAATTTAGCTCTTGCCAGCGCCTCTGCATTTGCTTTGGTGAGTGAATCCTGCTTTGCCTTAGCCAATACTGCCGCCCTTGCCTTTTCTTCAGCCTGAGCTTTTGCTATAGAATCAGCCACAGATCTTGCACGGGCATCGGCTTCCACCTTTGCTTTTGCGATTGAATCCTGGCGGGCTTTTTCCAATGCAGCAAAACGAACTTTTTCCTCAGCCTGTGCCTTTGCAATTGAATCGGATATAAATTTTACGCGGGCATCGGCATCAGTTTTTGCTTTGGCTATAGAATCCTGCCGTGCTTTTTCCAATGCAGCAAGTCTTATCTTTTCGTCAGCCTGTGCTTTGGCAATAGAATCCTGTCGTGCCTTTTCTAACGCAGCCAGTCTTACCTTTTCTTCGGCTTGTGCTTTGGCAGTTGAATCGGCAGCAAATTTTGCACGCGCATCAGCTTCTATTCTTGCTTTTGAAAGCGAATCCTGCCTTGATTTTTCCATGGCGGCTAATCTCAATTTTTCATCCGCCTGCGCTTTTGCCAGGGAATCCAGTCTTGCTTTCTCTAACGCAGCGAGCCTTACTCGTTCTTCACTCTGTACTTTTGCAGTTGAATCGGCAGCAAATTTTGCACGCGCATCAGCTTCTATTCTTGCCTTAGCAAGCGAATCCTGCCTTGATTTTTCAAGAGCAGCGAGTCTTAGCTTTTCATCAGCCTGCGCTTTTGCCAGGGAATCTTGCTTTGCTTTTTCAAATGCAACGAGTCTTACTTTTTCATCTGCCAGCGCTTTAGATGCAGAGTCAGCAACAAATTTTGCACGTACATCGGCTTCTGCTTTTGCTTTTGCAAGGGAATCCTGACGTGATTTTTCAAGAGATGCAAGGAGTGCCTTTTGTTCTGCCTGTGCTTTGGCAATAGAATCCTGCCGTACTTTTTCCAATGCGGCAATGCGCGCGTTTTCTTCTGCCTGCGCTTTTGAGGCAGAGTCGGCAAAAAGCTTTGCGCGTGCATCTGCTTCTGCTTTTGCTTGTGCAAGCGAGTCCTGTCGTGATTTTTCAAGAGCTGCCAATCTTGATTTTTCCTCGGCATCCGCTTTTGCGATAGAATCTTTACGTGCTTTTTCCAGCGCACTGAGGCGAATCAATTCCTGTGCCTGGGCTTTTGCAATGGAATCGGCATGAAGCTTTGCAAGGGCATCGGCTTCGGCCTTTGCTTTGGCTATGGAATCGCGGGTTGTTTTTTCCAAACCAGCGAGGCGCAACTTTTCTGCTGCATCTGCTTTTGCCAGTGAATCCTTCCTTGCTTTCTCCAGCGCTTTGGCTTGTGCCAAACCAGCTGCCTGGGCTTTTGCGTTGTCAATTGAATCCTGCCGAGCTTTTGCAACTGCATCAGCCTGGTCTTTCTTTATTTCTTCAAATTCACCTTTGCGGGCATCCGTATATTTTGTGTCGTAGCTGAACATTCCATCGCGGTTATCAAAAGAAATTTTTGCAACCGGGCGCTCTGGTATTTTTTCCTGTATGGAATCTTCAAAAATGGTGAACAAATCTATTTTAAATTCAAAAAAACCAATTTCATTTTTTTCATCTGCCGGAACTTTTGTATCAAGTAAGATTGATTTGGTAATGGCTCCTTTTTTGGAAAATACCAATGTATAATTATAAGAATAATCAAAATTGAGAATAAATCTACCTCCTGAAGTAGTAAGTATATCATCAATAGGCTCATCGCCTTTGTATATTTTAATGCTGGCACCCTCAAGGCCTTTCCCGTTTTGCTGCACCTTTCCTCTTACTTCTAAAAAACCACCTTTACCCTCTTGGGCAACAGCAGTATTGGAAATTAAAAACACAAAGAAAAAAGCTGCTGAAAACAGTGCAGGTATTTTAAAATAAAATTTATTCACCATTGGTTATTTTATAAATTAAGCTGTCCGGATTTTTGCGGCTTGGGCAAATACATTTTCAGCCATTTCTGACGCTATCCTGAAACGTATTTTATCAATCCCGGTTACAACGTTTTTTTCTTCAAGATATTGGATGAGGTTTTCGGTTGCAAGATTTCCAACTAATTCGTCTTCTGCCATAGGGCAGCCGCCAAATCCTTTTATTGCTGTATCAAATTTACGGCAGCCGTTTGTGAACGCAGCATTCACTTTTTCGTGCCAGTTGTCGGACCTGCTGTGAAGATGCGCACCGAATTCAATATCCATAAACGAAGGAATCATTTCACCAAACATATAGGAAATATCTTTACTTGCGGCAACTCCGACAGTATCGGACAGGGAAATAATCTTTATTCCCAAAGCGGAGATTTTCTGCACCCATTTTGCCGCTTCGCCTGAATTCCACGGATCACCATAAGGATTTCCAAATGCCATTGAAATATAAATGACCAGTTCTTTTTTATGTTTCACGCAAAGGTTCTGAATAATTTCCACATTGACCAATGATTGTTCTATTGTGGAATTTGTATTGCGTTTTTGAAACGTTTCGGAAATGGAAAATGGAAACCCGAGGTAAGAAATTTCTTCAAAATTCAATGCGTCTTCAGCGCCCCTGACATTTGCAACAATTGCAAGCAGTTTTGTTTTTGAAGAAGTTTTATCAAGCTGTGATAATACCTGAGCAGTATCGCGCAATTGCGGAATTGCTTTAGGGGAAACAAAACTGCCGAAATCAATGGTATCAAAACCAACATTTAATAATGAGCTGATGTAACGCGCTTTTAATTCAGTAGGAATAAAATCATGAAGCCCCTGCATGGCATCGCGGGGACATTCGGTGATTTTTACTTTTTGCGTGTTCATTAATTGTTCAAAATTTGTTCAGTGTCAGGGGTGTGCCTGAAGAATAAAAATACTCTTCAATTTTACAATTATTTTCTGTTTCCGCAAATGTAAAAAATTTAGACCGAATACTGCTGAATGACGAATGAAGAATCCTGAAATAAAAAGATTTGAAATTTGTAAAAATGTTGTTGAAAAATAAGATAAAGTTAACAACTGAATCTTTTTCGTCCAAGCCTATGTCTGAACAAACCGGAAGAATTATTTGGAGAATCTGCAGAAAATCGCGTTCGCAATTTCATTGTTCGTGAGGATGAACAATGCCGGAAAAAGTTTATTTACCTCATTAAGCCCAAAGAAAATAAATAAAACCTCCCTTCTGCGGATTTTGATTTTATAATTTTAGCTTTTATTGTACTATTATTCTTTTTACAAATTCTCCTGAATTTGATTTAAGTTTTACAAAGTAAATTCCTTTGTCAAAATTGCTAAGGTCAATGTTTCGTTCGTTTACTCCTTCCGTTGCCGGAATTGATAGATTAAAAAACTGTCTTCCCATCAAATCATTAACAGTCGTTTCGCATAGTTGATTTATTGGTGAATAAAATCTGAGCGTCACCATTCCGCCTGAAGGGTTAGGATAAACTTCCAGGTTCATTTGATCCAAGCCCGTTTTTCCTTCACGGCAATTAACCGTAACGACAGTTCCTGCTGACAATTTTGAGCAACTGTTAGCATTGGTAACTGTCACTTTATAAGTGCCTCCTGTTAAAGCAGTATAATTCTGCAGAGTAGCGCCATTGATATTACCGTTTCCTTTTCTCCACTGATACGTTAATCCCGTTCCGCTGTTTGCCTGCAATACCACACTTTCTCCCGCACAAAAAGTAGTTGAGCCCTGCGGGGTTATTATAGCAGCAGGTAAGGGATTAACCGTAACTACGGTTGCAGATGCAGTTGTTTTAGAGCAAAAGGTAAGAGTGTTAGTGACTATTACTCTGTAATTACCTCCTGTGGTTGCAGTATAAGAAGACAATGTAGCTCCTGAAACGAGATTAGCTCCCTTTTTCCATTGATATGTTCTGTTTGCCCCATTTGGTGCATTCAATGTAACGCTGCCGCCTGAGCAAAATGTAAGAGGACCTCCGGCTGTAATTTTAGCAGAAGGAGGAGTACAGCCCGGGCAAGCGGTAGTCCATACAGCATTTCCGTATATATCCGCATAATTTCCGCCCATTCCGCCATTGCCATAATCATTCACAATAGTTCCGCTGCCTTCATTAAACCTGAAGTAATCCACAAGATCCGGATCAGACGATGACACTACTGCATTCATATTGTTCTGGATTTCTGCCTGCGTCCTGGCAAAACTCCACACCCTGACTTCTTTAATAACTCCCATAAAATAAGCCGTGAAATTGCCGAACTGGTTATACCATTTTCCTATATATACCGGTTCAGTGGAGCTGATATCACCCGGATCCACAAGGTTTGAATAAGCGACACCGTCAATATAGGCTGTCATTACAGTACCCTGCCGCACAACTGCCACATGATGACATAAGCCATCTTTGATGTTTACAGGCACATTAGTTTGTGCACCCGGTCCCCAGAATGATAAGTAGCCGTCAAAAATGCTCAGCTTGAATCCCTGGGTTGAAGTTCCGGTTTCGTTCCGGCTGCTTATAATAACGTCTTCGCTGAAGGGGTTGGGAGAATCGGCACGAATCCATGCTTCAATGGTAAAGGGGAATGTGCCCACTACGCTATAAAAGCCGCTGGGAAATGGGAGGTTCACATAATCATCTGTGCCATCAAAATAAAGTGCTCCAGGACTGATCTGGCTGCAGCATCGTGTTGCAGCAAATACAAGAATTATAAAGATTAGATTTTTAATCATGTTGAATGTGATAAAATAATTTCAGCAACATTATACTAATTTTATGAATAACACAATAAGACGAAAGTATGATTTATATTATTTATGCCTGAAGCGATAAATACTTCACCAAAGTTTTTCAACTTTGTCACATACTTTATATCTCATGACTCTTTATCAAAAACTCCAGTAAGCCACAAGCGAAGAAGATGGAAAAGACGCTTACATAAAAGCTTGGATTAAAAACAATGCCTGTGGAGATTTTGCACCAGTAAGCTTCAAACCTTTTGAAGAATCTTATAAAGCATTAACTGAAAAGTTGCAGCCGATGGTTTATGAGTTGGGGTTTTTGAAAAATTAGCACTGTTGCCGTGTTCACTCCCCGCTCCGTCATTCAGGAGGAATCTTGTAACATAGCCGTGCAAAAGCTCATAATCTACTCTCGCACCGTCATTATAGAACGTAATAAATGAAAACATGCATCATTACTGTTAAAAAATTATGGGTGGGAGGCATTGCCCTGTTTCCTTTTATTATCATTTCAAAAAATGTGAATGGTACTAAAAAAAAGGTTTTACTCAATCATGAGCTTATCCATATAAAACAGCAGTTAGAGCTGGCCATTATACCTTTTTATTTTTTGTATGTACTGTTTTATGTTATTCATCTAATTAAGTACCGCAATCATTATAAAGCCTATCGCGCCATTGCATTTGAAAAGGAAGCATACCTTCATCAAAATAATTTAAATTATCCAGATAAAAGAAAATGGTGGGCATGGTGCGATTATATTGGTATTTAAAGTTATCACGTGTTGTTGTATCAACAGGTGTATTATCAGAAGGCAAAGAACTATGGAAAGCCTGCTTTGCCCTCACCAATGTGCGCAGCGTTCGTGATGAATTAAAACTAAACCGGGCTGATGTAGGCTGGTATCAGATACGCAAAACAGTGCAGGCTCGCAATGCCAGTGGTGATTTTGTTCCGGTCAGTTTTTAACCTTTTGAAGATGCTTATAAAGCGTTAAAGGAAAATTGCAACCGATGGTTTTTGAGTTGGGTTTTTTGAAGGTATGCTATTGCGCAGAATTTTGCTGATGGGATGGCATTTTTTCTACCCAATGGTTGAAAAACTAAAATCTTCGCCCAGGTTTGTGTGCGCACAAACCAAAAAGATTACCTTGAAATATGGTTCCGGAGATTTTTGATACAGAACAAAGAATTGGCACATTTATTTTATTCCATTTTAAAGAAATTAAAAAAAAATGATACTTCAATTAAATCCAACCATGTTAGTTGAAACACCGCTTGGGCGTGGTCATGCCATATTTATAATAGATTATGGTATGCATCAAAATACCTGTTGGGTAGTTGCTCTTCAAAAAGATGGTATAATAAAACACTTTGATTGCAATGATGTAATTCTTTCCACAAATTTTACTTATGGCGTTAACCTTGTAAGAAATTCCTTTCCCCACAATGGTAATTCTAAGGTAAAGGTGACGGAACCCATCTAATCTGAATTTGTGAATAACATCATTAATACGCTTGCGCAATAATTAACCGAATATTACTCCGATAGGTTTGAACCTGTTAACCGGGCAAATTGTAATTTATCCTGGACGGATTATGAAAAATAAAATATTAAGAACAAAATACATTTTTTCCTCTTTCCTTCTGTTCCCCGAATTATTATGAAAAAATATAAAAGTCTGATTAATAAAATTGTTCCTCCTCACAAATTAGGAAAAAAAACAGGAGCGGCTTCGCAGGTATTAGAAAGTAATCTTAATAAATCCAAAGAACGATATGAATTAGCGGTGAAACGACTGTTAGATGTAAATAATTGGGAAAATATATCAGGCTCTTCTGTTGCATCGTTTTATTTATATAATGCGTATGGCAAGAGTGTAAAACGACCTGCAAAAGAAAGCGACCTTATTGCTATTGATGTGCCGGGTCCGGGTCCAAAAACAGGAAATGGTTTTGATTGGGTTGTTATTGAAAAGATAAAAGAAGTAAAGATTCGAAAAGAAAATACAGACGTTTTTTCCCTTCGGGTACGCCCTTCCACTTCGCCTTTGAATTCAGATAAAGACATTGCTCATTTTTATACTAAGACGGCAACAAGCACTTTTATAATTACCCGGAAGGGTAACAAAATTAAAGCAGAAGAAAAAGGACATAATGAAATTGCCAACACAAAAACTAATTCTGTTATTGATAATTTACGAAATGCAGCAGTAGCTTTTACAGCATCCCATGGACTTGCTTACCCGCAATGGAAAATTTTAATGAAGGGTATTCTTGGAATTAGTGAAAACGAAAATAACTAGAAATATGAATCTATTTGTAAAACCAATCATCCATCTCGTTAAAGGACAAACCTTACCCATTACCATTGACTGTGATGCATTAACCGATGCAGATTATAAATGCCTGGCGGATATAATCGGGAAAAAGCTCCAATTTAAAAGGGTTGTTTCAGCCGGAAGCGGTGGAATAAAACTTGAGAATGCTCTTGGAAACTGCTGCGTGGAGGATGATACGTATGCCACGCTAATATGCGGTGATGTATTAACCACAGGTGCCACGATGAACAACAAGAAGAATGATTTAAATGACCCGAATGTTATTGGCGTGGTAATTTTCGCTGTGGGGAAATGTCCCGATTGGGTAATGCCTGTTTTTACATTTTGGGAGAATGAAGTTTCATCAACATCATAGCATCCATGGAGTAATAAACTAAGAGAAAGTACGTATTTATGACACAGGAATTATTCACTGAAT
The DNA here is from genome assembly GCA_039914625.1 of Bacteroidia bacterium. Lineage (GTDB taxonomy): Bacteria > Bacteroidota > Bacteroidia > AKYH767-A > OLB10 > DATEMK01. The sequence continues at coordinate 3,011 of JBDSOU010000189.1, read as the reverse complement.
TTGATGCCGTTTTAAGAAACAGCAAACATTACTTGATTATAAACCATGAAGACTTTGGTAAACTGTTAATTTATCCGCCACTTGAACACAGGCGTTTTCTCATTAACCAGCGCAAGATTCAATTTCACGGAATCAATAACAGTGAAATAAGCTATTACATAATAGTTACTGGTTTAAACGGAAATGATTATTTATTAAATTTTACCAATGAAGCTGATTATTTAATGCAGCGCAATATGGTTATAAGTTTTTTAGAGTTGGTCATTAATAAAGAAGGTAATTAAACATGAAAAAGAGTGAGAATGCATGATTTAAAATTAAACCATCCTCATGTGGGCTGGTATCAGCTACGCAGAGCATTGCAGGCTCGCAATGCCAGTGGTGATTTTGCCCACTGTAAATCCATTGGTATATATAAGTTCACAATCACATCCACAGGAAATATATCATGTAAATAAGCATTTGTAGTTTTGCTTTTTTTAAGGTAAATTGGAATGAAAACATCGAAAATAAAAACAACAATCTACTTTATCATCGGAGCTATAATTGTATTGTTACTCTCCACTTTGCTTTTTTCATTATTCACCATTCACCGGCTCAAAACTAACCTTTCAATACAGGTGCAAACCCGCACATTAATTCTTACTTTAAAAGATAATTTGGCTTTTTTACTGGATGCAGAAACGGGCGAACGCGGGTACATTATTACGGGTGATACAAGCTACCTCGAACCTTATAATGTGGCACTGCAAAATATTGCTGCAAACCAATCAAGATTAAAGTCCCTGACCCGGGACAACCCGCTTCAACAAAAAAATGTTGACTCGCTTACTAAATATTCGGACCTTAAAATTTCTTATACCAGGGAATTAATTTTATTAAAAAGCCAGGGTAAAGAAGAAGACATACGATTAAGATTGATTTCCGGGCAAGGCAAATATTTTATGAATAGAGTGAGGTCTATAAACCGATCTATGCAGTCAACAGAAGAAAAGTTGTTTGTCGAACGGAAAGGCGCAACAGAAAAAAGCATTGAGAATGCGCGGGTGATTTTTATTCTTGAAGGGCTTGCCGCAGCGCTCATAACACTATTTTTAGCACTAACCATCATAAACGAATTAAACAAGCGTGCAAAAACAGAAAAAAAGCTGAATGACAGCCTCACTGAAATTGAAACAATAATTCGCAATGCTCCCAATGCCGTTATAATTATAAATGACCAGGGTTTAATTATTAAATGGAGCTTGCAGGCTGAAATCATTTTTGGCTGGAAGGCAGAAGAAGTTTTAAATAAGCCCATGCATGAATTTATTATGCCCCCGAATTATCGTGAGGCGCATCATAAGGGATTCTATCATTTCCTCCGTACAGGTGAAGGACCCATCCTCGGCAAAACTCTTGAACTTTCTGCTCTCCGCAAAAATAATATAGAGTTTCCGATAGACCTTCGCATTTCTGCAACCATGGTAGATGAAAAATACCTGTTTATTGCCTTTATCAATGATATTACAGAGCGCAAATTAAAAGAGATGGAATTATCAAGAAAAAATCAGGAGATAGAACAATTCGCTTACATTGCCTCACATGATTTACAGGAGCCGCTCCGAACTATTTCTAATTTCTCTAAACTGTTGTCGCAAAAACTTCAAAATCATTCTGACAAAGAAGCGGAAGAGTACATGGGATACATCCTTAACGGTGCAAACCGTATGTCGGTTCTCATCTTCAATTTATTGGAATATTCCAGGATAGGAAAAGATAGGAGCAAGATCATAATTGATTGTGATAAGTTGCTCAATGAATTATTAATGGATATGAAAACAACCATCCATGAAAGCGGAGCGAAAATTCAGGTTGAAAAATTGCCAACAGTAAATGGTTACGTTTATTTAAAATCGCTTTTTCAAAATCTCATAAGCAATGCAATCAAATTTAAAAAACCTGAAAGCCCTCCTTTAATAAATATTTCGGTAAGCTCAAAAGCAAATGAATTTCTTTTTTCGGTAAGCGATAGTGGAATTGGCATAGAAAAAGAATATTACCAAAGAATATTTACTATCTTTCAGCGGTTGCATACACGGCATCAATATCCGGGGACAGGAATTGGTCTTTCACTATGCCAGAAAATTGTGGAAGTGCACGGAGGAAAAATCTGGGTGCAATCAGAGTTGGGAAAAGGAACCACATTTTATTTTACAATACCCAAAAATTAAGCCTATATAGTATGAAAAAGAAATTAGACTGCATTTTGCTTATTGATGATGATTATGAAGATAACATGTTTCACAAAATCATCATCAATGAAATGGATATGTGTCACCGCATAGATACTGTTGAAAACGGCATAGAAGCAATAACCTATCTCAAAAAGGAAAATCAAAAACCTCCGGAACTTATTTTCTTAGACATCAACATGCCTAAAATGAACGGATGGGAATTCCTGGAGCAATACAAACATTTGGACGCAACTCAAAAATCAAAAATTGTCATTATGATACTAACCACATCAGCAAATCCTGACGATATAAAAAAAGCAAAAGAAATTCAAGATCTGATAGGCTTCGAAACAAAACCTTTGAGCAAAGAGGTGCTTACAGAGATTTTGAACCGGCATTTTCAGAATTATCTGTGAAAAAATGAATAAAATCATAGTGTCACACCTCGATTGTTCTATTATTACCCCGTATCACTAAGCTTTAAGCCTTGTGAAAAAGCTTATAAAACATTGACGGAAAGCTGCAACCGTTGGTATATTAACATGGGTTTTTGAATGTTTTAATTTCAATAAAACACTTCCGATAAGTCCCTGTAATTTAAAAAATATCAGAATTTTACAGTCAGCCACTTTTATGGTCTTTTTATTTGGAGCCTTTGTTATATCAAGGCTTCGGTAGTTTTTAAACATGAGAATCGAAACCGAATTTTTATTGCCAAAATGTCTTAGCCTATGCTTTGTGTAATTAAAATCCATTGCTTATCCTCATAAAATATGTTATCAATTTTAATATTTC
>JBDSOU010000083.1:0-2717 GCA_039914625.1 Bacteroidia bacterium | reverse complement strand
AAGCCCGTCCCGCAGTACTGCGGGACGGGCTTTTGTTTTTGGAGGGGTGGGGAAATAAAATTACTTTTGGGATGATAAAATTTTTCAGGCTTGCGTCAATTGTGCAGAAAAGGGTTGAATTATTCCAGCAAGTCCATTTTGTACTGCTGTTTTCTTTGAAACTTTTAAGATTCTCAACTTTTCTATGGATTGCTTTAATTCTTCGTCAGTAAATTTCTTATTCGCAGTATTTTCAGGGTGGTGTATGGAATGTCTTATATATTTGGCTAAAGAAACATCCTCTGTTTTATTAGTTTTCATATTTTTCCATTTTCTTTCCTTTTTCAATCCTTCCAATTTTGCTTTATCCGTATCTTCTAAGTAACCATATAACTCATTATGGTAATCTGTTGTAACAATCTCAAAAACTTCATAGTTAACTTCGGAATATGAGCTAACAGATTTTTTTATTTTTTCCAGTTCTGTTATATGATTATTTTTCTTATTAATCTTGTAACACCTATCAAGATTAATCTTATCAATCATATAGTTGGAATGAGTTGCATAAATAACAATGTTATTATTTTGATTTTGTGTGATTTTAATCAATTCATCTTTTAAATTTATCTGTGCGCTTGGGTGCAGATGAGTTTCTGGTTCATCTAATAATAAAATTGTGTTACTTAATTCTTCAGTTAAATTTTCAGCAGACATGGTAAGCAAGAATGAAACAAATTGCTTAAAACCGTCACTTCTCTGATTTGTTGTTTTTACTTTATATTTTACTTTTCTGTCTTCAACTAAAAAGGAAAGTTTATTGTTGTTTATTTTGAATTTTATTTTTATTTGATGTTTAGGCCATACTTTATTTATATGCTTTGTAACTGAATCACTTAATTTGGCCTCAAGATTCTGAATTGAACCTGCATTATTAAGTTTTGCTATTTCTTTTTCGATGTCTGAATAATCTGCCAATACAAAACAATTTCTTAATGGTACAGAAATAGAAGTTGGGTTTTTCGAGAATTCTAACAAATCAATTTCATCCGCAATCAAATATTTAGGACTTGACTGCCAAAAAGCAATTATATGAGAATACTGCCATAATAAAACATCATCATATTGAGCAAAATAATCATTAATGGATAGTAGTTTTTCAGCCTCAAAAGCTTCGTTGCTTTTTTCTGTATCAACAATACGAACTGATTCATCAGTTTTGTAGAGGGTTAAATCTTCTTTGAAGTCAATTTCGGTAATAAAACCTGCCTCTTTATCTTCTGGATCAGGTTCAAATTTCATAATAAATGTTATTTGGTTAATCTTAATTTTTTGTATTGTTTTCCTTTCAAATTTATGTTTTTCGATTAATTGATTTCTTATACTAGCATGGTCATCATTAGTTAAAGTATATGTTAACTTGACTTCAACCGGTTCACTATCGTCAAAAAAATCTAAAGGATATGAAATTTCTTCACTAGTTAATAATTCAATTGCTTTTAAAATATTACTTTTCGGGCTAATGGACAAAAGGAATGGTAAAAAGTCTTGAATTGCCCTATTGGTATAGGTTTGCGGTCAATCTAATATCATAATGAAAAAAAGTGCATTTTCTGTTCGTCAAAAATCACGCTGAAGTATGGCAAGAAAAAAGGAGTTCAACGATACAAATGTGCCAGTTGTGGCAAACAATTTAAAGGAGGGGAAAGGCGAAATTCTTCAGCCATCTGGGAAGAATATACCAAAGGAAAACAAACCTATGAGCAGTTAGCCTTAAAAAATAAATGCTCAAAAAAAACGATTCAACGAATAATTGATGCAGTAAAAATAGAGCCATCAAGCACCTTCCCAAGTAAGGTGATTTTGTTGATGGATACCACTTACTTTGGAAAACATTTTGGTGTAATGGTTTTTAAAGATGGCTTAACCGGGCAAATACTTTTCAAGCTTTATTTAAAGCACGAAACCAATGCACTTTATCTTTCAGGCATCAAAGAGATAATAAGACGCGGGATAAAAATACAAGCAATGGTGTGTGATGGGCGTAAAGGCTTGCTTAAATTAATAGCAGATATTCCTATTCAAATGTGCAATTTTCATCAGGTTGCAATTGTGCGAAGGTATCTTACCAAGAAGCCTAAAATGCAAGCGAGCAAAGAGTTATGGGAGCATGTATTGCTGCTGACCAAAACAGATAAAGAAAGTTTTGAAGGTGGATTAAGCCATTGGTATATCAAATGGAAATCATTTTTAGACGAACGAAAAATAGATGAGAAGGGTAAAAAAAGATACGTCCACAGAAAGCTAAGGAGTGCTTATAGAAGCTTGGTGATAAACCTGCCCTGGTTGTTTACCTGGTATGATAATAGGCATTTAAATATCCCCAATACCACCAACGCAATTGATGGACAATTTTCTGATTTGAAAAATAAATTAAGGAATCATAATGGGCTAAATGAGAAAAGGAAAAAAAAGTTCATTGATGAGTTTTTTAAGGCATAAAGTCCTCTAAAAATATATCAAAGGGCTATCTTTCGATACCCTTCAATATTGACATTTTTGTCGGACAGTCTGCTTATCCCTCGTAGGTTGCTCTCCAGCAGAGCCTACTCCGTTTCACAGATCATGCAAAGATGATTCACTATTTTTAATTTGTAACAAACACTGAAAAATAAACACCATTCTTTTTGTCCACTTGAACCAATCGTCTGAAAAATACCATTCCTTTTGTCCATTACACC
>JBDSOU010000011.1:0-15013 GCA_039914625.1 Bacteroidia bacterium | reverse complement strand
GAACAACTCAAAGATCATCTCATGTGGCTATCTTGTGGATTGTGGAACTTCCATCTCAAAGTAGCATGATAAAACAGATAACAGAATTTTTATACTATTAAAAATTATTTCGCAACAACTCTATTGTCTATTGTTTATTGTCTATTGTCTATTGTCAACTGCAAAAAGATTAATTTTGTATTTTATTTTATTGAAAATTTACAAATGAAAATCCTTTATTCATACCTTAAAAAATATAAGAGCCTTGTGTGGCTTTCGTTAATACTTGCTGCCATCAACCAGGTTTTTTCGCTGCTTGATCCATATATTTTCAGGCTGGTTATTGATCGGTATGCATCTAAACCCGATCAATATGAAATGAACGAATTTCTCAGGGGTGCAGGTATGCTTTTACTCGGTGCAATGGGAGTTGCCTTCGTTTCAAGAACAGCAAAAAATTTCCAGGATTTTTATGTGAATAAAATCACTCAAAAATTAGGAGCGCAGATTTATGCTGACGGATTAAGTCATTCTCTCGAACTTCCCTATCAGGTTTTTGAAGATCAGCGGAGTGGTGAAACTCTGGGCAAGCTGCAAAAAGTGAGAACAGATTCGGAACGGCTGATCAATGCATTTATTAATATTTTATTCACCTCAGTTGTAGGAATAATTTTCGTTGCAGTATATTCCATCCAGGTAAGTCCCGTCATTGCCATTGTTTATATTTCCATGATTCCGCTGCTCGGGATTTTAAGTTCCGTATTGAGCAGGAAGGTAAAAACAATTCAAAAAGTAATTGTTGCTGAAACAACAGCACTGGCGGGAAGCACCACCGAATCGTTACGGAATATTGAACTGGTAAAAAGCCTTGGTCTTGCATCGCAGGAAATAAGCCGGCTGAATGCAACAACACAAAAAATACTTGCGCTTGAATTAAAAAAAATAAAATATATCCGTTCACTTAGTTTTATACAGGGAACATGTGTAAATCTTCTTCGAAACTGCTTATTGTTTTTTATGATGTTTCTCGTGTACAAAAAAGAAATAACGTTCGGTGAATTTTTCTCACTCTTTATTTATTCGTTTTTCATTTTTGGTCCGCTCCAGGAATTAGGAAACATTATCAACATTTATCGTGAAACGGAAGTGTCACTCAAAAATTTTGAGGACATTATGAACATTAAAAAAGAAAAGAAACCCGAAAATCCAGTCAACATTGGAGGCATAACCCGGTTGACATTTGAAAACGTAAGCTTCAAACATCAAAGCGCAAATTCCAATGCGTTAAATAATATTTCTTTTCAAACAGGATTGGGAGAAACCATTGCTTTTGCAGGTCCTTCCGGGTCAGGAAAGACTACATTAGTGAAATTGCTTGTAGGATTATATCGTCCCCAACAGGGAAGAATACTTTACAACAATTATCCTGAATCGGAAGTTGACCTGGATGAATTGAGAAGCCAGATTGGTTTTGTAACCCAAGACACACAATTGTTTTCAGGCACCATAAAAGAAAATTTATTGTTTGTAAATCCCAAGGCTACTGATGAACAGATACTGGATGTATTAAACAAATCTGCCTGCCAAAATTTATTGGCACGTGCTGATAAAGGAATTGATACAATGATTGGTGAAGGAGGTGTTAAAGTTTCAGGAGGAGAAAAACAAAGGTTATCAATAGCGAGGGCGCTTTTACGTCAACCCACTCTGTTAGTATTCGATGAAGCAACATCTTCACTGGATTCTTTAACGGAAGAAGAAATCAGCGAAACCATCCGTGAAATTTCAACAAACAGAAATCATATTACCATTCTGATTGCACACCGTCTTTCAACGATCATGCATGCGGATAAAATTTGTGTCCTTGAAAAAGGCCATATCATTGAATGCGGAAAACATAATGAGCTGTTAGAACAAAAAGGATTGTACTATGCCATGTGGCGTCAGCAAATTGGTGAAAGAAAAAGAACTGTGGCAGCAGGGGATAACGGAGCTGAAAAGGTGATGAGTAACCAGGTTAAGGTTTAAAGTTTAAGATTTAAGTTTATAGAATATTTTGGAGTTTCGAAATTGTATTTCGTTTTTAGAAGAGAGCTTTAAAAAACCGCTTCCTGGAAAAGATGCCCAGTTTTTGATGGCTCCTGATACAAGGTTGACTAATGAGGAGTATCTCAAACAATTTCCTGAATATAAAATCAGCAGTGTTTTGTTTCTACTATTTCCGTCCGCTACAAAAACAAATTTTGTTTTGATAGAACGTGCAGGGGGGGGAGTTCACAGCGGCCAGATTGCATTGCCGGGAGGTAAGTACGAACCATCGGACCTCACTTATGAAAATACCGCTTTGAGGGAAACCGAAGAAGAAATAGGTGTTGATAAAAACGAAATCAATTTACTTGGAACGCTGACTGATTTGTTTATTCCTGCAAGTAATTTCAGAGTGTTTCCTCATGTTGGTTTTATTGAAAATAAGCCTAAGTTTACTCCGCACGAAGCAGAAGTTAAAACTGTTGTGGAAGCTGATCTTGAAACATTTCTTAAAAATAAAATAACAGGCAAAAAAAATTTTATAACGAGTTACGGACAACTTCCCGCTCCGTATTATTTATACCAGGGATATGAAATCTGGGGAGCGACTGCCATGTTAATAAGCGAATTTGTAACAATGTTTAAATCAAAATAAATTCTTAAAAAAAATAAAAATATGAAAACTGCAACAATTAAAACTTCAAAAGGCGAAATGAAAGTGGAGTTCTTTGAAAAAGACGCTCCCAATACCGTAAAAAATTTTTGTGACCTTTCAAATAAAGGTTTTTACAATGGATTGAAATTTCATCGTGTCCTTCCTGACTTTGTAATACAGGGCGGATGCCCGCAAGGTACTGGAACGGGTGGGCCCGGCTACAAAATAAAATGCGAGCTGGATGGAGATAATCAATATCACGATCGCGGTGTTTTAAGCATGGCACATGCAGGTCGCGATACAGGTGGCTCGCAATTTTTTATTTGTCATAGCCGCAGAAATACTGCGCATCTTGATCGTGTTCATACATGTTTTGGAAAAGTAACGGAAGGTTTAGATGTCATTGATGCAATAAAGGCGGGTGATGTGATTGAAAAAATTGAAATTCACGAAGAGTAATTTCTTAAATGAAAAAATATAAGCATCTTTTTTTTGATCTGGATCACACCTTATGGGATTTTGACAGGAATTCCAAAGAGGTTTTGCACGAACTTTTTCATAAGCATTCATTAAGAGATAAAGGAGTTAATGCTGACGAATTTATTTCGAGGTATATTGAAATAAATCATGAAATGTGGCGACTGTATCATTTGAATAAAATAGATCGTGATACGTTGCGTACGATCCGTTTTGAAAAAACATTTGCACATTTTGAAATTGACGATGAAAAAATAATTACTGCTTTTCCTGACGATTACCTGGATTTACTTCCTTCCAGGAAACATTTATTTCCAATGGCAATTGAAACGCTGGAATATCTTATGGATAAGTATTCGCTTCACTTGATCACCAATGGTTTTGAACGTGTACAATTTCTAAAGCTTGACGGTTCGGGATTAACTAAATATTTTGAGGAGATAATTATTTCTGAGAAAACAGGATATAAAAAACCGGATAAGGAAATTTTTTTACACGCTTTGGAAATTTCTTCTGCTAATGTTAATGAGAGCATTATGATTGGTGACGATATGGAGGCTGATATTAAAGGAGCAATTAATGCTGGGATGGATGTGGTTTATTTTAATCCGGAGAAAAAATTACATGAAGAAAAAATTACTTTTGAAATTAATAGTCTTAGCGAATTGAAAAATATTTTTTGAAAACAGGCCGACTCTAATTAACGCCAGTTAACCATCGCACTTCAAGGTCATCAATATAAACGGAACTTTTTTTATTCCACAAATAAATCAGTAGCAGATCATCCTGCTGAACTTGCTCCGGTATCATGCAGGAAATATATACCGGGAACCACTTTTGAGATTTTTGCGCAAAATCTTTTACCAGTGTTTCATGCCAGTCATAAATTCCTTTTGTATTTTCAAAAGAAATTACAATACCCGCATCAAGGTTTTTCAAACTTTCCATCAGGATCATTGCTTTTATTATCAGCATTGAATTTTTAACCGATGCTTTTGATGAATCAATCATATAGCGAATACCTTCACTGAATTCTTTTTTTTCATTAGTGACGCTGCTTGCTTTGCCGCTATAAAAAAAATCTTTAGATGACGGATAATTTAAAGGCATTGAATCATTATGCGAATCATAATCTTGTTTTAAAGAAAAGCAGATGGTATAATGTGAAGGTTTATATTTTCTTTTCATGAGTGCGCAATTATTCAACGGATAATTTTTAATCAGTTCAAAAGAATCAGTATTGATTTTCATCAAATCCTTTTCTGTAAACAAATACAAATCATTCAGGGGATGAAACTTATTAGCTTTATCAGCAACATTGAACAGCGTGAGATTATTAACACAGCGATAATAATTAAACGGTTCTACGAAATCGTAACTCATTCCGACATCAGCACTGAATTTTTCAGGAGGGAAAATAGTTTTTAATGAATCCGCATCATGCATCATTTCTTTCATATCGGCATTCAAGTAATATTCAAAAACATATTTAAGGTTAAAACTTTTATAAAAATGCAGGATCATTAAAATAGAAAGCAAAGGGAGAACAAAACCAATGATTTTTTTTGCCTGGGCTAATTCGTTAAAAAGAACAACCAGCAGGAATGAAAAAAGAACAAGCAGGTACAACGCTGTACGGTTGGTAAGGTAGGGTGTTTTCAGCAAGTAGAACTGAACTATGGTTGCGACCGAGCAGGATAGCAGAAGAAAAACCAAAACAGGCAAATAAAGTTTTTCCTGACGGATTATTTTTAAGTAAATTCTTTTAATTGCAATTATCAGGGCAATTAACACGATCAATATTGAAAGTGCACTTAAAAGATATTTCAGAAAACCGGGATACGGATGTCCATAGAATGATTGTTCAAAAACAGTTAACATAGTGTCATTCCAGAAACCGGTGTCTCCGCCATAAAATAACGCTTCAGCATTTCTTAAACCAATTGCTCTTGGAATTACGATCAGCAGAAAAGCAATAAATAAAATTAAAGCAGCACTATTTTTTTTAAGTGTATAAAAAAAGCTATTAAAAAATTTTAACTCACTGAAGAAAATTAAAAGATCAGTCAATAAAATGATAAGGAATAATGTGATTACAAAATTTATCAGCGAGAGGTAGGCAACTACAGCAATCATCCCGAAAAGCAAGCTGCGCAAGCTGAATTTATTGTCATAATTCTTTTTAAAGAACAAATACAAATACCAAAGGCTTCCTGACATCAATCCAAAAGCTAACCCGTAGCCTCTCGACAACGAAAAAAAATCAATTAAGTAAGGATTCAGGTTTAAAATAAGAAAGGAAGAAATCCTTAATAGCGGGGAAGAAAATTCATTGGAGATTTTGGCTGTAAAAAATAAAAACAGGATATAGGCCAGCAGGTTTGGAATTCGTAAATTGAATTCATTTATACCAAACAAGGAAGAAGTAACATAGGAGAGCCAGGTATTCAGCAAATGATTATTGGCTGCTGTTCCGTTAAAATAAAACGGGGAGAAAAGACCTTTGTTAATAAATTCAAGATAGCTGTATGCTTCGTCCCAAGTAAAAGAAAGCATATAAGAACGAACGGCAACATATAAAAATAGTAAAACAGATAGTATAAAAAGAATACTGCCTGATTTCTTTCCTTCAGACGAAACGTAAAAAAATTTCATTTCGGATTTTTGCGGTAAATGTATTTTATTTTTTTGTAAAAAATGAAAAAGCCTTCTGCACAATACGGAAGGCTTTCATAAAGAATAAGATATTTTTTTAATCCCAGTCTTTCAGCGTGTTGATTTTCGCCTGCTGCACATTCATGATCTCATGTGTGGTGGTTGATGTTCCAATTTTATTTACAAATGCAACCACATACAATTCGCTTTGATTGTAACCGCTGATGCTTGATGAAAAAGTTTTTGTAAAGTCTCCGCCTGCTACCATTTTAGCTGCATCAATTGCATCCCCCATATTGGCAGTCAACACTTTTTTTACCACATAATTATGCTGGTAATTTATTATCGGATTACCCAGATTATAAAATGGACTGCCTGAACTTAAGTTGTATGCATTTGACTGGTTGTAGCCACTGCCCGTTCCGGTCACTTTGTTTTGCACAAGATATGCAGTGAGATTGTAGGTGCCGGTTACTGCTTCTTTAAATCCGACATGAACTTCGATGCTTGCGGTGGTGCCTGAAATGGTAGATTTTATTTTGAGTCCGCACTTCGCAGCTTTGTGAAGAGCTACCGTAGCATTGCTTATCCATTGTGTTTGATTTAGAATGACATTCCCGGTTGATGGAGTTCTGTTGATCATTCCTGAAGGAATGTTTGTATGAAAAGTTCCATCCAAGGTCCAGATAAGCGGTATTTCCATGCCATCCGTTTCATGAACAGCAACGGCAATTACTTTTCCGGAGTTTGCGCTGATCACCTGATCGCGTTTATAATCGGCATCGGGACAGGTGGAGCACCATACTCCTGTAAACTCCTCCAGCAATACTTTTTGAGTAAAGGTTGTGGGAACAGTGGTTGTGCCGTTGTTGTTTGTACTTGTTGTATCCTCTGGCGGTGTTACCGGTTCCGGATTTTCAGTAGTGCTCTTTTTACATGCAGCTATCATAAACAGCGCAAGCACTGCAAAAATTATTTTATTTTTCATTTTCTTTTTGGTTTAAGTATTACTACGATTTACTGATAACAAAGTTTCACCCGAAAGCAATTTAATAACCGGCTGAATTATTTTTTGGTAAAAAACTTAATTTATTACATAATAGTAAATTTGTACAAAATCGCCTGTCCCGATTTTTATCGGGACTATTCGCACATGTACCCTTTTAATGTAAGAGTTTACGGAATTCTCCTGGAGGACAACTCTGTGTTATTAACCGATGAATATTTTCACGAAACATTTATTACAAAATTTCCCGGAGGCGGGCTGCAATTCGGTGAAGGCACTGTTGATTGTGTCAGGAGGGAATTTCTTGAAGAATTGAATCTTGAAGTGGAAGTAGTAAATCATTTTTACACAACCGATTTTTTTCAGCCTTCAGCATTTGATAAAGAAAATCAAATCATCAGCATTTATTATCTTGTTAAAGCTGCCGGTGAAATGAATTTTAAAACAACAAATAAAAAATTTGATTTTACTGAATTAAAAAATAATGTTCAAACTTTTCGTTGGGTTGAATTAAAAGATTTAACAGAAGATGAAATGACTTTTCCTATTGATAAAAAAGTAGCGGGAATGCTGAAAAAACTTTGACCTCAAAAAAAACTTACCGCCCGGAACAATATTATTTAATAAACCCCACTTTCATAAACCCCTTTTGCTCAAAATAACTTTTCAGTTCATTTGCTGAAACACGCTTTTCAATTCCGCTTATGACAACATGGTATCTTTTTGAGTCATCCGATTTTTTTGTAACGATGTAAACTTTTTCCACATCCTCTTTCAGGAAAAGATCGTTTGCAATATAAATGGCATGCAGCAACTCTGCGGTGCTCCACACTGAAAGACTGAAACCTGAAAGCGTTTCTGAATTTCCAAGGCAATCTGTTACATGGCCGCGGTTAAAAATACTGTCCAATTCAGGTGTAAGTTGAAGCAGGTTAATTTCTTCAACCTTCACTCGCGTTACTCCTTTTTTGTAACATCCTATCCTGCGGGCGGCACCTTCCGTCAGATCAATAATTCGGTTTTTGGCATACGGTCCGCGGTCATTTACCCGGACAATAATGTTGTAATGGTTTTTAAGATTGGTTACCCTCAGATATGTTCCAAACGGAAGGGCAGGGTGGGCAGCAGTATAATCCATCATGTTAAACAGTTCACCGCTTGCTGTTTTTTTTCCAAGAAAATCTTCATCATAATAAGAAGCATATCCCTCTTCCGAATACTTTTTATCGGAACTTTCATTACCCCCCTCATTTTTAAAAAAACAAAAACAGAATAAAACAATTATCAATTTATGGGGCATGAAGTTACTTTTGAAGTAAATATACGGAAAAGCATCTGACTTAAAAACGAAAATTTTTGAAAAAAATTACCAATTTTCAATTTCCAAACTCCAAGTTCCAACCTCCAATTATCAAATCCTAAATTATCAAATCCCAAATCCCACATCCCAATCCTGATTATCCCAGCCTGTGCCTGATCACATCCTCTACTTTTTGAACCAGCTGCATAGGGTTATAGCTCCTCCATGGGAGCTGGTTCAGTTCTCCTCCGAAAACTACAAAAAAATCAATATTGTTCTGTTCAAATTCTTTCAGCACATGCGATCTGAAATTCAGTGCTGCTATCCAGCCTTCTTCAACATCTTCAAACCATTCATTGTAATAACAATCATCAGAAGCATGAAAGTTCAATACGTTTTCACCAATAAGAATAAATTTATTTATTCCGTTTTTAACCATGGAATCAATCACATCGCGCTTCAAAATCATGATGTCATTATTGATTGCATCATTCCACTCACCGATAAATTCAAGGATAGCGCACCCGTTTTCATAATCGGCAAACAGCTCTTTCATGTACAAAGTTCCCGAGCCAAAATCGTCCCATTGGGGATGAATGTAATAATTGTAAATGGTGTTGGAATAAACAAATTCACTGTATTCACGCCCGTAAAAAGGAGAAAGTTCATCCTCTTCTGCTGCGTACAATTCGCGCCATGAATAAAAAGGTTCTATGTCCTGCATTTCAGTCGTAAGTCGTAAGTTATAAATCGTCCATCATCCATCGTCCATCATCACCCGGACTTTGAATTGCAAAATTATAGAGATTTCTTTTCAGATAAAATTATTTGAGCAGTGCTTTATGGACTGTTTTTTATCTCCGGTAAAAATATTTAAGCCTGAAGCCTTGTTTATTCCGAAACTTTAGCCAAATTTGTAAAACACCAATTGATAGTAATACAATCATTTTAAAAAATAAAAACATGTCAGCAACAACAGAAAACAAAGAGAATAAAGAGAGCAAAGAGAACAAAGAAAAATTAAAAGTACTGCAACTCGCCATTGATAAAATTGAAAAAAGTTATGGCAAAGGAACCATCATGCGTTTGGGTGACAATGTCATTGAACCAATAGAAGCCATTTCAACAGGGTCTGTTTCACTTGATATTGCACTTGGCATAGGGGGAATTCCCAAGGGTCGGGTGGTGGAAATTTACGGACCTGAATCTTCAGGTAAAACTACCTTATCCATGCATGCTATTGCAAACGTGCAGCGCAAAGGAGGCATTGCAGCATTTATTGATGCTGAACATGCTTTTGACCGTTTGTATGCCCAGAAATTAGGAATTGATATTGAAAATCTTTTGATCTCTCAACCTGATAACGGAGAGCAGGCGCTGGAGATTACAGAAAATTTAATCCGTTCAGGAGCCATTGATATTATTGTGATTGACTCTGTTGCGGCATTAACTCCGCGCAGCGAAATTGAAGGTGAAATGGGCGACAGCAAAATGGGATTGCATGCACGCCTGATGTCACAGGCTTTGCGCAAGCTTACGGCTACGATCAGTCGCACCGGTTGTTGCTGCGTTTTCATCAACCAATTGCGTGAGAAAATAGGAGTGATGTTTGGCAATCCTGAAACCACTACCGGTGGAAATGCATTGAAATTTTATGCTTCAGTAAGATTGGACATTCGCAGGATCGGGCAGTTGAAAGATGGAGAAAATATTGTGGGTAACCGCACGCGTGTGAAAGTGGTGAAAAATAAAGTAGCCCCTCCGTTCAGGACTGCTGAGTTTGATATTATGTACGGTGAAGGAATTTCTAAAGTGGGTGAAATTGTTGATCTTGGCGTGGAGCACAATATTGTTAAGAAAAGCGGTTCCTGGTTCAGCTATGGCGATACCAAGTTAGGGCAGGGGAGAGATGCGGTCAAACAGCTGCTCATTGACAACCCTGAACTCTCAGAAGAAATTGAAGAGAAGATAAGAGAAGCATTGGCAGTAATTCAGTAAATTATCTTTCCTGGAATAAACCGTCATTCATGAATTAATTCATTGTGACGGTTTATTTTTTGTTTTATTTTCACAGAAATTTTAAATCCATTGGTAAATCGTTTTATGATATTTAATAAAATAAAACCATGTTGCTATTCTTTATTGATTGCATTGTGTGTTTTTGCATCCTGCAGAAATGGCAAAGAAAAAGGCAATGAGAATAGTGTGGAAGCTGTTGCAGATACTACTGAAACCGGCAAAGCCATTGCACAACTTTCGGAAAAGATTATTTCCAGTCCGGCTGATGCAAATCTTTTGCATGAACGAGCAAAGCTGTATATGAAGCAAAAGAATTTCCAATATGCGATGGATGATATGGGTGCGGTGATGAAAATTGACAGCACCAAGGCTCCGTATTTTATTACCCTTTCCGATTTATATTTTGCTGCAAACAAAACTTTTTATGCCAAATCTGCTCTTGAAAAATGCCTGGCCATTGAACCGGGTAACACAGAGGCGCATACAAAACTGGCTGAAATTTTTTTTATAGTAAGAAAATATGACGATGCCATACAGCATTTGAATGAGGTATTAAAAAAAGACCCGGGCGATGCAAAGGTTTTTTTTATGAGTGGCATGATCTATAAAGAAACAGGCGATACTGCAAAAGCCATTTCAAGTTTCCAGGTGGCTATTGATAAAGACCAGCAGCATTATGACGCTTACATGCAGCTCGGAGTTTTATACGAAGCAAAAAATAACCCTCTTGCTGTTCAATACTACAACGGGGCTTTGCAGATAAATCCGAGAAGCGAGGAAGCGTTTTATGGAAGGGCATTGTATTACCAGGATCATGATGATCTTGATAAAGCCATACAGGACTACACCAGCATCGTTCAGATAAATCCTAAAAACGCCCATGCGCATTTTAACCTCGGGTATATTCATTACACCAATTTAAAAGTTTACGACCAGGCTATAAAGCATTATAATGATGCCATTGCTGCCGACCCTGATTATATAGAAGCCTATTACAACCGCGGTTTATGCTATGAAGCTGTCGGAAATATTGCTGCAGCAAAAGATGACTATGACAAAGCTATTAGTTTTAAACCAAACTATGAACTTGCTTTGAAAGGACTGGAGCGGATTAAAAAATAGGTTTCCTAATGAAAAATCGTGACAGGAAAGTTTTAAGATTTTATGCAGCGTTACTTTTTTATAGTAAAAATAAACTTTGTTCCCGCTCCCTTTTCTGATTCAACCCGAATGGAACCGCCCTGCCTTTCTATCATTTTCTTAACAGTAGCCAGCCCGATTCCGTTTCCTCTTTGTCCGAATTTATCTTTTGCAGCAATGATCTCAAAGATTTTAAATATTTTATCATGATGCTCCGGGGAAATTCCGGGACCATTATCTTTTACGTAAAATTCATAGCTCCCATTATTTTCTGAAACCCCTATTTCAATTTCAGCCACTTCTTTATCATTGTATTTAATGGCATTAGTAATAAGATTAATCATAACCTGGTCAAGTGCAGCGCGGTTAACAAAAATAGACGCTATCTCATGCTTCAATGTGATTTTGCATTTATGATCATAAACAAAAAGCCCTTCAATATCCGATTGATATTTTTTCAAATCTATTTCAGCTCTTTTTTCATTTACTATTTTTTCCGAGCGGCTGTATTCGAGCAAACCTTCAATTAGTTTTCTGAGCCTCGCTGCTGATTGTTTCAAGTGGTCCATCAAACCCTGCCCGTCACTATCAATAAACTGCTTATAATCTAATAATAGTAAATCAATAATATTGGTAATAGTATTCAGCGGTGATTTCAAATCGTGTGCAGCCACCATGGCAAAGTTTTCCAATTCATGATTTTTTTCTTCAAGAGTAACTAATGCTTTTTCCAATTCCAGTTTCTTTTTTCTAAGCTCCAGCAAATTCATTACCTGTTTTGAAAGTGCTTTTAAGGTTGAAAGCTGCGATTGACTTAATAGTTTAGGTTGATCATCCACCACGCATAAAGTACCGAGCGGAAAACCGGCTTCGCTGATCAACGGCACACCGGCATAAAATATTACGTAAGGATCGCCTGTTACAAAAGGGTTATCATGAAAGCGTTCGTCTCTTCGTGCATCCTGTATAATTAAAACCTCTTCCGGTTTATTAAGGGCATGTGCGCAAAAGGAATATTCTCTCGGAGTTTCGCTTATCTTCAACCCCTCATGTGATTTAAACCATTGTCGTTTTTTATCAATAAAAGTTATCAGCGAAACTTTTGTATTGCATATTTCGGCAGCAATAGCTGTTAAATTATTATAGTCTTCTTCCGAAAGGGTGTCCAGGATTGAATAAGAATTCAAATCCTCCAACCGTTGCAGTTCATTTTCGGGCGCGTTGGGTTTAATCATGTTTTGTGATTAGTGCCGGTATCACAACAGTATTTTATTCCGTTCTTTAAACCAAAAGTAGTGGAATAAACAAACAAAACGAAGTCCTCGAAAAAAATTATTGAAAGTGGGTAAGTGGGAGAGTGCGGGAGTGTACGTCTCACCTTCTCACTTTCACACTTTTTATCTTGAGTTTGCAAAAATCTCAGGCATTACTCCGGATATTTACTCCTGAGATGTTTTATTGAATGGTCTGTCATTTTCATCAATATGCCTGTGTCAATATCTTCAAGCTTTTGAATGTAAATGCAACCTCCACCTATTTTATGTTTCCCTAATTTTTTGAGCAGCTCCGGTTTTTCCTTCACGTTAGAAAGATATAACGTTATCGCATTTGCTCTTGGCGAAAGGGAGGCAAGCGGTGCATCGCCTTCGCGCCCACTTTCATATTTATAATGATAGCTTCCAAAACCTACTATGGCTGTTCCCCACATTTTGGGTTCAAACCCTGTATGTTCAGCTATTAACTTTATTAGTACCGAACAGTCGCTGCGTTTTTTTTCGTCTTTTACTGTTGCTAAAAAACCGGTAACGCTATTTTTATTTTCTGTTGTTTTATTTTCTGCCATTGTAATATTTTATTATTTGTTTTTTGAATACGGCAGCTATATTTCAAAATATTTTTTTAACAATTACCGATTACAATATTGCATTATAGAAAAAATTATTTTTGCAGGATTTAATGTTTTTGTAACATTGATGCATTTTATCGGCAGTTATTCATTTTTAATTCGCATACCGATAAATCATTACCTAATATAGGTATCACATTATTAGTACTGACATTATATTTGAAGGATTTCCAATTGAATTCCATAATGAATTATTTTTATATTAAATAAATTTAATGACACCTCTCATTCTTCGCCATCCGCTGTGTCCGCACAGCCGATGAAATTGGAACTATAATCTTTATTCATTTATCACCGCAATCTTCTTACTAACCCTCTCCATACCCGAAGTTATAATACAATTATAAATCCCCTCACTCAACTCCGGCAGCTTAAAACTCTGCTCATTACTCCACTGTGGCAAGCCATATTTAAAAACCACCTTACCAGTTATATCATAAATCTGAAACAACCCTTTTTTATTTTGTGGCAACAAGTAACCAATGTGCAGATACCCTTCCGTTACAGGGTTGGGATAAATACGAAAACGAAAATCGTTTTGTTGGTTTTCATTTATTCCCGTTAAACAAGTACAGCCTCCTGTTGTATCGCAGCCGAGGTAATAATTTGGATGGTTAGGAACAGCACGCAGGTGAGGGTAATTACCTATAAAAACTGAATGCTGCTGCACATTACAAGCTGTATCCGCACTATCAGGATAATTAATTTCTGTAAAATGCCTCACTCTGCTTCCCGATGTCACATAAATTTTACCATTGGCTGCAAGGTACATATTCCAGAAAGTGGTAGCGCAGCAGGTAGAAGTAGGCGGAGAAATAAAACCATCATAAGTTGCAACGGTATCAACAGTTAAGTTGTCCACATCCACTTGAAAGATATATCCGCTGCTGCAGGCATAAGCATACTTACCCGATGGTGAAAAAGCGAGCCCCCATAAATAACTTCCATTTGTTAATTGTATTGTTTGCGTATTGCTGAACATACCTGTACATCTGTCAAAATCTGCAATCACTAAAAAACTATTTTGATTTGTCGGATTATCGTACGTAGTTGTAATGAACTTGGTGCCATCAAGAGAAAAAGAAAGCTGTGCACCATTTTCAACAGGAAGAGGGTTATAATTTAAGTGTTGCTTAAATACAGTAGCGATGCCCGATGAATCGCAAAGCACAGTGTAAGCAATGTCGCTCGCATCTTTCATCATTACTATCCACCAATCACTCCCATTAGCATGTTTACAGGCACCAATGCCTTCGTTTAAAGTATCTTGAATAACAACACTGTTTTTTAGTGTTACCCCTCCTAACCCGCTATTCAATGTCACGTCAATAACAGATGAATATAATTCAAAGCAGTGATAATAACTTCCTACCTGCGTAATGGTATGATGAAACAATATATATTTGGTGCTGTCACCAGGATAATTCAAAAAAATATTGTTCGCAAAATATGGCAACCCAAAGGGCCAGCTACTCGTAACTCCATTCGGATTTATGCTATCACCATTCATCATTGTATCATTGGTCGCATCAGCAATCCAAACTCCGTTGCTGCTCATTAAAAAATTACCATTGGCATTGCAGATATTTCCTTCAGTACCAAGAAAATCCATTTTGCGCGATTCTGTAATAATATTATAACTATTTGAATCAATAAACATTCTTCCATTTGCCGGAAAAGGGGCAAGAGAATTATCACCTAATAACCAAATATGGTTAAACCCCTGTCCATAAGAAAAATTATGCACAATGATATAACTCAGTATCAATATTGCTTTATTCATCTCACTATTACCAGTTTGGCATTTTTAAAAACATTATCTGCAATTTTGATCACAACATGATAAAT
>JBDSOU010000061.1:0-6636 GCA_039914625.1 Bacteroidia bacterium | reverse complement strand
TGCCCGTTGGCTTTAAGAGCAGCAATAAATAAAAAGAATAAGAATATTTTTTTCATTCCGCATGCAAAGTTACGGACGAAAGTTTAAGGTTCAAGGTTTAAAGTTTAAAGTTTAAGGTTTAAAGTTTGCCATCTTCTAACTTTCATCTTCCAATCTTACGACTTACGACTTACAACTTATGACTTACGACTTAATTTCAAAAAGTATATCCCGCGCCCATGTCCAGAAAATCAGCTTGTCCTAAATTGGTTTTGATATATATGCCAAGAAATAAATTATGCCGGTGTTTTACGGTTGCATCAAAAAAATAATACTGGTAACCGAGGCGTGCCGGAATAAGTGTTTTGAATTTTTCCATCACTGAAGTTTCGCTTTGGCTCTTTAATTTATCCCTGTAAAAGGGGTTATAAATATATATGCCGCCCTGTGTGACCAGGCTGAAATGCCCCAGCAGGAATTCATGGCCGATAAAAAAAACTAAAGCACCGGATTTCAAATGTTCGTTCGCATCATAAAACCCTTCACTGGTAATATAGTCATAGACACCGGTGTTGTACCATCCTTCAATACCCATCTGCAATTTGTTGACGAGGGAAATGTTTTTGGTAACAAAAAATGAAGCTATATAAATTGGATATTTAGGACCATTTGCCGGACCGGTAGAACCTCCCTGTTCATTAACCCCTAAACCCAGCCGCATGTTGAAATGAATATTTTTATCATAGCCTCCTGACGAGTCACTTTTTATAATGGAAGCAGGATCACGGAGAAAATATTTTATTCCTATGCCGATAAGGGGAAGATTCATTCCGACATTGGGAAGTGATGTATGCGAATTAGAACTGTGATAGAGGCACGGACGAAGCATGACAGAAAAGTTATCCTTCACCTTATACTCAAGGCTCACAGCCGCCATTGCGCAAAAAGTAAGGTGCGAGCCGATCACTATATTTTCAGGATTCGAAACCTGGTTATAAGGTTTATTAAAATACGAAATGCCGATGCCGACTGATACAGTTAATTTGAATTTTTCAGAAAGGCGGTGTGGAAACAGTATTTCAGGAATAACCGCAGCAACATTGCCAAGCACATTTTTATTGCCGATGTTTCCGAAAATAACATTGAACCCAAACTCTGCATAATTATAATTTTTATGCCACGGCTTTGCACCATCAAATTTTGAGCAGATATGTATGCCTCCGACAAAGGAAGGCTGTTCTACCGGGGGAAACTGCGGGTGGTTCTTTAAAATGGACCCCGCATTAAAATTACCTTCAACATATTCAGGCTTTAAAAAATTTTGTGTGAAGGAATGGAATGGAAAAATAACAGCAATAACACTGAACAGGAAAATTATTCTTTTTTTCATTCGGTAGGAGGGGTTCACAAACCTACATGATTTTTTTAAAAAACGGGCAGGAGGTATGAAAAATCTTTATTCCCTTTTTCCTGACAACTGTTTTTGCAGCATGTTCTGAACTCATGAGGTTCCTTTTACACGAAAGCTGATACCAATTGACATGATTTCTACACTTATTGCTCATTGCCGCTTTCTTTCATTGGTGTGTACATATACTTTTGACACATAATTAATCAAATAACTAAAATAATAAAAAACTAAACAACATGAAAACTCTGAAACACTTTAACCTCAAAAACATTCTTAGTGCATCTGCAATAGCATCCGTTTTATTTTTTGCAAGCTGCGAGAAAGAAATTATTCAGGCACCTTCGGGCATTAATGCAAAAGGTGACATTCAGAAAGTATCCGCAAGCGTGCAGGATCAGCAAGCTTCATCATTAGTAAGCAACAAAGCGCCTGTGGTTATTGATATGATTAAAATTGATCACCAGGCAGCCCTCACTCATACACCCGATTACAGCGTAACGGTAAAATCAAATGGCCTGGTAATTTATGAAGGCAGAAAGTATGTGGCAGTTACCGGTCAGAAAAAATGGATTCTTGATTCAGAAAAATTTGCGTTCCTGAAATCACTGTACAGCGACTTCGATAAAATCCAGGATAATCTTTCACTCATGGCAGATGTACCTATGGTTTATACTACCTGGAGCGCTTCGGCAGATACACGCACGATAATACTCTTTGACTACGACCTGGGAGAACCGGAGCAGCTTATTAATCTCCGGAAAAGAACAGAGTTGCTGCTTGACATTGACCGTTTCATTGGCCACCTTGTTATTGAACATACCGGTACTGACAACAATAAATAATCGCTTTTCTTTTAAACAGCAAGCCGTCCTTCATTGAAGGACGGCTTCTTTTTTTCAGCAATCACGTAGCTGGTAAAAAAATATATTCTTATGGCTTACTTTCCGTGTCTTCTTCGTTATGCCCTTTATTGCTTTTAACTTTTCCTGTTCTCCACATTTTATCTTCTTCTTCAAGCTGTTTTTTTTCTGCGTCACTCAGCACAGCATCCTGTAAATTGTCAAGATCAGGTGAACCGGCATTTATCCATGCAGTGTACCAAAAACTTCCCACATCAATTATGGAGCTTCTTAATCTTCGTTCCACCATTCCGTTTAACATTTTGCTGTACGCTGTCGTATAGTCTGCTGAATATACTTTCACAGTAGTGTTGCCTCTTTGCTCAAAAGCATATTTTTTGTCCTGCAAAAAGTTTTGATTCAACTGCGCTTCAAATTCAAGAACAGAATCTTTTGCATTAAAGCTTTCGGTGATAATCTCCCAGATTTTGTCCATTGGTTTGTCAATAAATTGAGCACGGCCGGTAAAATAATCATACTCTTTGCCCAATAATTCAGGCACGCGCGATTCCCAGAAACCGTGAATGCCGACCTGGTTGGTGAACTGCCCGTTATAATTTTCTGTGCAATGTAACGGCACATGAGCATCTGCTATGTAATGACCAATGTCAGCGCTGAGCTTTAATATTTTTACCGGATCTTTATCTTTGAAAGCCTGTGTGAGCCGGGATAACATTTTATCAATCCACCAGGGAACAATTCCGTAAGCATTTAAAGTGTCTTCAGAAAATTTTTCAACGGCAGCTTTCCAGAATTTGGGAACAGAATCAAGGGGATGCGCTCCATAATGATCGAGGTCAATGTAGTGGCGTGGCGCTTCTTCCGCGAAAGCGTACCTTCTTTTATCAGGATCAACAGCGTGATCAGTAACGTAGTCTATATTCTTTTTATAAAAGCCGATCATTTCGGGCGGCAATGTAAATACGGCTATATGGTTAATGCGTTTGTGCGCCCAGAATCCCCATGCAAAAACCAGAGTAATGCTGCTACAAAGCAACAGGCATACCAGCATCCATTTTATTTTTTTAGCCGGAGACATTGATACAAATAATTTTCAGACAGCCTGGTGCACCAGGATATTTTTGAGAGCATCGCCCTGCAATATGGGAACCACGGATGTTTTGTTTAACGAAAGACAATATTCAATATCTTTTTCAATATGCAGTCGTTCTAAACGGAGACGGTGCGATGACTCGCCCAGGAATTTATACATATCATTTTTTCCAAGCATATACAGGTATTCAGCGGCAATGCATGAATCGCGGCCGAGTGAAAAATCAAAATCCTTTTTCAGCTTATATACCATTGCACCTGCAAAGAGTGTGTCTTCAAGGTTAAATGTATTTTTCCATCCTGCGCATAAGCAGATAACATCTCTTTTTTGTTCTTTCAACCATTGCATGAGCACATCCATGTTGAGGAACGAACCGATGACCACCTGGTATGCATTTTTTTTTGCGGCATTAATAGCCCGTGTTCCGTTAGTAGTGGTCAACGCAATATCGCGCCCTTTTATTTTCGGATCCATATAGCTGAACGGAGAATTGCCAAGATCAAAACCTTCCAGCGGTTCACCATTCCTTTCGGCTCCTGTTAAATATCCCTTCTCTTTGTAAAGCAGTGTTTCTTCGACAGTAGAAACGGGGACTATGCTGTTTGCGCCATGCTCAAATGCCACACACATGGAGGAGGTAGCGCGCAGAATATCTATCACTACTATGATGCACTCCTTGGGATCGTATAAATGAAATAAAGCAGGTGAAAAGCAAACGTCAATAGTAGGCTTCCTGCTTTCGCGGCCGTTCATTTTATGGGTGTTAACCATTGTGCTTAGTCTTAAGTTTCGGGTAGAAAGTAGTAAGTAGTAAGTAGAAAGTAGAAAGTAGTAAGTAGAAAGTAGTAAGCATCAAATATCAATTTTCAATTTTCTACATCTATATTTTAACCTTTGTAGAAAGGAGGCTTTACAATTTTTGCTTTTACTGATTTGTCGCGGACTTTTATAAATATTTCAGCACCATCTGCAGCATTTTCAACTTTTACATATCCCATTCCAATGGCTTTTTGCAAGGATGGTGATTGCGTTCCTGAAGTAACCAGCCCGATATTTTCTCCGTTGGCATTCAGAATTTCATAATGATGACGCGGAATACCCCGTTCGATCATTTCAAATGCGACCAGCTTTTTTGAAACTCCTTTTTCCTTTTGAGATTTTAAGTTTTCAGAATTTGTAAATGATTTGGTGAATTTGGTTATCCATCCTAAGCCTGCTTCGAGAGGCGAAGTGTTGTCGTCAATATCATTCCCGTAAAGGCAAAAACCCATTTCCAACCGCAGCGTATCGCGCGCACCGAGACCGGCTGGCTTGATTCCGAAGTCTTTTCCTGCATTAAATAATGCCTTCCAGATATGAACAGCATCTTTGTTTTCAAAATAAATTTCAAAACCGCCTGCACCGGTATAACCGGTATTGGAAATTACAACATTTTCTGATCCGGCAACTATTCCTTTTTTAAAACTGTAATACGGAATTTCGGAGAGATTAACATCGGTGAGTTTTTGTAAAACGACTGTCGCCTGTGGGCCCTGTACGGCAAGCAAAGAAGTTTTATCGGAAATGTTGTGCATTTCAACCCCTTTATCATTACGGGCCGAAATCCAGTTCCAGTCTTTTTCAATGTTGGAAGCATTCACTACAAGCATGTAAGTTCCTCCGTCAATGCGGTAAACAATCAGGTCGTCAACAATACCTCCCTTGTCATTTGGCAAACAGGCGTATTGTGCCTTACCATCAGTGAGTTTAGCTGCATCATTTGAAGTTACTCTCTGAATTAAATCTAAAGCATCAGGACCTTTTAAAATGAATTCGCCCATGTGGGAAACATCAAAAACCCCAACGGCTTTGCGGACAGTTTCGTGTTCGTCATTAATGCCGGTGTATTGAATGGGCATATTGTAGCCTGCAAATTCAGCCATTTTAGCTCCCAGCGCAAGATGGGTTTCGGTGAGTGCGGTGTTTTTCATAGAGAGATGGGGGCGAAAATACGAAAATGGTGGGAAGTTTAAAGTTTCCCGATAAAAATCGGGACAGGTAAAGTCTAAAGTTTAAAGTTGGCTGGCGCGTTCAAACTTTAGACTTTAAACTTTAAACAAAAAAAAAGACCGCCTTACGGGGCAGCCTTTAGTTGATTAAAAAAAGTAAGGATATTTTTATATAACGTTAATCATTATATCAGAAGTCCATGTGCCTTTTTTGTTTTTAGCGCCAATGGCACGGCACTTTACTTTGTATTGCTTAAGCGGTGCAACATCAAAAGTAATAACCGGAGTAGAGGAGTTAGTAGCAGTTGCAACAATTTTTCCGGTTTCATCTATTACATACACTTCATAAGCGTGTGCATTTTTAACATACTTAAACCGGCACTCAATACTGCCGCTGGAAGGACCGTTTTTAACTGAAAAATTAGTCGGTGCAGGCAACTGTGCAGTAGCTGTTCCTTTTGATTTCATTCCGAAACCAAGCAGTGCATAAAGTTCTGAATCTCCGTCAGCAAATTCAGCAGCGTTTTCAGCAATCTGTGAGAGTATTTTCTCAAGATTAGTACGCTGATTGTTTTTAGCAATGGTAGCCGATTTGCCGCCACTACCCAGTTTACCTAACGCTTTGGAATAATCAGTCTGCGCAGTCGCCAATTGCGGCTGGGTCGGTTTAAGACCCGGAAACTGGACACCATACAAAATGTAAGATTCGATGCGCTCCATAGCGTACGTGTTCAATCCGCTATCAGTTAATTTTCGTAATCCCAGTGCAGGGATGATTGTGGTTGTAATTGTTGTGCTCATAATTTATTATTTTAGAATTTATAGACTTGTACATATAAATCCAATAGAAGGTTCCCCTTTTTAAAACATTAATTGACCTTTTTCAAATAATTTAGCTATTTTCTTGATTATCAATATCAAAATCTTATGTAAAAAAGCTGCAACCTTATATTGAATTACTGCTTCTTGATGTTGAATAGCCGTTAATTCAACTTGAAGTAAGAGCAATTCAAGTTGAATTGCTGCAATTCAAGTTGAGTTAAGAGCAATTCAAGTTGAATTAAGAGCAATTCAAGTTGAGTTAAGAGTAATTCAAGTTGAATTAAGAGTAATTCAAGTTGAATTAAGAGCAATTCAACATGAGCCAACAGCAATTCAAGTTGAGTTATAGCCGGTATTATACCCTACTGACAATAAAGTGCCGCAAATTATATTTAAGGTGCAAAGGGTTTTTTAAAATTTGGTTTTTTTCCTTTACTTTTGATGGTCTTGAACTATGATTAAACGGATTAAATGATTGTCTAT
>JBDSOU010000049.1:0-8553 GCA_039914625.1 Bacteroidia bacterium | reverse complement strand
GAGGAAGAAGAATAAATTATTTTACTTAAAAACTCGCTGATACTCCGGTCATATCCGTAAGACAGGGATATAAAACTCCTTTCCTCAGTTGACAACCGGAAAAAAGCATTTTATCTATTTAACAGTTCTTTTATAGGCTTCCCCGTTGCGCCTGACGGCAAATCAATTCCAAGCAATTTTGAAACTGTCGGTGCAATATCCGTAATCTTAACATCAACATCTGACTTTTCACTTTTTATTTTCCATCCGTAAAAAATTAGTGGCACATGCGTATCATATTCATAAGGTGTTCCGTGAGATGTGCCGGTTTTATAATACCAGATAAGCCAATTAGGTTTTACAATCCATTGTATGTCGCTGCTTCGCGAAGCATTAAAACCGTTTTTAACCATTGCTCTGATTCCGTACTTGTATTCATTATTTTTAAGATCACTTTTGGTAACTGCCATTGCAATACCATCCTGGCCGATTAAAAAATCAGTAACAACTGCTGACAAGGAATCCTTATTCAGATTTTTTGTTTTGATAAGATCGTGATTGAAATAAATCTGGTCACCGCCAATATCAAGAAGTAATGAATCTTTTCCCGGCACATCACCTGCAAGGTTTTTTAATTTCGTTTTTAATTCATCAAACAAAATAATTCCGCCCGGTTGTCCGCTATCATGCAATAGTTGAGGATTGGAAACAGCTCCATGATCGGCTGTAAGAAAAAGCAAATAATTGTTTTTGCCCATTCGTTTGTCAAACAAGTTTAACAAGTTAGCTATATCGGCATCAAGATCAATGTATGTTTGTTCCAATTCAACCGAGTTGATTCCGAATCTATGTCCGACATAATCCGTTGAAGAAAAACTGATGCATAAAAAATCAGGAATTTTGTTTTGCCCGAGTTTTTCATTAATCAATGTTTGTTCCGCAAACATTTCAATTAGTTTATTTCCCCATGAAGTATATTTAATATCAACATAAGCAGTAGTATCAAAACGGTATGGGAAAACGGATTTCTTATTGATACCTAATGTGCCTTCATAAGAAGAAGAGTCTGCATTATCATAATGGTGTCCGGAAATGAGGCTCCATCCTTTCTTTAAAAACTGTTTTGGATAATTGCTGTTGTTAAAATCTGCAATCCATTTTGCAGAGGTCAGCTCTTTTGAATAGTAATCGCTTGAAATAAATTTACCTGTTGCATCTTCATACCAAAAAGCAACATCGGCATTTTTCCCTCCTGATAATATAGACCCGCGATCTTTAATTGAAATGCTATAAACCCGCGATCCGGCAAATGATTTTTTAAATCGGTCGGTAAGAGTTTCAACCAATAATTTATTGGGAGATAATTTTAAAGGATTGTTTTCATCCTGCACACTGCTTAAACCTCTTTTTGCACCCTCATTCCACCATCCATTGGAAATTATTCCGTGAACGGAAGGAGTGGCACCTGTATAAATACTTGCATGGCCAGGTGCAGTTTCTGTCGGAACATAATTATAATGGCAATTCGTGAAAAATGTTCCTTCATTTACTAATCTCTTAAAACCTCCTTCACCAAATTTTTTCCAGTAACGGTCAATGTAATCGTAACGCATCTGGTCAACGACAATACCGACAACAAGCTTTGGCTTTGAAGGAGGTTCGGGTGATAATTTTTTTTGTTGTGAATAACAGTACGAAACAGTCAGTATGAAAGCAATAGAAATAATAAAGCGGTGCATAGATTTTTTTTGTAAATGTAAAAATAATTGATGCCGCAAATTAAATTAGTGCTAATTCGTTGCTAAAAATACCGTGCTAAGAGAGCGCCTGCCCAAAGAGCAGCAATGCAAACTAAAATGGAGCCGAAAATATTTACAGAAGCCATCACATAATTTCCTGACCGTATCATTTCAAAAGATTCTAATGTAAAAGAAGAAAACGTGCTGAACCCTCCGCAAAAGCCAACAGCAATTATCAAACGGTAAGGTTCCTGGTGAGTTGCACGCAATGCAAGCCAGCCCACAAGCATTCCTAAAATAAAACTGCTGGTAATATTTGAAATAAAAGTTCCGTAAGGAAAATTTATGTCAAATATTCTTTTACTTAATACTCCTGTTCCATAACGCGCAAGACTGCCAAGTCCGCCACCAAGAAAAACGAAAAATAAATTCATGCTAAGGTTTTATTTTTTCTTTCAGTAATAATTTTTTATAAGAGTAAACAACTATTAAAGATAGGAAAATTCCTAACATCCATCCGCCCCAAACATCCAGCGGGTAATGTGTTCCAAGATAAATTCTGCTGTATGAAACAATAAAGCACCACGCTGGCAAAACATAAACAAACAATGTTATTTTTTTTCTGAAAAGAAGAATTAAAAATAAAGCAAGTCCTGCTGAATTTGCTGCATGAGAGGAGATAAACCCGAATAGCCCGCCACATTCACCACTGACCAAATGAATTTGCGGTTGCAGAATTAAATTATGACAGGGACGATAACGCATTACATGATCTTTTATAAAAACAGAAAGTTGATCAGTAAATAAAATTAAAACTGCTATGGCAATTAAAATTTTCCAAAATTCCTTTCCTGAATTTTTACAAATAATAAAAGCAAGAAAAATATAAAACGGAATCCATATCCATTTGTTACTTGTCCAATAGAAAACCAAATCGCAAAAGGAACAGTGATGGCTATTGATAAAAAGAAAAAGCATTGTATCAATATCTTTTAAATATTCAGACATGATTTATTTTGTCTTAATACTTTGTACTCAGTTCAACATTCTCCACAACACATCTTTCAACTCGTCAATCCCTTTCATCGCAATGGAAGAAATAAAAACAACCGGAACTTTTTCGCCATCGTTGGTTTTATCCTTTGGTGCCAATTTTTTTAATTCTTTAAGCAATTCATCATCCAGCATATCGCATTTAGAAATGGCAATGACTCTTTTTTTATCAAGCAATTCAGGATTGTGGAGCTTTAATTCGTTTAATAAAATTTTATATTCTTTTTTCAAATCATTTGCATCAGCAGGAATCATGAAAAGCAAAATAGAGTTCCGTTCAATGTGACGGAGAAAGCGCAATCCCAATCCTTTTCCGAGATGTGCATCTTCAATTATTCCTGGAATATCAGCCATCACGAACGAACGGTTGTCGCGATAGTAAACCATTCCGAGTTGCGGAACCAAAGTGGTGAAAGGATAATTCGCAATTTCCGGTTTCGCTGCCGATACAACAGAGAGTAAAGTTGATTTGCCGGCATTTGGAAATCCAACTAACCCGACATCAGCCATTAACTTCAATTCAAGAATTTTCCAGACTTCTTTTCCGGGTTCACCGGGTTGTGCATTGTGAGGTGACTGGTTAGTAGCAGATTTAAAAAAGTCATTTCCCTTTCCGCCTCTGCCCCCTTCGAGAATTATAAATTCCTGCCCTTCTTTTTCAATCTCAAATAAAAACTCCCCGGTTTCAAAATCCTTTGCAATAGTGCCGAGAGGAACTTCGAGAATTTCATCTTTTCCATTGGCGCCTGTTTTCAACGCACTGCCTCCTTTGCCTCCATCCTCAGCAATAACATGCTTTCGGTATTTCAAATGCAGCAGTGTCCACAATTGTTTATTGCCTCTCACAACAATATGCCCCCCTCTGCCTCCATCACCGCCATCAGGCCCGCCTTTCGCATTTTGTTTGTCCCGATGAAAATGTGCCGAGCCTGCTCCGCCTTTTCCTGAACGGCAGTTGATTTTAACGTAATCTATAAAGTTGGATTCTGCCATCTTAAAAATTCAAAGTTTAAAGTTCAAAGTTGAGTAAAAATTTTCTTTGAAAAGCCTCCGTCTCCTTTGGATAGGGTCGGGGAGAGATTTATAATTTATCAATCACATCACCAAGCTTTGCAAAAATCTCATCAATAGTTCCATTGCCCTTGATGGAATGAAGTTTATTTTGTGATTTATAATAATCAATCAATGGAGCAGTTTTTTTATTGTACTCATCAACACGCTTCCCGATCACAACAGGATTCTGATCATCCGGTCTCCCTGAATCTTTTCCGCGATGTAAAATTCTTCTGACTAATTCATCGTACTCAACTTCTAAAGCGAGCAAGCCTGTAATGGAAGTTCCTTTTTCCTTCAGTAAATTATCAAGCGCTGCTGCCTGTGCCTGCGTGCGTGGAAAGCCATCGAAAATAAATCCGTTTGCATTTTTGTTTGCATCCAGCTTTGTGCTGATCATCCCGATCACTACTTCATCAGGAACAAGAATTCCCTGGTCCATTAATTTTTTTGCTTCAAGACCAAGTGTGGTTCCGTTTGCAATTTCACTGCGCAAAATATCTCCCGTTGAAAGGTGAATAAGATTGTATTTTTCAATCAGCTTTGCAGATTGTGTTCCTTTGCCGCAACCGGGAGGACCGAAGAGAACTATATTGAGCATGTCCGATTTACAATTTACAATTTACAAATAAAGGTTGTCAAGTTACATATGACTTACGACTGTTTCAACACATAAATATCATTCAAATTTCTTCCTAATCCGTCATAGTCCAGACCATAGCCTACAACAAATGCAGGAGGAATTTCAAACCCGACATAATCAGGCTTTACATCTTGCCTTAATGCTTCGGGTTTAAACAAAATAGTTGCAAGTTTGACGGAAGCAGGATTTTTGCTTTTCAGTTCATCCAGTAAATATTTCATAGTGTCACCAGTATCAACAATATCTTCCACAACAATTATATGGCGACCTGTAATATTTTCATTCAAGCCGATCAGATTTTTTACCTGGCCTGAAGAAGCTGTTCCACTGTATGAAGAGACCTTGATAAATGAAATTTCGCATAACAGGTTAATGTTTTTAAAAAGGTCTGCCATAAACAAAAAAGCGCCATTGAGCACACCCAGAAATAAAGGTTGTTTCCCCTCGTATTGAGCATTTATTTCAGAGGCAATTGTTTTGACACGTGACTGAATTTCTTCAGCTGGCAGCATAACAATAAATTCTTTGTCTTTTAATTTTATGGTTGACATAGGATAATGGTTGGCGAAAATAGTGATTTAGTTTGGAGTCCGAATTTTAAGGCACCTGATTTTGAAAATAGAAAATTGGTTCTTCGTTGAAGAATGTAATTTAAAATGTACAGGTCAAAGAAAAAAATTATTTTTACCGAAAAACAAAAAATATGAATCCACTTGTAAGTATCATTATGGGCAGTGTATCCGATTTACCATTGATGCAGGAAGCTGCAAAAATTCTTGATCAATTTGAAATTCCTTATGAAATAAATGCGTTGTCAGCCCATCGTACTCCCGAAATAGTTATGGAGCTTGCCAAAGGCGCAAGTGCGCGCGGAATAAAAGTTTTCATTGCAGGAGCCGGAGGAGCAGCGCATTTGCCGGGTGTAGTTGCAGCTTTAACTCCCTGTCCTGTAATTGGCGTTCCCATTAAGTCAAGCAACTCTATTGACGGATGGGATTCCATTCTTTCCATTTTACAGATGCCCGGAGGAATTCCTGTTGCAACTGTTGCGCTGAATAACGCGCAAAATGCCGGCATCCTTGCTGCACAGATTATTGCAACCGGTGATGTAAAAATGTTGCAAAAAATAATTGAGTACAAAAAATCATTAAAGGAAAAAGTGCTCAAGGCAAATGAAGCAATAAAAGTTGCAAAATAAGTTGCAGCGATTCAAAATTCCTTTTACAAAGAAATTATTCTTTTTATGACCACCAATAACAATACTTTTTTTAGATCTTCCAATATATTTTTCTGGGTTTCCGCTGCATTGATTATCCGTATATGTATTCTGACTTTTTTTCTGCATGCTGCAAAACAGGCATTTCCTGAAAAGTCAATCGGCTTTGTCGGGTTAAAGCAAAATGATTACGAGTATTTTCTTGGAACAGTAGATCAGTATTTTGAAAAAGGAATGTTTCAGTATGAGTTTTCCCCTGGTAAGCCATTTGCCGGCCGCATGCCCGGATATAGTGCGCCTTATATGTTATTTCGTTTCTTAGTCAGTAGTAAAGAAACCGCGCTCTTTCTTTTATTTTCATTGCAAATTCTTCTGGGAGCAATAAGTGTGTATTTAATCAGTCGCATTGCTGAAAAAATTTTTCAGAGCAGCAAAGCATTTTTATATTCTTTTATCCTGTTGGCTGTAAGTGCACATACTGCAATATTTGATGTGTATTCATTATCTGAGAGTTTTTCAGTTTCTGCAATATGTTTTTTCCTGTATTACATATTCAAATATTTTGAAGAGCGAAAAGCAGTTTATCTTTTACTCTCAGGTTTCTTTATTACTTGGGCTTTTTTTCTGCGACCGTTTCTCGGAACTTTGCTGATACTTTTTCCGCTTGCATTAATCCTGTACGAACGCAAAAATCTTTCCGTATCAAAATTTATAACAACATGCTTTTTATTTTTTATTCCATTCGTAATCTGTGAATCCGCGTGGATTTACAGGAATTTTGTGGTGATGAAAAAATTTATTCCGCTTGAAACTTCCCTTTCCGAATCTTATGGTGAAATGGGCGCCTACAGAACATCCGCCATTTCGATCCGTCATTTGATCCAGGCATGGGGAGGCGTTGATATGGAATTTGAAGGAGGAAGTGAAGCCAATTGGTTTCATGTTACTCCTCTTGCACAGGCAAATGATTATATTTTTCCCACGTTTGCCTTTAATGCATCTTTTAACAAAGATTCTCTCATTCAGCTTAAAAAAATTTTTAATGCAAGTGTGGACACTTCATTGACAGCAGTTGAAAGAGATTCGCTTAATATGCTGGCAAGCGCCATTGCATTGCGCTATACTGATGATTACAGGAGTAAAAATATGTTCAGGTATTATTTTATCAATCCTGTAAAAAGATTTTATCGTCTTCTTTTTACTAATACCACGGGAATGTTGCCCATGACACCTTTTAATCAGATGAATTTGCTCCAGAAAATGGTAAAGCTCTTTTATTTTTCCCTTTATCTTTTTGTTACCATAGCAGGGACAATCGGAATGACACTGTTTTTCTTTTCACAAAAAAAACTAACTGCACCCGCATTTATCCTGGTGATCTTTCCCTGGCTGGTAGCGTTGACATTAAATATGTACGGTGTTTCAGGCTTCAGGTATTTTGTGAATACGTACCCGGTATTTATTGTTTTCATGGTTTTTCTTATCATTACAATTATAAATCGTTACGGAAATAAAAAAATACTAACTGCTTAATTCGAAAAATTACCGGGAAGAAATACGAGTGCTAAAAATGAAAATAATATGCAGGAAAAAAAATAATTCTTAACGTCTGAAATAAAAATTATACCTTCACACTCATGAAAAAACAGTTACCCGTTTTATTTATTTACCTGGCGCTTATTTCTTCTTCGTTTTCATCCTTCGCTGGCAATGAATCCATCCAGGCCGGGGGAAGATCAGCGGCTCTTGCAGGTGCGTCTGTTACGTATGCGGATGTGTGGGCTGCATTTCACAACCAGGCCGGCCTTGCATACATTACAAAATTTTCTGCCGGAGCTTTTAATGAAAATTCTTTTTTGCTGAGCGAACTAAGCACGCGTGGAATTGCGGTGGCCTTACCGTTAAAAGATCTTGGTGTTTTTGGCGTAAGCATGAGCTATTTTGGTTACAATTTATACAATGAAAAAAAAGTAGGGTTGGCGTATGCAAAAAGTTTTGGTGATAATATTTCTGCGTCAATTCAATTGGATTATTTCGGAACTTTCATTTCAGAAGGCTACGGTTCGAACAGCGCAATTGCTGTTGAAGCGGGATTCCGTGCGCAGATTCTTCCAAAATTATTTTTAGGTGCGCATGTTTTTAATCCGACCAGGTCATCGCTTGCGGATTACGATGATGAAAAAATTCCAACTGTATTAAAAGGCGGGTTAAGTTATCTTTTTTCGGATAAGGTTACCGTTAGCATAGAATCAGAAAAAAATATGGATGCCGACAATATTTTTAAAACAGGTATTGAATACCATATTGTAAAGATCTTGTATATAAGAGGAGGCGTTTCCACCAATCCCACGAAAACTGCATTCGGTTTCGGATTTGATTTTGAATCGTTAAAATTTGATATTGCCGCAAGCTATCATCAGCAGCTTGGCTATACTCCTAACGTGTCATTAACGTATTCTCCGAAATAATTTTTTTATGTCAGCGTTCAGCACTAAACAATATCTGAACTTTATTAATAAGTTTATTGTGTTATTGTTTATTGTTAGTTGTCAGTTGTCAGTTGTCTGTTGCTTCGCACAGGAAATTCCTCCCCCGCCCGTTAACACAATTGAGCAAAAAATTGAAGACCGGATTGAAACCGTTGCAGAAACGGCTGATGAAAATGCTGACTTTACGGAACTTGCGGATAACCTGAGATATTTCAACCGGCATCCGATTAATTTAAATAGTACCACAAGGGATGAGTTGCAGCAACTTGGGTTGCTTAACGATATACAGATTGAAAATTTATTCAGTCACATTAAAAAAAATGGCCATCTTTTGTCATTTGAGGAACTGCAAACCATTGACGGTTTTGATCTTCAAACAAT